>JBGTCF010000035.1:0-4468 GCA_041748975.1 Pyrinomonadaceae bacterium
TCCGCTTTCGCCTTCATTTATGACTTCCGGGATGCCCCCGATACGGGTCGCGATTACAGGCACTTCACAAGCTTGTGCTTCGAGTGCAGCAAGGCCGAATGATTCGAGTTCAGACGGCAGGAGGAAAACATCGGCGATTCCGAGGTAGTCTGAGATATTCGCCTGTTTCCCGACAAACACAACGGAGCCGTTCATTCCCAGCTGTTCTGCGCGATAGGTAACCGCCGAAAGTTCAGGCCCGTCGCCGACCATAATCAGCTTGGCATCGACACCGGCTGCGCGGACCTTAGCGAGTATCTCGACACAATCCGCCGGCCGCTTTACAGCTCGGAAGTTAGAAACGTGGACCAGCAGCCGTTCGCCGTTTGGGCTGTGCTCCGTACGCAGCGGCGAATCCTCGAGCCGGCGGTAGTGCTTTTCGCAAATGAAGTTTGGTATGACCTCGATCTCGTCAAAATCGAAAGTCTCGATCGTCGCCTGTTTCAGAAACTTCGATACGGCTGTCACGCCGTCAGATTGCTGCAGGCCATATCGCGTGATCGGCAAGTACGACCGATCGGCCCCGACTAGTGTGATGTCGGTTCCGTGCAGCGTGGTGATGACCGGCACATAGCGTTTTTGCTTGATCGATTCGCGTGCCAGGATCGCCGAGATCGAATGCGGGATCGCGTAATGAACATGCAGCAGGTCGAGCTTTTCGGCCCGGGCAACGGTCGCCATCTTGGTCGCAAGAGCGAGGTCATAAGGCTGGTGTTCAAACAGCGGATACGACATCATTTCGACTTCATGAAAGTGAATGCGTTCGCTTAGCTCAGTCAGGCGCGTCGGCAAAAACGACGAGATAAAATGGACGTTATGCCCGCGTTCAGCAAGGTCGCGGCCCAGCTCAGACCCAACGATCCCGCTGCCGCCATATGTTGGATAAACCGTAATGCCGATATTCATAAACTTTCCGCCAGCGCAATTAAATATCGTACCACGGTGATCGGCAAAACTACGCCCGCGACTAAGCGGCCCGTCGCTTTTGGCGAACCAAATACACGATGCCGGAATGGTCGTCGCTAAAGAGAAAGGAAGTGGAATCATGCTTGAGAATGTCACATGGTCTGCCGACGACCTTGCCGGATCTGAGAAAGCCGGTAACCAGGTCCTGTAGCTTTTGGCCTTTTCGCATTACGACGATCTTATATCCGCGGCCGATGGCCTTATTTGTCGAGCCGTGCAGCGAAACGACAAAGGCGTCCTTGAAGGAGCCCGGCGTGTCCGGGTCGTCAAAAAAGTCAAAGCCAAGTGCCGATGACCGTGCGGGAAAGGATGCATATGGAACAGGCACGCCGCGGCATGCGGAGGCCCGTTTGATCTTCGGATCGGCGAATATACGGCCGCTCGAAGAATGGCAATACGGCCAGCCGTAATCGCTGCCGGTCCTGACCGTATAAAACGTCTCGTCCGGACGTCGGGTACCGAGGTGGTCCGAACCCTGATTGGTAGCAAAGAGAAAATTTCCGATCCAGCGCATCCCGACCGCGTTGCGCAAGCCTCGGGCGTATTCACGCTGGCCACTGCCGTCCGGGTTCATTTCGATGATGCTTGCTCGAACTTTTTCCTTTTCGACGCATGAATTGCAGCTCGAGCCGACTGACACATACAGCTTGCCCGCAGGCGAAAAAGCGATAGTGCGGGTCAAGTGCCATCCGCCATACTTGTAGCTCAGGCCGTAGTCGGGAAATGTCGCGAGGACCTTCGGTCGGGTATCGGAGGGTTTAGATTCGCCACGTGTAAACCGCCGCCTTGTTAGCTGGTGCGTTTCGGCGATATACAGCCAGTCCTGCCCTGACTGATCGGTGTGGAACTGGACACTGTTGGGATTTCGCAGATTCGTCATGTACGGAAGAACGGCCGAAAATTTGCCGGTCTGTTCATTCCAGCCATCCAGGATGTATATCGCACCACGCCGATTGTCCGTCAGGTTATATAGATCGGTGACAAATATCCGCCCGTCGGGGGCTTTAGCGAAAAACCGAACACGTTTTAGCCCCTCAGCCGCGGGTATTATCTCGAGATCGGCAGGCAGATCGAGCGGGATATGTTTTCCACCGGCGAGCGAAATCTTTTGCGAAACTAGTCGCGTCTGGCCCGACATAGTTACGGCAAAGGCCATGCAGGCGAAGAGACAATAGCCTAATGATCTTAGATACATATGTGTTAACCTGTCTTCCAAATGAAAATCGACAAATTTCGCATAGCCGAGGGATCAAAACTAAACCTCACGGATCATCCGACCGATTTTACCGGCGATTATACAGACAAGAAGGACGCTGTAAAAGACCTGGACAAAAACGTCGAACGGCTCAAAGTTCAGCAGGACATGCTTTATGCCCAGAATGTGCATTCATTGCTTATCATTTTTCAGGCGATGGATGCTGCCGGAAAGGACGGGGCGATAGAACATGTAATGAGCGGCGTCAATCCGCAGGGCTGCCACGTCGTCTCGTTCAAACAGCCATCAAGCGAAGAGCTGGACCATGACTATCTCTGGCGTTGTCAGAAAAACCTTCCGGGCCGCGGAATGATCGGCATCTTTAACCGCTCACACTACGAAGAGGTGCTTGTCGTAAGGGTGCATCCAGCCATACTTCAAAATCAGCCGCTCCCGGCGTACGCCAAAGATGACAAAGACATCTGGAATAAACGCTTCAAGCACATCCGCGATTGGGAAGACCATCTGTACGAGAACGGGATACATGTGATTAAAATTTTTCTGAATGTTTCGAAAAATGAACAGAAGGTCCGTTTTCTTTCCCGGATCGATGAAAAGGAAAAGAACTGGAAGTTCTCAATGGGCGACGTCAAGGAGCGCGGATTCTGGGATAATTACATGCACGCGTACACCGAGGCGATCGAGGCCACATCGACGCGCGAATCTCCGTGGTACATTATCCCCGCGGACACGAAATGGTTTACACGCCTGGCAGTTTCCGAAGTGATAGTCCAGACCCTTGAGGCGATGGACCTTCATTACCCGCGGCTTACAGCAGAGCATGTCGCCGAACTGGAAATAGCACGAAATAGTTTGAATTCCGAAGACCAGGGAACTCAGCTTGAGCCACGGTCGTTAACGCGTTAGGAGATTATTAGATGTTTTGTCCAGCTTGCGGAATTGAAGATCGACAGGCAAACCAGTTTTGCCGAGCCTGCGGCGCCGATCTTGGCAGAGTGCGTACCGCCGTAGCTTCCCCCGACAGTATTACAGCATCCGCTGTGAGCGCGCGTGATGAGATCGGCAGGGCTATCGCGGCCAAGATTCGGGAAACAAGGACCGCCGACGAATTGGCGGTTGTCACCGAAGAAATTTTGCCTCAGATCGAAAAGTTTCTCGAATCGCCTCAACAAAAACGCCTTCGTGGGATGCGAACCGGAGTGATCCTAGCGTGTATCGGTCTCGGCACTGCCATCGGCATTTCGCTGGTTAGCATGGCAATGACAGATGAAGATGTGATCTTTTTAGCAGCACTCGGTGCAGTCACCTTCTTCATCGGCCTTGCATTTATATTGAACGGGGTGTTCTTGACGGTTCCCCGTACAGAGGTCCATGACAGATCGTCAGATGCGGCCGGACAAGCGGAACTCGACAGAATGTTTGCGGTGCCCGAGCTCACTCAGCCCGCCGGTTTTACTTCCGTCACTGAGAATACGACGAAGCACCTTAAAGAAAAACAGAGAAAGGGCGAGTGATCCGTACTCGGGACCCCGTTACCTAGCCGGCACCAGCCTGATTATCCGGTCGTCGTCAGACGCCGCCCGGCCGCGGCCATCGCGATTCGAGGTAGAAAAATAAATGTAGCCATCGGGACCCTCGGCCATTTCGCGGATGCGTCCATAAACGCCGGGAAGCATATTCTCCTGGCTCACAACACGACGTCCGTCCAAAACAACGCGTATTATCTTGGCACCGCGAAGGCAGCCGAAAAAGAAATTGCCTTTCAGCTCAGGAAAGCCCAAACCGTTGTAAAACATCGCGCTCGCCGGAGCGCATGCAGGTGAATATTCGAGCAGCGGCGAGACCATTCCATCGCGTTTCTCGTTATGATGGATAACCGGCCAACCGAGGTTCTGCCCGGCTTCGACGATATTTACCTCGTCACCGCCCGATCCTTTACCCTCGAAGCTGCTTGGGCCATGCTCGGTCTGAAACATCAATCCAGATCCGGGCTGCCATGCGAGGCCCTGGGCATTACGATGGCCGTAGCTCCAGATCTCGGGCCGGGCGCCAGGCGTTTTGACAAAGGGATTGTCAGGCGGCACCAAACCGTCGTCATTCAAACGGAGCGTTTTGCCGGCTAGCGAATCGAGTTTCTGGGCGAGATTCCAATCGGTAGCATCACCCGTCGTAACGAAAAGCTTGCCGTCAGGACCAAACCGCGCACGAATACCGGCGTGATTGGGAGCACCGGGAATATTCTCGATA
>JBGTCF010000036.1:0-3166 GCA_041748975.1 Pyrinomonadaceae bacterium
ATCGCACCAAACGAGCGAAGTTCACGTTTATTCGGATTCCAATTGAGCTGGACAAGGGACATCTGTTTAAAAGAGAGTGTAGATAAATGGAGCGGCAGCACCGCCGCCGACCGCACCGAGGACGATCAATCCGGCCAGCATAAGGACACAGATATTGATCGGCACTAGCCAATATGCCTTATTCTCGCGAATAAAGGCGTAAAATTCTGAAACGATCCCGGTACGCTTGGCCATATAGGTGTTAGTCGAGTTTAAACTGGCTCTTGTATTCCTCACTGCCCGGCATTTCAGGCTGATCCTCTTTGAGACATATAAAGTCTTCCATCACAAGGGCATCCATATCGGTGAACATAAAGCATTTATACGCTTCCTCTGGAAGGCAGACAATTGGTTCACCGCGAATGTTGAATGACGTATTGATGACGACCCCACATCCCGTCAGGGCTTCAAATGCCTTGAGGATTTTATAATATCTCGGGTTCCGGTCACGGTCCACGGTTTGGATCCGGGCAGAGTAATCAACGTGCGTTATCGCCGGCAGCTCTGATCTTTGACCGTTCAGCTTGTCAATTCCGGACAGATCTTCCTGCTCGGCAGTTAATGGCTTTCGAATTTCTTTGCGAACCGGGGCCACGAGCAGCATATACGGGCTTTCGCCTTCGAGATCGAAGTAATCCGATACTCGCTCGGTCAGGCAGCTCGGGGCGAACGGGCGAAACGATTCCCGAAACTTGATCTTCAGATTCATCTTGGACTGCATCTCGGCCCTGCGCGGGTCTCCGATAATGCTTCGTCCGCCGAGAGCCCTCGGCCCAAACTCCATTCTGCCTTGAAACAGGCCCACCACCTTTCCCGCCTCCAGAAGTTTGGCGATGGCGGCGCATAGATCGTCATCATTATCGTAAAACGTGGAAGCTGCATTTACCGATCCGAGATATGCCTTGATCTTATCATTACTGTATTCGGGCCCAAGGCGCGTGCCGCGCTGGCTGTCAGGAGCCACGGGCTCGCGCGGGTTATCCCATAATTGATACCAGGTGAATAAGGCGGCCCCCAGGCTTCCTCCGGCATCTCCGGCCGCGGGCTGCAGCCATACATTTTTGAACGGCCCGTCACGCTGAATAATTCCGTTCGCAACGCAATTCAGTGCAACTCCGCCCGCCATACATAAATTATCAAGTCCCGTTTCCTTCTTGACGTGGCGAACGATCCGCATCATTACTTCTTCTGTAACTTTTTGGATGCTCGCGGCAATGTCCATGTGAAATTGCGTCAGCGGCTCATCCGTCGAACGCGGAGGCTCGCCAAATAGCTCGTGGAATTTATCGCCAGTCATCGTCAATCCTGCTGAATAATTAAAATAGCTTTGATCCAGCCAAAATGAACCGTCCTCTTTAAGATTGATAAGATGGTCAAAGATCGTTGACGCGAAGCGGGGTTCTCCGTACGGTGCCAATCCCATCAGCTTGTACTCGCCGGAATTGACCTTAAAACCGGTGTAATACGTGAATGCACTGTAGAGCAGGCCGAGCGAATGAGGAAAACGGATATCCTTCTGCAGGTCGATCCTGTTGTCACGCCCCACTCCCCAAGTTGACGTGCTCCACTCGCCAACACCGTCAAAGGTTATGATCGCAGCTTCCTTAAATGGCGAAGGGAAAAAGGCACTCGCGGCGTGAGACCCGTGATGGGTCGTAAAATATATCGGGCCCTCATACCGATTATCGAGGCCCCTGTCGATCTCTCGCGGCAGGAAGAGCTTTTGACCAACCCAGAGCGGAAGGGCCTTCATAAAGGACCTTAGGCCGCGCGGAGCATATGCCAGGTAGGTTTCCATCAGCCGCTCGAATTTTAAGAGTGGCTTTTCGTAAAAGACTACCGCATCGAGCTGCTCGATCGAGATACCGGCCTCTTCCAGACAATATTTAATTGCATGAGAGGGAAACCTCTGGTCGTGTTTTACGCGGGAAAACCTTTCTTCCTGGGCCGCAGCAACGATCTGGCCGTCAACTACCAGAGCTGCGGCGCTGTCATGATAAAAGGCTGAAATGCCAAGGATAGATCTCACTGGTTATTTCGCAGGTCGTTTATTAAAGCGTCGAAAACGATGCGGTGGCCAGTATCATTCAGATGCATCGGGTCGGCAAATAGAAAGGCGGAGCCTGAAGATGACATATTCGGAAAGTCCTCTCGTGTGTCGATCACATCCACATCGTGCATGGCCAGAAACCCCTTGATGCGGTCTTGCGGTTCGTAATTCCCATCGGCTCCAAGGCGCAGCTGCATTTCGTATGGATTGATCACGACCTTAAAAATCCCGTTCCGCGCCTTTACCGTGCGATCTATCTCGACGATCGGCCATAATATCTCTCCGAGCCTCTTGTCATCGACGTTCATTAGCGACAGGTCCCACTCGAAATACCGGCGGGATGGGTCTGACGCCTTGCCGGTTATATAGACGTATAGCTTGGACCTCGGGCCGAGTGCCTCATTCAGGGCAACAAATAAAGAGCTTATCGCCCGCTTAGCACTCGAAACAAGTGTCCCGTCACCTTTATCAGCCGGCTCGTCGGGATGCTCGCCCGAATGAAAATCGTTAAGGCAGTAAACCAGGTAAACCCGATCGACCTCCGGGCGCGAGGGTAGGAATGTCTCGGCCACTCTCTGATAGTCGGGAATACTATAGCCGACGACCGCCGAATTATATACAGTTACATCCCGCTCATGCTGCCGGAGCATTCCAACGAACGATTTCTCTTCCTCAACGCCGACGCCGAAGGCAACCGAGTCACCTAATATCAAAATTGCCGAGTCATTCGGCATTGCCGTATAACCCGGCGGGACCCTAAAGCCATTTTCGTCGGACCAAACTTCGACGCCAAACGAAGTTCCATGAGCGCGTTTCGCATTTCCCGAAGCACGTCCGGCAGCGCCGGTTTCCAGAAACGACTGACTGGTTTTCCTAAAGTTAATATCGAGAAAATATCGAGAATAAAGCTCGCCGACACCGAGGAATACGATGCAGATCAAAAGCGAAACTAAGGAAAGAGCTAATTTTGGGATCAAAGTCGGTCGATTACCTTTCGTTTCGGCCATAACCCCATTAGAGGTCAAGCGATAAATGTTGTCAATTTGCTGCACGAACAGTAGCGATACGTCGCGACGA
>JBGTCF010000037.1:0-4253 GCA_041748975.1 Pyrinomonadaceae bacterium
CAACTATTTCCGCCGTGAAGGGCGCCCAAGCGAGAAGGAAGTTTTAACCTGCCGAATGATCGACCGCCCGGTGCGGCCGTTATTTGCCGACGGTTACAGATTTGAAACTCAGATCGTTGCGTCGGTGATCTCGTCGGATGCTGAGAACGACCCGGATGTTATTGCTCTTACAGGAGCATCGTGTGCTCTATACCTTTCGGATATACCGTTCGAAAATCCCATCGCGGGTGTCCGCATAGGCTTGATAGATGGCAAGTATCTTATCAATCCGACCTTCGACGAGCGTCGCGAGTCACAATTGGATCTCATCGTGGCTGGAACCGACGAAGCAATCTCAATGGTCGAATGTGAGGCCCAGGAGGTCAATGAAACGATCATGGTCGAAGCGCTGATGTTCGCCCATCGTGAGATCAAACGTATTTGTTTGTGGCAGAAGGAACTCGGCAAAGCGCTCGGGATTGAGAAACGCGCATTCGAGGCGCCGTCCCTTGACGAAAAACTTGTCACCGAGATAGAAAAGAATTTTACTGACAAACTGCGAAAAGCTCTGGATTCAACAGGACGACAAAAGATCGAAGTATATGCCGGCCTCGACGCTCTCAAAAAAGAAGTTATTGAAAGCTATCCTGAAGGCGAACCGGCAACCCGCTCAATGGCTGGAAAAGTGTTTGGCCATTTGAAGGAAAAGATCTTTCGCGAGGATATGCTCGGTAACAAACGACGCCCTGATGGCCGCAAATTCTCCGAGATCCGGCCGATCAACTGTGAAGTCGGGTGGCTGCCGAGGGTTCATGGTTCGGCCCTTTTCACACGCGGTGAGACGCAAGCGATCGTTACAACGACGCTTGGCACGAGGATGGACGAGCAGTTCATGGACGACCTCGAGAAAGGTACTGTCAATCGCCGGTTTATGCTGCATTACAATTTTCCGCCTTATTCAGTCGGCGAGACTGGTCGATTCGGCGGAACCTCGCGTCGCGAAACCGGCCACGGTAATCTCGCACGCCGCGCGATTCAATCCATTCTGCCGGATGAGGCCGATTTCCCATATTCGATCCGTATCGTTTCCGATATTACGGAGTCAAACGGCTCTTCGTCGATGGCTTCCGTTTGCGGCGGAATTCTTAGCCTGATGGATGCGGGTGTACCCATCAAGAAACCAGTTGCTGGCGTGGCGATGGGCCTCGTAATGGAAGGGAACCGCTACGCGATCCTCTCGGATATAGCTGGTGCCGAAGATCATTATGGTGACATGGATTTTAAAGTCACCGGAACAGCCGATGGAATCACAGCCTTACAGATGGACAATAAGGTTGGTGGAATTAATGCGATGATCCTTCAGGAAGCATTGGAACAGGCCAAGAAAGGCCGTCTGCACATCCTCGAAGTCATGGCAAAAGCTCTCGAAGCACCGCGTGAAGACCTCTCCGAATATGCTCCGCGTATTATCACTCTTATGATCTCGCCTGACAAGATTCGCGACGTTATCGGTAAGGGCGGCTCAGTTATCCGTTCGATCACGGAAGAAACAGGAGCCAAGATCGATATCTCGGACGACGGTACCGTATTGATCGCAACCGCCGACGGCGAGGCAGCTCAGGCCGCAGTAGCAAGGATCAAGGCTCTTACGGCTGAAGCCGAGGTCGGCGAGACATATATGGGGACGGTTTCGCGTATTGTTGACTTTGGAGCTTTTGTTGAAATTATGCCGGGACTGGACGGCCTGCTGCACATTTCAGAGATCTCGGATCGCCGCGTACGTGACGTGCGTGATGAACTGAAGGAAGGACAGCAGATCCTTGTTAAGTGTATCGGTAAAGAGGGCAATAAAGTAAAACTCTCGAGAAAATCCATTCTTTCTGAAGAGAAGGCAAAGGCGGCACCGGTAGAAGAATAAAATTACTTAAAATTCATTCGGATTCGGGAAACTTAAACCGGTTATCACTATTTTGTGGTAGCCGGTTTTTTCTTAAGGAATAAAATTGGCGATATTTCCAAAGTTTCTGGAAATAGTAGGGGAATAATCATTTTTTGCTCTTGAATTTTAAGAATTACGGGGCTTTTGGGGGTATTCAGGAATGTCACCCAAGAAACTGTTCCGATCAGGCCATTAGAGAGTGCCGATCGAGTGGTGGAGCGTCAGTTTTGCTGCGAACACCGTTAGTTAAGTGAAAGAAATGAAACACTTCAAGATGAGAGGGCTCATATCAGCGATCTGCGTGGCGTCCATTTTGGCGGGGTTCACCAGGGTGTCTGCGGGTCCTGTTCGCTTCGAACAAGTCGTACAGATCATTAATGCCCGACCTGGCTCTAGCCAGTCTGGTAGTTTTTCCCGGCTTCGATTGGCAAGCGACAGTATTTTTGTCGTTAGCGATGATGATGACGATAAATCTAAGGTCAAAACTACATTGCCGCAGGACGACAGGGTCATAGTTGAAACGCGAACGGATATTGTCACCGATGATGTGTGTGATTGTGAAGAGGTAGAAGTAATAAGAAGGGGCTTTCCTAAATGGGCTTTGCTCGGACTGGCAGCAATACCGATCGCTATTATTTGGATCAATAGGAAGAAAACGCCAACGCCTACGGTGACACCGACGCCGGGCATAACGCCGACACCGACGCCGGGCATAACGCCGACACCGACGCCGGGCATAACGCCGACACCGACGCCCGGTATAACGCCGACGCCGACGCCTGGCATAACGCCGACGCCAACGCCTGGTATAACGCCGACACCGACGCCGGGCATAACGCCAACGCCAACGCCGGGTATTACGCCAACACCAACGCCGGGCATAACGCCAACGCCAACGCCGGGTATTACGCCAACACCAACGCCGGGCATAACGCCGACACCGACACCGGGTATTACGCCAACGCCGACGCCGGGTATTACGCCAACACCGACGCCAACGCCGGATATTACGCCGACACCTACGCCCATGATAACGCCGACACCTACGCCCATGATAACGCCGTCGCCGACCCCGCCGGAGCCCGTACCGGAACCGATGACTATCCTTCTCTTCGGAACGGGACTGGCAGGAATTGGGCTCGCTGCTCGACGAAAGTTTGGTAAGAAGAAGGACCTGGAAGAGGAACCCGAGGACGAATAATCTAATTTTCAGCAATGGTTAGCCATTCGACGAGCGGTCAAGAAGGCCAAGAAGTGGATTTAAGTCCGAGGAAAAGGGAGCGAAGAAAGTGTCGATATTAGTGAATCTGTTCCATAGCTTACGGCGTTTCAATTTATCGACACTTTCGTTAGCAATTTTCTTAGGCTGCGGGATAGTTGGTGTGGATGCTCAAGCGCGATCCGGTTCTAAAAGGACGGTTACGATATGCCACTACACAGGGATCCCGACGAGTCCATTTGTTGCAGTGACCATGGAAGTAGAGCTCGTAGTAGAAAGTCATTTCGACCATGATCGAACGGGCAGTCGGTCCCGAGAAGATATTATTCCCGAGTTCACCTATATGGGACGTACGTATTCCAAGAACATGTCGACGGAATTCAGTGAGGGGAAAACTGGGGCTCATATACTGAGCAGTGGTTGCCAGGTAACTGCGATATCTCCATCACCGTCGCCGACGCAACGAACTCCGGCGCTTTCGCCACCGCCATCAGTCCCTATCCCTGAGCCCGTAACTATACTTTTGTTCGGAACTGGACTGGCATCGATTGGTTTGGCAGCTCGGAGGCGGTTGGGCAAGAAGGCCGCAGAAAATGGTGAAAAAGAACCGAAATAGTTTTAGTATAGGGGCAATGCGAAAAGGTTGAACGATTGATTCTTTGAACAGCTGCACGACAAATGTCTCGCGGCACACAAGAGGGAGAACATGCGACATAGCGGACATAAGATCATTTTTATACTCGGGCTTTTACTCACACTAGGCGTTTCCGGCGCTCTTGCACGAGGCGGCGATGATAGGCCGAAAAGGCCTAAGAACACGGGGATTCTAAGCATTCGAACTACCGAAGAGGCTTACCCGGTCAAGGTCAATGGAGAACTTGTAGGCATGAGTGGAGTCGCCGTGGGTGCTGAATTTTTTCTCGCGCCGGGATTCCATACCGTCGAAGTTACTGGCCCAAACGGCAAGGTCTGGCGCCAAGAGATCGAGATTCGCCTGAACCAGAAGAACTGTATTTGCCTTAAGATCGTTCGAGAAACAATCAAAACGCCGTGCCCGTACCGCTTCTATTTGGAAGGCCCCGACCGTGTCACGGAGGGGGATCTGATCACTTTTGC
>JBGTCF010000038.1:0-9940 GCA_041748975.1 Pyrinomonadaceae bacterium
TCGAAGTCGCCTACGAGGACGGCAAAAAGGAAACGATTGACACGAAAAACATTATCATCGCCACCGGCTCGGTCGTGCGCCCGATTCCGAGTTTTGAAACCGACGGCAAACAGGTCGTCAATTCCGATCAGATTTTAGAATTAAACCGAGTTCCGAAATCAATGCTCGTACTGGGTTCCGGCGCGGTCGGAGTGGAATTCGCCAGCGTCTATGCGCGCTTCGGCTGCCAGACGACGATCATCGAACTGATGGATAGAATCGTGCCGCTCGAAGACGCGGAAGTTTCCAAAGAACTCGAACGAGTATTCAAAAAACGCGGCATCAAGTGTTTGACCGGCGTGAAAATGGACAAACTCGACAAATCGAAAAAAGGAATAAAAGTTTCGGGCAAAGATTCAAAAGGCAAAGACGTTTCGCTCGAAGCCGAAATGCTGCTCGTCGCCATCGGGCGAATGTCTTACACGGAAAACCTCGGACTCGAAAACACCAAAATCGTCGTCAACCCGCGCGGCACCATCAAGGTCAATGAATTTTGCGAAACCGATGAGCCGAACGTCTTCGCGATCGGTGACGTTATCGACACAGCGTGGCTCGCCCATCTCGCCTCGAAAGAGGGCATTATGGTCGTCGAAAAGATCGCCGGCAAAAAGGTCGAGGCGATCAAACAAAATCTCGTCCCGAACTGCACATACTGCGATCCCGAAGTAGCAAGTGTCGGGCTGACCGAAGAAAAAGCTAAGGAAGCCGGTTACGATGTAAAGGTCGGCAAATTCCCTTTCTCGGCCTCAGGCAAGGCCCGCATACTCGGCGAGACCGATGGTTTCGTCAAGATCGTCGCCGAAACCAAATATGACGAGGTCCTCGGCGTTCACATCATCGGCCCGCACGCGACCGAGCTGCTCGCCGAATGTGTCGTCGCCATGGCCCTCGAAACCACCGCCGAAGAATTCGGCCGCATCATCCACGCCCACCCGACTGTCTCCGAAGCCATCATGGAAGCCGCGGAAGGTGTGCATGATCTGACGATACATATGTAAATGTTTCCTTACGAAGAGCACAAAAAAACAGAATTGTGGGAGAAGATCGATAATATCCTGCTCGAACTTGAGGAGAATCAAGACATCACTATCACGACTGCTCGTGAGTACGTTATTGACTACTTCTGCAAGGAGCTCAGCAAACCGGTCACCGAATGAGCCGAACCTCTTACCCCCGAAACAAGATCAAGATCCTTTTGCTCGAAAACATTTCCGAGGCCGCGGTCGGTGAGCTTCGGGCCGGCGGCTATGCCGATGTGCAAAAGATGAACGGTTCATTGAGTGAGGCCGAGCTATGCGCGGCGGTCAGAGATGTTCATCTGTTAGGTATCCGGTCAAAAACACAGGTCACGAAAAAGGTTATCGACGCGGCAGAAAAATTGCTGGCGATCGGAGCTTTCTGCATCGGCGTTAATCAAGTCGATCTTAAAGCCGCCACAAAAAATGGCATCGCGGTCTTTAACGCCCCTTATTCAAACACCCGCTCAGTCGCCGAGCTTATCATCGGCCTTTGCGTGATGCTGATCCGGCGGATCCCGGACAAGAACGCGGCGGCGCATCGCGGGGAATGGCTAAAAGAGTCTAAGGGCTGCTTTGAGCTGCGCGGCAAGACGATCGGCATCATCGGCTACGGCAATATCGGCTCGCAGGTCTCGACGATGGCCGAGGCGATGGGAATGCATGTGGTTTATTACGACGTCGCGACCAAACTGCCGCATGGCAACGCAAAGCAGCTACGTGAATTGCAATTACTGCTAAAAGAATCGGATATCGTGACGCTGCACGTCCCCTCGGACGAGACAACGCGAAATATGATCGACGCGGCAGCCATTAAAACAATGAAAAAGGGTGCGATCCTCATCAATCACAGCCGCGGCGATGTCGTCGACCTATGTGCCGTAGGTGACGCGATCAGGTCGGGCAAACTTTCGGGTGCGGCTGTCGATGTTTTTCCCGAAGAACCGGAAAAAACCGGCGACTTCTTTTCCTGCGATCTGCAGAATCTGCCGAATGTTATACTGACGCCTCACGTTGGCGGTTCCACCGAAGAGGCGCAGGCCAACATCGGCCTCGATGTTACGTCAAAGCTGATCAAGTATCTCGAACTCGGCACCAGCGAGGGTTCGCAGACCGTCCCGTCCGTTTCGCTGCCGCCGCAGGCCGGAACGCACAGGATACTGCACATTCACAAGAATATTCCCGGCGTACTCGGCGAGATCAACTCACGTCTGTCAAAGGTCGGCATCAATATCACCGGCCAGTATCTCAAGACAAACGACGAGATCGGCTACGTGATACTCGACGTCGAAAGCAAGATCTCGAAAGAGGCATTCGAGATACTCAAAAGCATCGAGGGAACTGTAAAGGCGAGGATGGTGTATTGATATGTCAAATTTTAGAAGCCAGAAATTAGAGGTCAGCTTTTTCTCGGTGTCTTTGCGTCTCTGCGGTGTAATTTTACTTCTTGCGTCCGTCAGTTCAGCTCAGTGGGTCAAACAAAACGTCGAGACAAAGGCCGCTTTTCGCGGACTGTCGGTTGTCAGCGAAAATATCATCTGGGCGAGCGGTACCGGCGGAACAGTCATCCGAACGATCGATGGAGGGAAGTCGTGGACCGTATTAGCCGTGCCGGGAGCTGAAAAGCTCGACTTTCGCGATATCGAGGCATTCGACGCGAAAACGGCTTATATTCTGAGTATCGGCAACGGCGACGCTTCGCGAATCTATAAGACTATCGATGGCGGCGCAACTTGGAAGCTTCAGTTCACCAACAAAGATCCCCTCGCTTTCTTCGACGCCATCGCTTGCTGGGACCGAACTAACTGCATGGCGATGGCCGACCCGCTCAAGAATAAATATGTCCTTTTTGCCACAAAGGAGGGTGAGGTCTGGAATGAGGTCGCTACCGACAAGATGGCGTTCGCCAAGGACGGCGAGGCTGCATTTGCCGCGAGCGGAACGTGCCTGATAGTGCAGGGAAAAGACAATGTTTTCCTGGTTTCCGGTGGCAAAGATGCCCGGGTTTTTCGCTCGGAGGACCGCGGATTGACATGGTTTGTCTCAAATACCCCGATCGTCAATGGCACATCGGGGAGCGGCATTTTCTCGATCGCGATGTATGACGCAAAGAATGGGGTTATCGTCGGCGGGAATTATGAAGCCCCGGCCGAAGCTCGGCGAAACCTGGCATTTACAACAGACGGCGGCCGCACCTGGACGGCCGGAAACGGATTAAGCGGCTATCGGTCTGCCGTTGCCTACATCGACGCTGGGACCATAATCGCTGTCGGGACGAACGGGACCGATATTACTTTCGATGGCGGTAAAACCTGGAAAAAGATCGGCAGCGAGAACCTTAACGCCGTCTCCGCCAAAGGTAAACGGGCAGTTTGGGCCGTCGGGCCCGCTGGCTGGGTGGTACGGCTGGAACCTTCTACAATTCAATAATATGAGAATTGTGAAATATCCCATTTTGTTATTTTGCCTGTTGCTCGTTAGCCCTAGCACCGGATCAGGCCAGGTCACGTTTTCGCCCAAGGAAGCCGTCGAAGCGTCGGTTAAAAGTGTTCCGTGCCCTCATAACGAGCGCCTTGATGGAGTTCGGCGGTTATTTAAAGAAGCCGGAGCGACCGACGAAGAGATCCAGGTCGAAAAATTCGACAAAGACAAGATCTCAAACGTGGTCGTGCGAAAGAAAGGCACTACCGATGAAACTATTGTGATCGGGGCCCATTACGATCGCACAAACATGGGCTGTGGCGTGGTCGATAATTGGACCGGGGTGACGATCGTTTCTCATATATACAAGACGCTCAGGCCGCTTGAAACTACGAAATCATACGTCTTCGTCGCCTTTGATCGTGAGGAAGAAGGCCTCAAAGGATCGCGTCAAATGGCGAAAGCGATGGAGAAACCGGCTATCAATCAAACCTGCGCGATGGTAAATTTCGACAGCTTTGGAATGGCGGCCCCGATGGCACTCAAAAATGCCTCGTCGCCTAAGCTGATCAGACTAGCCACCGACCTCGCCGACGAAAGCAAGTTCAAATTCCAGGCAGTCGAGATCGAAGGAGCCAGCTCGGATTCGGTATCTTTCAGGGATCGCAAAATACCATCGATCACGCTGAGCGGCCTTGCCGGAAACTGGCAGCAGATATTGCACACGTCGGACGACAAGATCGGTAAGGTGAATATGGACAGCGTCTATATGGGTTATCGTTTCGGACTGGTTTACCTCGCAAATCTCGATGCAGCACCTTGTCAGGCCCATCGATAATGGCAGAAAATCCTATGGTTGACGTTCTGAGAAGCGGGCGGCTATCATCGTTCACCCTTATCGCAGATTTAACTTCCGATGCTTCGCAGTTGAAATTTTCTGGCTATTCATTAGTCTAAGTGGTATAGGCAAATATCTTTATAAAAAGGTTTAGGAATAATATTCGATAATGGCAGCACCCATCAGCGTCAGACTGACAAAGGCTTTTAAGGACTTTTTTCAAACGGAAAAGGCCGGATCGGTCGTACTCATCATTTGTACGGCTATCTCGCTAGTTCTAGCTAATTTTATCCTGGGTGAACCCTACGTCCGGTTTTGGCACGGGTACATGGGTCCACTGACTGTCGAACATTGGGTCAACGACGGATTGATGGCGATCTTTTTCCTTTTGATCGGTCTCGAGTTAAAACGTGAGTTGTACATTGGCGAGTTATCCAACCTCCAAAGTGCGTCGCTGCCTATCTTCGCTGCCGTTGGCGGCGTGATCGTCCCTGCATCGATCCACCTAGCTCTAAATATTGGTACGCCAAGCCAACCCGGCGTTGGAATTCCAATGGCGACTGACATCGCCTTCGCTATTGGTATTTTGGCTCTGGTAGGAGATAAGGTCCCCGCCTCGCTGAAGGTGTTTCTCGTGGCCCTGGCCGTTATGGACGATCTGGCTGCCATTGTCGTGATCGCGATCTTTTACACGGCCAACCTGTCTACTGTCTATCTTCTCGCCGCTTTCGCGGTTGCTGGGGCATTGGCTCTGGCAAATAAACTGGGGGTTAAGACCCTGTTTGTATATCTTATCGGCGGCGGGATTTTGTGGTATTTGATGCTCCGATCAGGTGTTCATGCAACCATCGCAGGCGTGCTGTTGGCTTTCACGATACCCTTTAACAAAGAGGGCGTTGACCACTCGCCATCGGGCTATCTTGTGCATATGCTGCATAAGCCTGTCGCCTTTCTCATCCTCCCGGTCTTTGCCCTGGCTAATACCGGCATTATCATCGAAAGCGGTTTTGCCGAGGAGCTACAATCCGCTAATAGCGTTGGGATCATGTTAGGGCTCGTTTTGGGCAAGCCCGTGGGAATAACGATAGCCAGCATAATAGCGGTAGCGGTGGGTTTCTCTTCACGGCCGCTCGATCTCGGCTGGAAACATATATTTGGTGCCGGATTGCTAGGGGGCATGGGTTTTACGATGTCTATCTTTATAGCCAATCTCGCTTTCCCGGGTGATCAATTCCATATTGTTTCTTCCAAGATGGCCATTGTCCTCGCCTCGCTTGTTGCGGGGGTTTTCGGGTATATTTTCCTCAGGGTATGGGGTGGGCCGCTTCCGAATGACACGGACATGGATACGATGGACTTCGAAAGCCACGAAGAGGCTCCGGTGTGATCATGGCGGCAGGATTCACGAGCATACCATTCAAGGCCGATAGCGGTCTCTCATCGGTGAATGGGATCGCTAAATTCTCGAGTGCGGGGATTGTATTCGAGACAGAATCGAAGTTGTTCGGCCTCATCTCAGACGGAGTTAAAGAGGTTCGGCTGCCGGTCGGCGAGATACTGGACGTCAAGTTCAGGAAGGGCATTTTCAAACGTGGAGCCAAGATCGAGATCCGGACAAAAACCCTAAGCAAGCTTTCGGAACTGCCAAACAGCGAGGGCAAGATGACCCTCAAGATCAGCCCTGACGATCACGAACGCGCACGAGAGGCCGTGGAAAGCCTGCAGCGCGATCTCACACATCAGGCAGCGACGCTACCGCCCGCCCATACCCCGGTCAGCGTCCTCTTCGATCCCGGCGAGGATGAAACAGACGAATTAACAAAGCGGTGAACCCCGGTCGGTAAAATAAATGGACGCACTACAGAGCACGCCCATTCTTCGATCTCAATTTAAGAAACCGCTATTGCGCCGATGCGAGCCTCGGATCGGGTTTCGACTTGATCTCAAATTCTTTCGGAGGTTCCGCTCCAATAAGGTGCTTAACGAAATAATCCCAGCGTCTCCGCGTTATATAAAAATTTGCCGCACCGTATCCGTGACGTGCATTAGGGAAAATGATCAGGTCAAAGTCCTTGTTAGCTTTGATCAGAGCATCGACCACAAGAAAAGTGTTATAAGGCGGCACGTTATCATCCATCCCGCCGTGGGCGAGCATTAATTTGCCTTTCAGGTTCTTCGCAAAGTTCTGATTTGCCTGGTCTTCGTAGTTGGATTTCCAATTCGCGTCGTATTTCAAAAGGCCGATGTACCTTTCCCCCCAGTCATCTTCATAATTGCGATTGTCATGATTCCCGGATTGGGAAACGCCAACCTTGTAGAAATCAGGGTAGCGGAACATAGCAGCCGCGGCGGCAAAACCGCCTCCGGAATGCCCCCAAACACCCACGCGGGTAAGATCCATATAGGGATATTTTGCGCCAAGCTGTCTAAGGCCGGCCATCTGGTCACCTAGCGTGTTGTCGGCCATATTGCCATAGCATGCATCGTGAAACGCTTTCGAACGATCAGGGTTACAGGTGCCGTCGATGACAACGACGATGATCCCAAGTTCGGCCAGAGCCTGATGATCGCTGCGGGCTGCCGAAAAGGCACGGCTGCCGACGCCTCCAGCCTGAGGACCGGGATAGATGTAATTCACCACAGGATATTTCTTCGTGGTATCGAGATTTGTGGGCGAAAACATCAGCCCATAGAGATCCCATTTGCCGTCACCAGATTTGACGGTTACAGGCGTGGGCGGCTTCCAGCCTGCCGCGGTCAGCCGGGTAATGCTGGCAGTCTCGAGAGTCGTGATCGGCCGACCGTCTATTGCCCGAAGAATGGCTACAGGCGGCATTTCCGGCTTTGAGAAATTATCGATGAAATGACGTCCGTCCGGCGATATTGTGACCTGATGATGAGCGTCTTCCGGTGTTAGAAGGGTTAGCCCGCTTCCGTCGAAATTGATCCGGTAAAAGTGCGTAAAATACGGATCGCGGCCTTTTTCGCGGCCATTGGCTTCAAAATATAGAGTACGCGCCTTGTCGTCCATCTTGAGTAGCCGCATAACTACAAAATCGCCTTTAGTAATCTGCTGCTTCGGCTTGCCGGTACTTAGGTCGTACAAATAAAGATGGCCCCAATCATCTCGCTCGGAATACCAAATGGCCTCGTTGGTCGCGGGCAGGTATCTCCAATTGATCGCTCCCTGGCCAGATTCGTATTGCGTCAGCACGACTTCCTCGAAAACTTCGCGGACGTTGCCGGTTGCTGCCTGGGCGATCCTGAATTTTGCCTCTTTATGGTCACGGGAGCTGCTGACGAATGCCAGAGTTGATGAGTCCGGACTCCATTCGTTGTCATCGAAATTGCCGGAACAGGAAATATCGTCGCAGAGTGTTCCGCAACGCGGGTCAGGACCGATCTTCAGTCTTATCACTTTTGGCTGATCGACCTCAATAATAACCCGATGGATCATGATCACCTGGTTATCTTGCGGCAATGGGTATTTCCATTCCTGCAGCTGCGGTGCCCCTATATTCGTTGTGACAAGATACATGTCACTCACATGCCTCTGATCCTGTTGAAATGTCGCGATCTTTTTGGAATCGGGCGACCAAAGCAAAATGGCCCTTTCGCTCTTTCGCCAGCCTGCATTGTCGGTCGCATAGCCAAAATCTTTAATGCCGTCGGTCGTAAGCTGTGTTTCCTTGCCGGTCGCGACCTCGCGGACCCAAAGATTGTGGTCCCTTATGAAAGCGGCCTTGCGGCCGTCAGGTGAGAGAACCGAAGGCTCCCGCCCGCCCGGAGTCGGCGTGGCAGCGGCCGAGGTCACGCCGAGCTTGGCAAGGGAATCAGCCACATTTCGCGAGCCGTCGCTCGGGTTTATCATCACGAATTCGCTGCCGGTCGGTATCAGCGCTCGGTACCAAAAACGCCCGTCAGGCAGGAACGTGGGGCGGATAGCGGCCCGATCGACCAGCGGCATCGTGTTAAACCCAAGCATTTTTTCCGCGCGGGCATAGTCGGCCGCGGTAAACGCGGCCTGCTGTCCCATAACCGAGAGAGATGACAGGATGAGGACAAAAACGAACGAGATTCTTTTCATTTCATTTCCTAAAGTGCGTGTATTTGTGAAATCGAAGCGAGTCATAACTATTTTATCCCAAACGCTGAGTTTGTCACGATTGGACATCTTTTCTGGTAATATAGTGAAATCAAAATCTTTGCTGCGAACAAAAAACTATGCCTAAATATGTGATCGAACGTGAGATACCAGGTGTCGGCGGTTCGCCGGCAGACGCTTTAAAAGCAGTATCCCAAACGTCCTGCAATGTACTCCAGGAACTCGGCCCGCAAATACAATGGGTCCAAAGCTACGTAACCGGAGACAAGATTTATTGCGTATATATTGCTCCTAATGAGGAAATGATCAGGGAACACGCCAAGCGCGGCGGCTTTCCGGCAAACAGCATCGCCGAAGTTAAAACAATCATCGATCCCACTACTGCAGAAGGTTAGTTTTGTGAGAAAGTCGGTGGGTTGACGACAATCGATGCTCATCGGCGGCATCCCTCAGACGGTATTCTGCCTAAAGTTGGCCCATAGATCGGCCAGTTCAAAAACCTGCGCACGGCCCCACATTTTCCTACGGCCATATTTCTAGTATTCTATGTAATTAACGCGTTTGCGGAGCGATCATATGAGCACTGAAGTCGTAATGCCCCAGATGGGCGAATCCATCACCGAAGGTACCGTTTCCAAATGGCTAAAGAATGTCGGCGACCGTGTCGATAAGGATGAGCCGATACTCGAAATTTCCACCGACAAAGTAGACGCCGAAGTTCCGAGCCCGGGCGCCGGCATCTTGCTTGAGATCCGAACCGCGGAAGGTGAAACCGTGGAAGTCGGAACCGTTGTCGCCGTCGTCGGCGAAGAAGGCGAAGCTGGCGTAAAGGCGCCCGCTCCTCCGCCGGAAGTGGAAGCGGCGGTAACAGCTGCAGAAGAACCAGTTGCCGATATCCCCGTTGAAGCGATGTCAGAAACCCCGACACCTGTAAAAACGACGTCTGAGCCGTCTGATCGTGAAGAACAATCGATGCCTGCGGCAAAACCTGCATCTGCGGCCAGCGCCGATGCCACCGAAATCGTGATGCCGCAAATGGGCGAATCGATCACCGAAGGCACCGTGTCAAAATGGTTAAAGTCGGTTGGCGATAAGGTCGATAAGGACGAAGCGCTTCTCGAGATCTCGACCGATAAAGTAGATGCTGAAGTCCCGTCGCCGGCCGCAGGTACATTGCTCGCGATCAACGTACAGGAGGGTGAGACGGTAGAGGTCGGAGCCGTTCTCGCGCTGGTCGGAGCTGAGGGATCGGCAGCGAGCGAACCGAAACCCGATGCCGCCCCCACGCCCTCCACCGTTTATAAGGCGGCCCCGGTTTCCAGCGCACCTACAAACGGAGGCGGTAAGAGCGATGGGACGATCGACGAGCTCCGTCGCACCAAATCGAGCCCGCTTGTGCGGAATATCGCCCGCGAACATAGTATCGATATCACCCGCATTCCGGGCAGCGGTTTAAGCGGCCGGGTCACAAAAAATGACATTATGTCATTCATCGAGACCGGCGCCGCGCTTCGGCCCGAG
>JBGTCF010000039.1:0-5698 GCA_041748975.1 Pyrinomonadaceae bacterium
CATTCTAATGGTCTTGCCGTCTGATTCGATGTCGAAAGGCATCGGGAAAGGTAAATTATTTGGTGTTTCCCAACGGTATCTGTAGGCTTCGCCGGTTTCCTCGCGTATCAGCTTTGGCAATTTCGGCTGCCTCAGATACACTTCAAAAAACCAATCAAGCTCCATCTTCGATTCTTCCTCGGCAATGGTTAGGAAATCGTCGGTGTTGACGAGCCGCTGTTGACGGCCGCCGGTCATGGATTCCATTTCTTTTCGCGGGTACGCCATGCGGCGAAGTGCGCGGAAGAACGCATCGTCGCCGATCAGGTATCTGAGCGTGTGCAGTACGACTGCGCCTTTGCCGTAAATATCACCGTCGCTCTTGATAAAATCGGGCCCCTGAAGATAGACCTGATATGAGATCTTCGGCTCACGCGGGGCGACGGGCTGCAAGTTCCGCGTCCCCTTAGCGCGCGTTTTCATCGCGGCGAAATAAGCGTCCTTTTTGCCAAGATGCTCGAGGTAGAGGGTATCCATAAAAGACTGGAACCCTTCGTGTATCCAGAAATCACGCCAGTCGCTGGCCGTCACAAGGTTTGCCCACCATTCGTGCCCAAACTCGTGAAGCTGCAGCCAGTCGTAACCGTCTTCGTTGTATCGAAACTTATTCCCGTACGCGAGATGTGTCGAATGCTCCATGCCTAGATGCGGGGTCTCCACTATCCCGAGCTTCTGCGAACGCCAGGGAAATGGCCCGAGATACTTTTCATAAAAAACGTTGTACTTTTTCGTTTCCTCGATCAGACGGGGACCTTTGTCATAGCTTTCGGGCAGGATATAAAACTCTATCGGGATCGTCTCGCCGGTGATGCTCTTAACGGAATCCTTGATGAGGCGGTATGGGGCGGCGTCAAAAACGAGCGAGTAGTTCGGAATCGGCTCTGACATCCGCCATGTGTAGGTAGTAAAACCGCCCGATTTGCTAACACCGTCAAGCCGCCCCGGCCCCACCGCAACAAGCGACTCGGGAACCGTCAGACGCATGATCGCCGATTCAGGTTTATCAGACGGATGGTCCTTGCACGGGAACAACAGATCAGCGCCGTCATTTTGCAGTGCGACCGAGATCCAATCAGCCCCGCCCGGAGTTTTTGCCCACATAAAACCGCCGATCCACGGTGGATTTGGCGCGACACGCGGCGTGCCGTTATAACTGATCACCGTCTTAATTTCCTCACCGACTTGCTTAGTCATCGGGAACCAGATCCAGATCTTGCCGCCTTTTCGTTCATATTTCAGGTCCGTTCGCCCGTCGGTCAGTTTACTTATTGTGTAAGGAATATCGAGGTCGAGCACAATGACATTCGTGGGTATCACCGCTCGCGCGATCATGGTCGTGGTTCCAACGAGGCTCCTGTCCCGCGGATCGGCCTTGAGCGCAATGTCATAACTCTGGACGTCAAATACCGCCTGCTCAAACATTAGCGGCCCGCCCGTCTCGGTAGGCCTGACGCCGTGCTCCCGCTGCGAATACGCCGACAATGAAAATAATAGAACAACGATCAGTACACAGAGTTTCTTCATATAAGAGGTGGTTCCCGCGACTGCGGTCAACGATTACACTTTACACTCGAATCGTCATTACGAAAAATCTACCCGCGACTGGAGAGCAAGCATCCCTGCTTGCCCACACCCCCGCCGAATTATTGCAGTCGTCGCCGCTTTGGCTGATCTGGTGGTGGCTGCGTGACGATAGCAGGAAGCGGAATATCACGTGGGTGCTCGATCTCGGATTCTTCCTGCTCCTAGGATGGATGCTTATCCTGCCGTATCACCTCTTCAAGACACGCGGCCTGACTTGTCGCCGATCACCGTTTAATTTGTGTATCCCTGCACTGGCTTGTACTCCGGTAACTTGCTTGTGTCCTCGTCATCACTGTCGGCGAGGTCGTTGCGGACGAGCAGCACGAGATTTACGCCGGGTCTGAGCGGAAAAACGCCCGCGTATTTGTAGTGGCCGGAGTATAGCTCGATAGCGGTTGCATCCTGATCGTTCTTCTTTGTAATTACCATCTCCGCAGTGGTTGCCGGAACGTACCTTCCGTGAAAATTCGCACGGCTGTACTTGAGCAGGTACCAGGTCATCGGCCAGTATTCGGGCGAGACTATTTCGATGGTCGCGTCCTTGCCCTTACCGCTTTTATCGGCGTAACGCTCGATCTCACTGATGAGGTCCAGGAATCCGCGTCGGGTATGTGCATACACATACGGCATTTCGTCATCGTCGTATCTGACGAAATTGTGCTGGTACGTTTGATAGCCAAGCAGCGAGAATCCGCTTACCGCAAGTGCGACCGCGATGACGCGAACCCGTATATCACGGGCTGCCGATAACTCGCCGATCGCGTATCCGGCGATGATGCAAAGCGGCAGTAGGTAACTCAGGGCGAGCCACGGCGTTTTGTAGGGGATGATCGTATATGCGAGGAAGAGCCCGAGGCCCCAGAGGCCGGTAAACATCGCGACCCGGTGACGGCCTTTGAAAAGGGAGATGAGTATCCCCAGCGAAGAGATGATCAAAATCGGGGCCTCGACCTTCATTCCCCATTTGAGATAGCCGAAGTAGCCGTTCTGAGTGTGGTCCTTGTTCCCGGTTTTTGTCCAGATCGCGTATGCTTCGAATGCTTTTCCGATGCCTTCCGCATAGGTAAAGAATGACGAGAAAAACAAGACGCTTACGTAAATGAAAACTGCTCCTGCAGCCGCCGATACGATAAGCAAGCCCTTGCGATCGCCGATGCCCTCGCGAAAGTTTTTCCAGATTATCTCGACCGGCTCGGTGGCCTCCGATTCGTTTTTCCGCTTTAGTTCTAATAAAAAAAGGACCCAGGCTGCAACGGTAACTGTGAGCAGGAAAATGATGGAATAAACAACGAAGTGTTCGGACGGTCGAAACGGGTTCGCGAGCAAAGTGTTATATAGCCACTTTCCGCCGTCGATCAGTGTTTCGCGAAAGTAGATTCCCGCGGCGAACACAATAAGATGAAAGGAGATCACCGCATTCACAGCCCATTTCTTGCTAACCTCACGGCTGATAATTGACCGCCAAGCCCAAACGCAAAAGCACGCAATTATCATCGT
The DNA here is from genome assembly GCA_041748975.1 of Pyrinomonadaceae bacterium. Lineage (GTDB taxonomy): Bacteria > Acidobacteriota > Blastocatellia > Pyrinomonadales > Pyrinomonadaceae > OLB17. Next base: position 3,121 of record JBGTCF010000039.1, read on the forward strand.
GCCAAGCGTGATAAAAGCGGTTTCCTTGGTCGCGAAAAACAATGAAACGCATGCGGACGCTAGTAGGAGATAGATCGGCCGTCCTTCGTCCCATGACAGTAAAAGGTTGATAAGGAAATACACGATGGCGGCGTCGATGATCAGGAAAACGACGCGCAATGTCCACACGGCGCCTTCACTGTCACCGCCGAGATATGCAGCCAGATTGAATGCGGACGGCACGAAACAAACGATCAGCAAGAGGGCGATCCAAATCACGGCACCGGTCCCGGCCGATCTCTTTTCGATAAAGAATAGGACCGATATGACTAACGCAAGGCTTAAAAATACGAAAAAGATCTCATGAATAAAGTAGCGCGATATATAGACCATGCCCGGCGAGAGAGCTATGAAGAGAGCGGCAAAAATACTTCCCGTCTTTCCTATATATCTCCACAAATACAGTGCAAGAACTACGGTAAGTACACCGAAAATCCCGACGCTGACACGCATCGGGATGGTCTCGAGCCCGAAGAGTTTCGCAAACGGGAGGGCAATATAATAAAGAGTCGGGCCATGATAATTCGCGGGATCGTATTTGTAGACCCCGTCCCGGACCAGGTTGGTTAGAAAGAAACCGTTGACGCCCTCGTCGTGGTGAAAGGGTTTCAATTCGAGCCAGAAAAAACGCAGAAAGGCCGCGATCGCCGTGACCAGCGATGCTCCGGCCAGCCAAAGGTAGCCGGGCCTTGCGCGTTCCTGAGGCTCATTCGGGGCGGCCACATTTTCCTCAACGTTCTCTTTCATCGTCAAGTCTATTTGACCCTGTATAAACGGATCTGGCCTGCTTCGGCAGCCACGGGGTATTTCCTAAAGAATTCTTCGTTTGCTTTTAACGTGTTGCGCTCCTCCGGCGAAATGAGCACATATTCGATATTGTATTGTTTTAACAGCATTTCCGAAACACCGCCGCCCTCGTAAATGCGCTTTACATCGTTCTCGCGCGGCAGATAGTCAATGCCATGCGACGAAAGGTGGCCGCTGTACCGCATAAGGGATTGCCTGCCGGTAAGGACCACCGGCGAATTGAACGTCGGCGCATTTAGGATCAAGGAGCGGGCCGGTGTTCGCCGCTTAATCTGTTCTGCGATCTCGATCGCATCGGCGTCAAATACCTTGCTATTAACCTGTCCGGAAAGGGTTCGCCAAACGTCCAGTGAGCCCGAGAGGGTCAACACGGCTATTGCCGCGACTGCCCCGGCACGAAGAAGCGTGCCTCCGCTCCACGCCCTTGCAAGTGCGTACGCGACAAGAGGGATCGAACCGATGAACCAATAGATCAGGATCTTGATATTGTCCCATTCCCAAGGAGCGAGTTTGGCAACGTTGGAGATCAGGAACAGCAAAACGAATGGCACGTAGAAAAAGAGAAGGAGCTTCTTATCAAGGACCGGAGCCGCGTCGCGGTTTGGCTTTTTGGATATGAACGTAACTGGATTCTTAGTCCAGTATAGATAAATGCCAAGGGCGATTAGCGGCATTAGAATACCGGTGTTCCTAAGCCAAAACCATGGGATATTTTCTCCTTCGCGTCTGTCCCATCCGAAATGCCAGTCAAAAAATTTCGTCGCATCGGTGGCCGCTCCGGTCATTGACCAGACGAGTTCCGGCACCGCGACGGCCGATACCCCGATGCCGAAGGCGATCCACTCGAGCCACTTTGCTGGCTGTATCATGAAAAGGCAAGCCGTTACGACAAAGAGAACCGCAAGGCTATGAAGATGAACGAGCGGAAGCATCCCCGCAAAAACGCCAACAAGGAGGGGGGCAGCGAGACGTCTGATCAACGTCTCTTTTTCTTTGTATTCCTCCTCAACCCGGCTGAAGGTTTTCCATAAAAACCCGAGAACGATGACGGTGAGTGGCATACCCAGAAGAATGCTTCTCTGGGTGATAAAGAGCACAATCATCGAATTGCCCCAGCGAAAGTGATCCCCAATCGAGTAATCTCGCGGCAGGTGCCATAAGATGTCGAAGAACCCCTTACCCGATAGCCAGTAGTCTTTAAAGAACAGAAGAAAGCCTAGGCCCCCCGACAGAAAAAGCAGCGCCGGGGCCAAACGCCCCGCAAACTTGCTGCCGGTGAGCTTAACCGTAAACCTCTCGACGAGCACCAATAAAGAAAATGCCCACGAAACATTCAGTATGAGCATGGAGCCCTTGAGATCAGCGCCTAGCTTCATAAATGCCGCCGTTAAAAGATCTACAATAAACGGATAGGCGAATTTAGCGCCCGCCCAGGACGGATTCTGCGGAGGGAAGTTATTGCCCTCGGTAAAGCTGAAGATCGCTCCCAGATGAAACGGCAGGTCACCGAAGTTATGTGAGCCGCCCGTATAGATGCCATCGGCCAACTGAAAATATGCTCGTTCGAAAAACAGCCAGAAGATCACGAGGAAAAACGCATAATACGCGAACCGCAGCAGCTTTTCAGCGGTAGCTCCCTGCAGTTTGTCACCGACCCGGTTCCTGTCATGCTTGAACCGGCCGCGTATATCGCGACGCCAGTATAGTCCGATCGGAAGACAGGTTAGGGCCA
>JBGTCF010000040.1:0-23905 GCA_041748975.1 Pyrinomonadaceae bacterium
TTGAGCCACACCTCTGCGTACGGATGGTCTGGGCCGGCATCCCATTGAACCGCTGCGAATGTCGTGAATGCATAGGCATTAGGAAAGATCACAGGACCCGCGATGATACCCGGGACCTTCATCGGCGGCGGAGCTGGTTGGCGTGTTTGGGCAGGTGGCGGCTTCACTTTAGCCTTGCCCGAGGATTTGATGACCTTTGGCACAACAGGTGGCGGTGGCGGTGGAGGCGGACACTTCAACCGGCCTACGCTGTCCCACGACACGAGAACAGATGGCGAATCCTTTTCGTGACCTTTACCTTCCAACTTCCCCGACGGCAAGACCCGGGCAGTGTAAACTCCCGTTTGCCCGTTTTGCCAAAAAATATGGAGGCTAAAGCGGTCGCCGCTGACAGAACCGTCCGCCGTCCCATGCAAAGTGGCCACCTCGTCAAAACTCCATCCGGAACTCCGAATTATTCTGCCATCCGGAAGCTCAGCAGTGCCGGTAAGTGCCCGACCATTTTGTGTCAGGATGACTTTAATGGGCTTGCTCTGTCCACGCTGACGAAACTCCCACTCACCACTAGCATCCCAATTTGCACACTGCGCCGCGGCCGGGATCGAAAAGATAGCAACGACGGCAGCGATAACGAGGGCAACAAAAATGGCCATCGGTTTTGTGACCGAATTTATGATTACTAACTGCAACATTTCAAATCCTCCGCAATGAAAATCGTGACTAAGGAACGACCACCCCGGCGGTGGCCAAGGTGTTTCCCACAGCGTCCTTCAAGACAAATTTGTAGTGGTGATATCGCTGCAAATGCAGCAAGAACGAAACTTTTGCTTGTTTCCACACTTGAGATTGCGGGCCGTGTTCGGGCGAGAACGCCGGAATCTCGGGGCCGTTATCCATCGACAGCCAGACCTTGACGTGAGGGTTATCAGGCCCGCCGTCCCACGACAAAGGGACGATTCCGAGAGGAGCCATCGGCGTAGTAATTATCGCCTGGCCCAGGTTAATATAAGGCGGCTTTTGCGGCGCGACCGGAATCTTTACCGGACCATCGGCGGAGGGCTTCGGATTCGGTTTAGCTTTGCCGGAGCTCCTGATTATTTTCGGAATTATCGGCGCAGCGGGCGCGCACTTAAGAGTGCCGACACTGTTCCAAGCGTGAAGCACATTTGGCGATTTTTTCTCGTACGCCTTGCCCTCCAGCTTTCCGGTGGGAGAAACTTGCGCGTTATAGATGCCGACGAGGCCACCTGTCCAGGAAATCTGGATGCTAAAATCGTTACCGTGGATCGATCCGAGGACGTTGCCTTGAGTTATGGAACCATACTTGTCGATAATCCCAAGAAAACCTTTGGTAGCAGGGATAGTCTGCTCAGCACGACCTGATAGGGTCCTACTATTTTGATTTAGCTGGAGCTTGATTTTCACCCCGCCCCCCTGGCTGATCTGCAATGCACCGCTCGCGTCCCAGTTCGCGCATTGGGCCGGGGCAGACGGTGATGCTGATAAGAAAATGGCCAGAATAAATCCGCTGGACAGCAACCGTCCCTTCCGCCACAATTTCGTAATCTTCGGTAAGTTGTTCATAAACTACTCCTGCTTAGTTCAATGTTTTGCTTAACGCGCCGCGAGCCCTTGTGTCGTCAGAGTCTTGCCGCACTCTAGTCTGGTATCTTCTCCTTGACCTTATTCCGGATTTCGAGCACCTCCCGTCTCATCGGTCGGAATCGCGGCCGATTTGTTGCGGGACCCTGCTCTGCCGAATGCGGCTTCTTTCAAGGCCGGGGGCCGGTTAAAAGCGCGAATCCGCATCTTGCTGCAGGGTTTACGTGAGTCGCGTAATACGTCCAATCTCTGCGAGAACCCATGTGGGATATGAAATAGACGGTTATGTCCTCGGAGCAATTGTGCTTCGGGATGTTTGTGGTGCGTTTTGTAGGAGACGCGGCAGCGCACCTGGTGCGGAAACATTTTTTTGCAGGTTATATCAGGATTTTGGTAGTAGTTCTCGTTTTGGGCGACGGCCACTGAATACCAGTGCAGACTTTTCCGGGCTAGATTGACGTCGATATCGTGTCCAAGAGCCTTGGCGGGAAATACGATTGCACCTAACATTACCGCCGCAGCGATAAAGCCGGATATCGTCTTCAGCCCTGATCCAATGGTCGCTCTAGGAGCTTCCTGTCTTTTAAGCAGTTTATTCGCGTTGTACATAAATTCTTCCTCTTCCACTACTAGTTTGAGATCGGCTAATTCGATTCTCCGACGAGTCGGCAGGCGTGAATATTCCTTCCCGCTGCGTTAACACTTTAGAACCTCGCCCAGTTAGCTAAATTCCTTCGCTATCCGCACCTCATTCTTGTGCTGCTGTGCCACGCGTACCGAATGTGCGGCGATTTTTTCTCCCACGCTTCGCCCTGTAGTCGTCCCGACTGCAGTACATTGCCCTCGTATACCCCGATTTCACCGGTATTCCAAAAGATCTGTATCTTGAATCGGCCTCTCACGAATGTTCCGTCGACATCGCCATACCTTTCGCCGCGTCGTTTTCCAACCACATAGGCCGCCTTCGCGGTTCCTGTGACTACCGCATTCGTCTGTTGCAACCTCAGTTGGCTACTATCGTTAGGTTTCGCCCGATTGAGCGGACCCTGATAAAGAACCCAGTCGCCGCTCGCATCCCACTTAGCACACTGCGCTACTGTCGTGGCTGGCAGGACGGCCAGAACTGCAGCAAGCAATGCTCCGGAAAAGACTGTGGGCCATAGAGTAATCTCTTTATTGATTTTTGCTGTTCGTAACATAAGGCAATCTCCTACTTATCTCACGCACCTAGTCCGAAACTTTGTCTTAATCTTGTTCAGGAAGCCGAGCACCTTTTGGTTTTCGACTTTCCTTTTCAACCCCTTTGTCCACCGCGTCAGGCTTCTATGTCGGACTCGTTCCAGTTGACGGGGCCTCAGCAGGTATATTGCCCGGCGCGGCCGCGTCAGGACAACGAATCCCAGAGTTTGTTCGGTTATCTTGCCAGGAGGTCTGGATGCTGAAAGCGTCGCCATCGATCTTCCGAACCGCGGCAAACAATAGACCGCAAAAAACGGAGCTACGCTGAATATTTGATATAGTGTTTCTTGCTATTTGTAACATCTGCGTCAGCCTCCTATCCTCTTTATCCGATCAGTTCGGGTCGACCTGGGCGTAGGTCATGTCGAACGGCAGCCACATGCCGCCTGGGCGGGTTAACGTCACGAATCTGCCAGCGAAACCGCGTTCCCAGCCGCGGCGAGGCTGTGGATTCGTTCCTCCTATCCACGGGTCGGTAATGTGCATCGGCATGCGCTCCTCCTTGGGCAACAGCAGCGTTCCGCCCATGACGGGCACAACATAGATTCGACGATTCGCGGGAACCATCAGTTCGTATTTACAGACGTAGGAGTCCGCAGTATCAGTGCCCTGCTTCATCAGTTCGCTATAGACGGCGAGGGGCTTGCTATTCAAGGCGCCGGCGTCATACACCGCGATGCCAAACGGCACGCAGGGGTAAACAGAGGCCTCTTTGTGCCCTGGACCCATCGGCACGATTCCAAAGGCTTTTTTCACCCGTACCTGACCCGAGAGTTTCAGCATTTTACTGCCGGCGAGCATTTCTTTGACGCCGGACGGATACTGGGCCCGGACTGCGGACTCCACCGAAACGCAGAGCAATAACAGACTTGCGGCCAGCATCAATTTCATAATTCGCAGATTTTTCATAAATTCACTCCTTTAGTAAAAACGTCTTTCTTCCGTGTCGGCTCTTAAACGTTTATCAGGGCTTTTTGGGTTTGACCTTATCGACCAGATCGAGCAACTTCTTTCCCTTTGTGGTTGCCTTATCGATCGCGGTGTCCAACTTGCCCGGTTTTTTGTCTACGGCCGTTTTGTCTGCCTGCGTTGCATCGGGCTTTGCTTCTTGCTCTGCTGCGTTAGACGAAGCCTCGTTCGGCGGGTCTTCATCGGTCGCGTTTGAGGGAGCCGCGTTCGGGGGATTGCTTTGGCCCGGCGGGGCAGACGGAGCGGCGTCGGTGAATTTAACCGCTGTGCCTTCGAGCAGGATCTTGTAGGTGCCCGTGTAACCGACGCTGCTTCCGTACTTGATACCTTTTATCCGAATGACAATGTCCTGCTTTTTGGAGAGCTTGACGCTTTTCGAAACGCGTTCGCTGCCGCCGTCTACGCCCTGGACGAGCATATTTTGCAAAATCGGCTTATTGCCCGCGCCGAACAAATCGAGGTACGCTCCTGCATTGGTTTCGTTGGCATCCACCTCGAGCGTCACGGTCAGTTTGCCCGGATGCGCCAGGAACTTGTAAAAATATTCGTCCTCGCTCCCGTCAAGATCGTCGGAAACGTCGGCTTTGGTCATGTAGCCGGTATCGATTAGGCCGTCTCGGCTCAACGCCCGTTTCGCTTCAAATTCTTCTTTCTGCCCGAAGCTCGGCGTGATCGAAACAAATAGCAACATCCCTACCGCCGCGGCGGCGAACAAAAAGAATCGCGTTGTGTTTGTGTTTACAATTTGAGTATTCATATATCCTCCAGAAATCTATTTTCAAAGGCCTTTACCAAGCGGAACTCCAAAATCCATTGAGGACCGGGCAAACTGTTTTGCCTCGCCTACCAGAACAATGTTGAGTTTCATCTTGTTCGGATTTTCGGCTTGAAGATTTAACGCCCAGTAAGGGATGAACAGCTTTGTGTCCGGATAAGTCGCCGGATCGTACGGAGGAGTGAAGGTGCTCAATACGAGCACCTTTTTGCCATCTTGGTATACGGTACCGACCGATTTTGACAACATGGACTTTCCGTCCGCACGCTCCACGGTCGCCTGTATCGAGCACCCTACATTGAGCGCGTTTTTAACCCAAAACTTCGTGTGAATGCGCAGCCCAAGCACACCTTTGACTCTTACACCGTAGGTGATCCACACTTTCTCGATCGCCCCTTCTAAAGCCTCTGGAACGAGTACGCTGGCTGGAGAAGTGTCTCGCTCGTTGCCTGGTCCGCCGGCCCGAGGCGTGGCTTCGACGCTCGCAAAGAGAATGAGCGCCATCGAGAGAACGCATGCCGCGATCGACAGCTTCCGGCAGAAAACAGTTTGATCTTTTAGCAAAAAGAATTTCATATTCTTTCTAATTCACGATCGGGCCGCCGGTATCGTCCTCAATAATTAGTCCGAGCTCATTCTTCCCTGCGAGAGCTCCCGCCGTGTTCATTCTCATGGTCGGAGTGACTATGGTTTTCGACTGGTGAGACCTACAAACATCCGGTCCAATTCGAAATTTACCGGCGTGCTCAGCGAAAATTGCTGACTGTTTAATGTCGATACACCCTCGCCGATGAAATCTTTTCCTGCGAGAAACTTGACCAAACTGTTTGCCGCAACTGCGAGATCGCCGGCCACATTAGCGCCCGTCGGGCGGCTAACATTGAGTTTCACTCGGGCAGGACCAGCAATGACTCCCCCTGACCCTGACCTGTCAACGTCTATCGTCACCTCCGCATCAAAATTCACGCTGAAACGAGGGTCAGACGGCGTTTGAAAAGGTACACGTAACGAGGTCGTCAGATTATTTCCCGAAACGAGAAATCGAAGGGTAAAACCTTGCCCGTCGACCCCAATGAATAAGGTTCCGTTCTCTGCCAAGGACAGCTGATTTCGACTTGTACGAAAACCTCCGCCGATATCTCGCTCGTTTGCCGCACGAAGCATAATGTCGGTCAAAATGGGACGGGCGGTCTGCCACGCCCGTTCGATCGGCAATCTAACACTCACAGCTCCTATACGCTTGCGCCCGAGGGACGGTATGGGGCCTTTGATTCTGTTGAGTATTACCACTCGGCCCGAAAATGGCTCGTTCGCGACCCGTCTCGCATAAATTTGAGCCGACGCTACCGAAGAAATAGAAAGAACGATTGCCGTAAGTAAAAGGGCTTGGACCGACCTCTGCAGTGCTCCTTGCTTCATAATTTGGTCTCCTTGCGCTGAGTGTAGTCTCAGTTCGACTTCGAAATTTTGAGCGAACATATCGAGCCGCAGAAAACTTCTTCCGTTTTAGCCCGCAATCGCGCTAGAATGCCTGTATCGTTACCAAGGATTAGGAACCTTCACGCGTCCTCGACATTTTTCGTCCGCTCGGCTAGAGAATTTAAGCTGGAGCTGCAGGAATGTCTTTGGAATTAACTTTAAAAAATCGTGAATTTAAGTTTAAAGTGACTAACCATAGCCAACACAGGGTTTATGAGTTCGAAGAATTTCGGCTCGATGCCACAATAAAACTTCTTTACCGGAGCGGTGAACAGCTTGTGCTCACTCCTAAGGCCGTTGAGACACTGATCGCGTTGGTCGAAAGTGAGGGCAGAGTCGTCGGTAAGGAAGAGTTGATGCAAGCGATCTGGGCCGACACGATCGTCGAAGAGTCGAATCTTGCCCAGTATCTTCACGTTCTGCGCAAAACCCTCGGCACAACGAGCGACGGAAAACCCTATATCGAAACCTTGAAACGGCGCGGTTATCGCTTCAACGGCACGGTTAGCATTGTGAAAACGGAAGATCGCCTTTCTACGTCAACTGAAGACGGTGAAAATCTTGACAGGCTGCGGAACGGATCGAACGTTGCAAATTTGATCTCTCGCCGCGTTGAAGGACGCGGCAACGTTAGAGCGTTTAGCCAAGTCGCTGCTGCCCGCGAACGGGGACATCTCTTTGAAGTCGAGCGTTCGGAGAATATTTATTCGGTTCCCGATTTGCGCAGCGAGTCTGTCGCCGATACACCGTTGCCGGTTGTTACCTCTACTAGTTCGATATGGTCTTTACCTCTGGCCCTCGTGGCTTTGGTAGCCGTGTCTGCGGGAATCGTATTCGGTATTTACAAATTTGCGATTGAAACCCAGAGCGACGAGACACGAAGCGTTCCTTTTCTCGGATCGGACATAACGCGGTTGACCACTGCCGGCCGATCGAAGCGGGTGGCTATCTCACCCGATGGATTATATGTTGCGCACATTATCGCGGGGGCGAACGGCGACAGCCTTTGGGTACGCCAAGTCGCTGTTGCAAACGACACGCGAATTGCGGGCCCGTCGCAGAGCGAGTTTGTTTGGGTGACATTCGCCCCGGACGGCAATTTCGTTTATTACCTCACCCTGGAGAGAGATAAAGGCCAGCCGGAACTGTTTCGCGTAGCGGTACTGGGCGGGCCGATCGTAAAGGTCGCGCACGATGTCGGGGCACCGACGTTCTCACCTGACGGAACGAAGATCGCTTTCATGGTAATGAATAAGGAAGAGAGCAGGCTGATCGTAGCCAACGCCGACGGCACGAACGAAGGACTGCTAATGCCCCGCGACGAGCCCGATTACCTGAAAGCGAACGAAGTGGTGCTAGTGTCACGTTACGAGCCCGATTACCTGAATATGTTTTGGCACGCCCCGGCGTGGTCCCTCGATGGAAAAAGCATCGCCTTTCCGGTTAATCAGAGCGATGAAAACGGCCGTTATGAAACCGTCCTCGCAGTCGACGTCGAGACGCGGGTCGAACGCAAACTAACCGACGCGCGATGGCAGCAGGTCGGACAGCCGCGATGGCTAGCGGACGGACTCGTCGTGACGGCTTCGGAAACGTCGACGGGCCCAAAACAATTGTGGCATATTTCGCTGCGCGACGGTGCAGCCTCACGCGTAACGCGTGACCTAAACAATTACCAGAATCTGAGTCTCACATCGGACCCGGATACACTAGCCGTCATTCAAAATCACGTAGTCTCAAACATCTGGACGGTGGCTGAGAATGTGTCAGCCGCGAAACAGATAAATGCCGAGGCGGGCTTGCTCAACGAACTTATCTGGCTTCCGGATGGCCGACTCGCTTACACGTCAAACGCAGGCGGCAGCTCCGATATATGGACTATGAACGCGGACGGCTCGGGTATTCGTCAGCTCACGGTCGGTGCAAACGCGAGACTTGGGCTTGCCGTCACTACAGATGAAAAGCAATTCATCTTTGCCGCCGAGCGTGAAGGCAAATACAACCTTTGGCGCGTTGATATCGACGGATCGAACCTGACGCGAATAACTGACGGCGACGGCGAGTTCTATCCGCAATGTACGCCGGACGGCCGCTGGATCGTTTATCAGTCGGGTGGAAACTATCCGACGCTATGGAAAATGCCGATCGGCGGCGGCGCGAGCGAGGCAATTACAAAGACATCCGCCTCACGTCCTTCGGTTTCGCCCGACGGAAAGTTCGTGGCCTATCATTATCTCGACTCGAGCTTTGAAAGATCGCGATGGGGCATCGGGATCATCAGTCTCGAAGACGGTAAACGCATCAAGCGTTTCAACTTTCCTTCAACGGTCGTTGAACGGCTCGTGAAATGGACGCGGGACGGTAAGGCGATCGCATTCCTCAACAGCCCTGGCGGGGTTCCAAATATATGGACACAGCCGCTCGACGGCGGAGATCCAAAGCCACTGACCGACTTTCCGTCTGATAGCATCATTACCTTCAACTGGAATGCGGACGGTAGCCAACTCGCAGTCATCCGCGGCGTCGAAACGAGTGATGTCCTCCTAATGAACCGATCCGCCTCCAAATAAAAAGGCTCTCTCTTTTTGCGTGGCCCGCTCATCCGGCAGTCATCATCAGCCCGATCTCTTCGACCGAGGTCACCTTTGGATCGACCTCACCGACGATGCTACCTTCATTTACAACTAATAAACGGTCGGCAAGGGCGGTTACCTCTTCGAGTTCGGCTGATATCAACAGAACGGCTGTACCGGCGTCACGCATTTCGATCAGTTTTCGGTGGATAAATTCGATTGCGCCGATATCCACGCCGCGCGTCGGCTGTGAAACCAAAAGGAGTTTGGGCTTAAGTTCAAATTCGCGCCCTATGATCAGTTTTTGCTGATTACCGCCAGAGAGCGATTTGGCGGCGAGTTTCGGATCCGGCGGCCGCACATCAAAATTCTTGATGATCTCAGCCGTCCGTTTTTCGATGAACGCATTGTTCATGAATCCGGTAGACGCTGACACCGGAGCCCGATAATGGACGCCTAAAACGGCATTTTCCTCAAGATCGGAATTAAGCAGCAGCCCGCGTTTATGGCGATCCTCCGGGATATGGGCCACGCCGAGTTCTTTCAGTTTACGTGCGCTTACGTTGGTTATGTCTTTTCCATCAAATTCGACGCTGCCCTGCGATGATCTCGCAAGGCCGGAGAGGGCTTCGACCAGTTCGGTCTGTCCGTTTCCTTCGATCCCCGCAATACCGACGATCTCGCCGGCCCGTACTGACAATGAAACATCTTTTACGGCCGGCCCGTGTTTGCCGGAAACCGAGAGATTCTTAACATCGAGTACCGTTTCGCCAGGATTCGCATCGGTTTTCTCCACACGAAGCAGCACATCGCGGCCGACGATCATTTTCGCCAGGTCCCGTGTCGTGGTCTCGCTGGTTTTAACGTTGCCCACCGTCTTTCCGTCCCGCATCACGGTGACCTCATCCGAAACGGCCAGGACCTCTTCGAGCTTGTGAGTGATAATGATAATGGTCTTGCCCTGTGCCTTCATCCGGCGAAGAATGCCGAAAAATTCCTCGACTTCTTGCGGAGATAACACGGCCGTGGGTTCATCGAGGATCAGGAGTTTCGCGTTTCGGTAAAGCGCCTTGAGCAATTCGACCCGCTGCTGCTGGCCGACGGAAAGGTCTTCGATATAAGCCTTTGGATTTACACCCAGACGCAACTCATTGGAAAGAGCGAGGATGTCGTCATTCGCCTTGTCGAGATCCAAATTCGCAGCCGTTCCGGTTTCTGCTCCCAGGATAATATTCTCCGCGACGGTCATCGTGTCGACAAGCATAAAATGCTGGTGGACCATGCCGATGCCGAGGGCGATCGCGTCATGCGGGTTACGGATATCAGCCTTTTTTCCATCAACGAAGATCTCACCGCTGTCGGCATTATAGAATCCGTAGGCGATCCGCATGACCGTCGATTTGCCGGCACCGTTCTCCCCTACGATCGCATGAATAGTGCCCTTTTCAACCTTGATCGAAACATTGTCGTTAGCCGTAACGTTTCCGAATGTTTTTGTGATGTTCTTAAGTTCAAGCATTTCCCAAATTGTCTTCAAGTGACCTTAGAAGTTCCTTTTCCAACTCGCCTGACAATCGAAACCCAGCGGATCTTAGTTTCGCAAGTTCAGCACCAAAATCAACCAGACCCTTCTCCGCTGCTCGCTTTAATACGCCAACCGTTCCGATGACAAACAGTCCGCGTTCCAACGCGGCTTCGCGCCCGGCGAGATCGTCGATAAGAAGCGCATCGGCTGCTGTTTCTTCTGCAAGCAGGATCGCTTCTCGCTCGCCAGCATCGACTCTCTCATCATCAAAATCAGAAACAATCGTCGCGGTCCTGACGGTCATCCAGCCTGGCATCGCCAACATAAATTCGCGAACAAGCGCCGGAGTTCGTTCGGCTTGTAGTTCTCTGAAAACGGCTGTCGGAATGATCACTTCGCCGAGGAGATCCGGTAACAAAGCGATCCTGCCGATCAAAATCAGATAATTAACCGGCGACGTGTCCGAAACGATTATCATTATGGAATCAGCTTCTTAAGCAATTCACTCTCGCGTCGCGCGTCCTCGACTGAATACTTGACCCATGGAATCCCTCTTGCGGCTAAGAACTGATGAACCTCGAATCGCGTTTCAAATCCCAGCAGGCGCCGAACCTGCGCAGTGCTAAGTTGATCGGTGCGAAACCCCTCTGCCGCTATAGTTTCAAGCACCTCCCGCGATACATCACCTGTTTTGGAATTAAACAGCTCTTCAGGAATATCTATGTGAACGTTCATAACTTAGAAACTCTCACGTACTAATTTGCCATCGCATCCGTCACCTTTATGTCGCCGGCAATGATCTTCGCCTTGGCTTCCTCGGCCTTTGCGATCACATCCTCAGGGATCAGAGTCTTGTTGTGCTCATCCATCGCGTATGCGACGCCGTCTTTGTCCAGGCCGAAGACGTGAAATCCGCCCTCAAACCTTCCCGCCAGGATCTCTTTTACAACATCGTAAACGGCGTTATCGACACGCTTTACCATCGATGTCAGTACAAAGCCCGGCTTGACGCCGTTCTGGTTGGAATCTACGCCGATAACAAATTTATTGGCCTCGCCCTGAGCGTTTTTGCCATATTGCTCGACGGCATCAAAGGCCCCGAGGCCCGAGTTCCCGGCGGCGGTGAATATCACGTCGGCCCGCTTTTGTATCTGGGCGAGGGCGATCTCTTTCCCTTTGCCAGGATTGTTCCACGCGTGGTCTGTAACGCCCACATAATTTGTGACGATCTGAATGTTCGGATTCACCGACTTGGCACCCTCCTCGTAGCCCTTATTAAACCTGTGGATCAGGGGGATATCCATTCCGCCCAGGAACCCGAGGACGCCTGTTTTCGACTTAGAAGCCGCGATTATTCCCACGAGGTACGATCCCTCATGCTCGCGGAATACGAGCGAGGCCACATTCTTGAGCGGCGTCTTGCCGTCTTTTTCAAATATCACGCCATCGACGATGGCAAACTTATTGTCGGGATAATCCCATGCGACCTTTTGCATGATCGGGCCCTGGGCAAATCCGACGCCGATGATAAGGTCAAAATTCTTCTCGGCAAATGCACGCATCGCCGGCTCGATCGAGGTCGGATTCCCGGGCTCGACGTCATAAAGGCAAATCGGCAGTTCCTTCTCTGCACGCTTTACGCCTTCCCAAGCGGCTGCATTGAACGATCGGTCGTTCTTGCCCCCGATATCGAAGACGATGCCGACCTTTATCTCGCAGCCCTCGCGTCGGGCCTCGGTGCGTTCCGTGCAGCCGGACGCAGCCAGCCCAATGCAAATAAGAATGCTCAGCCCAAATAATCTCATTTTCCTCATATCACGTTAGACCGTGGCCCTGATCAACTTCGTTGTCCTTGGAATTTCACGGGATATTTTATACGCGTTTCGCAATTTTTCACTAACCGCTTCGCCCTGCGATTTTTTCCGGCAGTAGATCACGCCTATCTCATCGCCCTTATGAATGCGGTCGCCCAGCTTGACGGTCGAAGAATAACCAACCGTGTGGTCAACGCCATCCTCGGCCTTAACGCGGCCGCCGCCTAGATCACATATCGCCCGCCCAACCTGAAACGTGTCGATCTCGCCTATATATCCGAGTCCGTCCGCGACAATAGGAAGCTTGATCAGGCCCTTCGCAAAAAGTGTTTCAGGCTTATCGCAGACTGTGGTATCGCCGCCCTGAAGTTCGATATTCTGACGGAATCGCACGAGTGCTGCCCCTGAGTCAATTGACCGCCGGGCCGCAGATCTGGCCGAATCGAGCGAACCGGAAATTTTGCATTGGAGCAGCATGTGGGCCGTAAGCTCGATCGAAAGCTCCAGCGTCGGCTCCATCGCGTCCTCGATCTCACCGCGAAGGATCTTCAGACACTCGTATACCTCGAGCGAGTTGCCGACGTATTTTCCCAACGGCTGGTTCATCTCGGTGATCAAGGCCTGTGTTTGGACGCCGAACGTTTTCCCGGTTTCGCAGAGGGCCTTTGCCAGTTTGACGGACTCCGCGTATTTCTGGATAAAAGCTCCCGAGCCCGTTTTCACGTCAAGGATCAGGCAATCAAGGCCTTCTGACAGCTTTTTCGACATGATCGAAGCGACTATCAGCGGAATGTACGGTACCGTTGCCGTGGCATCTCGCAGGGCGTAAAGCTTTTTGTCAGCAGGCGCGATCTGAAGTGTCTGGCCGGCCAGCGCAAGACCGCATTTCTTCAGCACATTCTTGAATTTCGAAAAGCTAATATTCACGTCAAATCCCGGTATGGATTCGAGCTTGTCCAATGTGCCTCCGGTATGACCGAGTCCACGGCCCGAGATCATCGGGACGGCGATACCGCACGCCGCCGCCATCGGTGCGATCAGCAGCGAGGTCTTGTCGCCGACGCCGCCGGTCGAGTGTTTATCGGCCTTGGGGGCGTCAATATCCGAGAGATCCATGATCTCTCCGGAGTGCAGCATTGCACCCGTCAGAGAATATTGCTCTCGCCGGTTCAATCCCTGGATGAAAATCGCCATCAGCAGTGCCGATATCTGGTAATCCGCCCAACTGCCATCGCACACACCGTCAATGAAAGCACTGATCTGCTCGTCTGTCAGAGCCTTGCCATCACGCTTCGCTGCAATTATTTCCTGAGGGCGCATCTTATTACCTTACAAGTATGAAAAATTAAAGTTTCGCACACTTATAGGATTTTGTGCGAGTTTTGGAGAATGGCCGAGCGATCCCTCTTTCAGTCGAGCAAGCCTAGTTGCTGGGGCAGGCAAGGTCCCGATAGCTGGTAACAAATGCCGAGGTGGACGTGCAATTTTAACCAATGGCAGGCACGCCGCGATACATCGTCAAATATATTGTCGAGAATACGATAGGAAGTCGCCTCAATGCGCAAGCCCGCACGTCAGTAAGGGCGGAACACGCAACCGGAGCAGAAATAGACGCGAACGCCAAGAGCAGTCGACGTGATGATACGCCACTTAGAGGTTCCGCCCTTACTAATAGTGCGGACTTGCGCCTTAGAGCCGTCCGAACGTGGCCAAATTGCGTTTCGCCGACATTGCTTGCGGCAGCGGATCCTTGTAAAAAGCAATATAGTGGCGAACTTCCAATCCGTTCAATCACCAACGTCGACGAGATGGCGACGCATGACGTGATCGTTCGTTCGGTTGAGCAGATAATGGAGGCAAAGCCGAAAATGCGGCGGCGGGATCGGAACGTGACCGCGAATTCTGGCAAAACAAATGCGACTCGCTGGAGCGAACCATCGACGACAAAGTTTATAAACTCTACGGCCTGACCGATGATGAGATCGCGCTGGTGGAAAGTGGGTGAAAACACGTCCTTACGGCTATGCCGTTCGCCGAGCGGACAAAAAAACGTACGTACACTATCAACACCAAACAATTGAGATCTCGTCTTTCAACTGCTCGAACTCGTGGTCGCCCGTCAATAAGTCGGCTTTTTTATGTTTGGCGAGGGCGGCGGCAAAACAGTCGGCATAGGAGATGTTGCCTTTGACCTTATATCCCGCGGCGATCTTGGTCAGGGCCCAATCGGCTTCGACCAGTGTTATGCCAATGTCGTTAATGATTCGAAGTGCTCCGTCGGCCTCCGCTGGGTTCGTCCGTCGCGCAATAATATACCAGATCTCGCCCGCGTTAAGGACCGACATAAACATCGGCACAACCTCGTCGTGGGCGTCGGAAATGATGTTTGCGATCCGTTCGGCCGAAGGTTCGTCTTCGAGGTAGGCCATGAAAGCCCACGAATCGAGGACCAACATTTTAGGTTTTCGCATCCCTCGCCTTCTCCCATTCTTTTTCTGCCATCAACTCTTTTAATATTCCTTTGCCGCGAAAGCGTCCGCGAAGGCTGTGGATATACTCGCGTGTGATCGGCGTAAGAATGATCTGGGCATTGTCTTCGTCGACTTCGACATGAATTCGAGTACCGGTCTTAATGCCAAGTTTTCTGCGGACTGATGACGGTATCACGACTTGTCCCTTTATTGTAGCTGTTGTTTCCATTCATCCCACCTTCGAAGAAGGGTAGTATATTTAAGACAGGTAAGTCAAGTGGTAAAATGTCTTACTTTAATGCAATTGTAAAATCGCCGTTTAGCGAGTTAGTCTCGATAAACTGTGCTTTCTTAATTACTTCAGACAATTAGAAACTAACTTCAGTTAACAATACAACGGCCTGGGCTCGGACGGCGCGGAGTTCGCCTATGGCGTCGACCTTTTCGCCGGATTTGGCTTTTACACTTACCTGGTCGATATTTATTTCAAGTGCGCTGGCGATGTTCTGCCGCATTGTGTCGATGTACGGGCGGAGATTTGGGCGCTCTAGGTCGATGACGCAGTCGAGGTTGGCGATCTCGTAGCCGCGTTCTTCAATCAGGCCGAACGCATATTTTAGAAAGATCGTGCTCTCGGCGTTTTGCCACCGCGGTTCGTCGTTTGGGAAGTGAGAGCCCAGATCGCCGAGTGCGAGGGCCCCCAGCAATGCGTCCGTTATCGCGTGCAGAAGTACGTCAGCGTCAGAATGGCCATCGGCCCCGAGTTCGGAATCGATCGTCACGCCGCCAATAACGAGCGGTCGCCCCGTGACAAGGCGGTGAATATCGGTGCCAAATCCTATTCTGAACATAGCGTTTGAAAGTGACTAGTGACTGGTGATAAGTGATAAGTGAGGGAAGAAGACTTATGATACCTCACTCATCACTTATATAACTCATCACTCTTCACTAATCACTCTTCGCTCGCCAAATACATCTCGGCCAGCTTAAGGTCTTCTGGACGCGTAATCTTGATATTACGTGAATTACCTTCAACACAGAAAATGCGGATGCCGAGATGCTCGACTAGAAAGCATTCGTCCGTTACGCCCTCGCCAAGAGCGGAACCGTCAAACGCTTTTCGCAAGATTCCATATTGAAACGCCTGAGGTGTTTGGGCCCGGCGAAGGTTGGCCCGGGGCACGGTTTTCGTAATGAAACCGTGATCGACCTCCTTGATCGTATCGGTTACGTCGGCGACCAGGCAGGCCGCACCGTGCAGCGAGGCGTTCTCGACGGTCCGGCTGATCTCGTCGACGGTGACCAGCGGGCGGGCGCCGTCATGAACCGCCACGATCCATGCAGTTTTCTCGTCGATCTCGTTCAGGCCGTTACGTACCGATTCCGCACGCGTAGCACCACCCGGCACAACGGATCTGACCTTCGCGAACGGATGCTCAACGATCAAAGTTCGAATTTCTTCGATTCGATCTTCAGCGACGACGAGTACGATCTCATCTATCGCGGGACACGAATCAAATCGTTCAATTGTATGTATTATTAAGGGTTTACCGAGAAGCTCGATGAGCTGTTTAGGCTGGGAACCGCCGAACCGCTTTCCGGTCCCGGCGGCGACGATGATAGCAGTATTTATCATCTACAGTTTTGAGTCCCGCCTTTAGGCGGCAACACAGCTGACCGGCGTGGCCGAAAAAAAGAATGGCCTGCTAAAGCAGCGACTCTAAACGAACGCAGAAATTCGCAACCTAATCGATCTCCTCGAGAATGGTCGATTGGCGAAGGTCGCGTGTGGCTTTTCTGAAACCCAACGACCGCGAATCGTGTATATTCAGTGAACCGTCCTGCACGCCATTTGAATCGTCTCTTTCTTCCCACAACCGGCCGAATATCATCTTACCGGCCGTGGTCTGGAGCACGCTTGTCACGGCAATATCGGCTGTTTTGCCGATCAGGCGGCGGGCGTTATCGACGACCACCATCGTACCGTCGTCGAGATACGCAACGCCTTGATTGTATTCCTTGCCTTCCTTGAGAATGAAAACACGCATCGCCTCACCAGGCAGAACGACCGGCTTAAGGGCATTGGCAAGCTCATTGATATTTAATACCTCGACACCGCGAAGCTGCGAAACCTTGTTGAGATTAAAATCATTGGTAACGATGACCGCATCGAGCTGCATACCGAGCTCGATTAATTTAAGGTCGACCTCTTTAACGGCCGGAAAATCCGTCTCAACGATCTGTATATCGAGCTTGCTGTTATTCCTGAGCCGCTGAAGCATATCCAGCCCGCGGCGGCCGCGCTGACGTTTCGACGAATCCGGAGAATCCGCCACCTGCTGTAGCTCGGCGAGGATAAAATGCGGAATTATAAGC
This sequence comes from Pyrinomonadaceae bacterium, assembly GCA_041748975.1. Classification (GTDB taxonomy): domain Bacteria; phylum Acidobacteriota; class Blastocatellia; order Pyrinomonadales; family Pyrinomonadaceae; genus OLB17. Next base: position 16,824 of record JBGTCF010000040.1, read on the forward strand.
GTCCCTCCGACAAACCCGGTCTCGGCGACATCCGCAATACGTCCGTCGATGATCACCGATGTGTCGAGGATCTTATAGTCGCGAGTAACATTTTTGTCGCTGAATATGCCGCCCAGTGCCGATAGATCGAGATAATCGCCTTTGGCGGCCCCGACCATCAATCCGACGTATCCCATGAAGAAAGCCAGCGTTATCGTCAAAAACGTCTGCATCTCAGCCGAAACTGCCGCTTCTTTTTGGATGGAGATCAGTACGCCGATCAGGAACGCCCCGCTTATGCCGAGGATCGAACCCACGGCGGCACCGATCAGCGTTTTAAGCGATGCGCGGTGAACACGCATTTCAAAACCGATTATCAAAAGCCCAATCACACCACCGAGGCCACCAGACATGATACGACGGGCATAACCGTCATCGACCCCGGCCAGGCCGAATCCTTGTGTCCTTTCAAAGGGATTGAGGAGATAGCCAAGGAGGATGAGCATTCCGACGAATGCCACTCTAATGATGGGAATGTCTAACTTCATCTGTTGTGAATATTAACACGGAATGAGCCGCCCCGGTAACGCACCTCAGACGCTTGATAAGCCTCGGCTTTTCTAAGCAATATGGCGGCTCTCCGTATTCGTGAAACAAATAACTATTATGCGTAGGTTTTCAAGTAAATGTTTGCGCACCGCGAGCGGCAAATGCCTTTTGCCCCGATGGACTTTTTCCTGGACCGGCCTTCTGGTGTATCCTGAGCGTTCGATCCTAATGGCAAAAAACCCCTTGACAATATTTGTCTGTCAGAACTGCGGCTCGCAATCACGTAAATGGCTGGGGCAGTGTCGCGATTGCGGTGAAGGGAATACACTGGTCGAGGAACGATTCCGGCCCTCGCCCCAGGCCGCTTCCGGCACCTTATCCCCCGCAAGATATCGCCTTTCTTCGCCTATACCCTACGGCAAGATCGAGTCACAGGACGACCTTCGGACCGAGTCGGGGATCGACGAACTCGACCGCGTCCTGGGAGGCGGCATCGTTGCCGGCTCGCTCGTGTTGATCGGCGGAGCTCCGGGCATTGGCAAATCGACCATCGTCTTGCAGATGGCACACAAACTTGGCCGAAATGGCAAAAAGGTACTCTATATCTCCGGCGAGGAATCCGAGCGTCAGATCAAGATGCGAGGCGAGCGGCTAGGCGTCGAATCCGACAGCCTTTACCTGCTGCCCGAGACAAATCTGCAGTCGATCATGGCCGAGATCGAAAAACTTTCGCCCGATTTCATCATTGTCGATTCGATCCAGACCATTTACTCCGATCAGATCGCATCAGCTCCCGGCAGCGTTTCGCAGGTACGCGACGTCGCCGCCGAATTGATGACCTTCGCCAAACAGACGGCCACGCCTGTATTTATCACTGGTCATGTCACAAAGGATGGTTCGATCGCCGGACCGAAAACTCTCGAGCACATCGTCGATACGGTGCTCTATTTTGAAGGCGACCGACACCACAATCACCGGATCATCCGGGCGACAAAGAACCGTTTCGGCGCCGCCAATGAGATCGGTGTTTTTGAGATGACCAATAGCGGTCTGCAGCCGGTAACGAATCCGTCCGAGCTTTTTCTCCAGGAGCGGCCCCAAAATGCGACCGGCTCCGTCGTCACGGTCTGCATGGAAGGCACGCGGCCGATGCTTGTCGAGGTACAGGGACTGGTCAGCAGCACCAAATACGGTTCGGGCCGCCGGATGACACAGGGTTTCGACCAAAACCGGGCTTCCCTGCTGATCGCTGTGCTTGAAAAACGGCTGGGATTTCAGTTAGTAGGTGACGATATCTTTGTAAATATCGCCGGCGGGCTCGAGATCGACGAACCGGCCGCGGACCTCGGCATCGTCGCCGCCATCGCATCGAGCTTTAGAAACCTGCAGGTGCCGCCCGAAACAGCCGTTTTCGGCGAGGTCGGCCTGACAGGTGAGATCCGCGGCGTACTCCAGGCCCAAACCCGCGCACGCGAAGCCCAGACTCTCGGGTTCAAGAAGCTTATCCTGCCCGAATCTAATAAGAAGGGGCTGGAAAAGCTGATGGGGATCCGGGTTGTCGGAGTCAGGAGCCTGGAGGAGGCGATGGAGGAACTCTTCTAAATGTTAAAACGTCTGTGCTTGTATCGCCTGACTGTTTTGACGAAAAGAAAGGATTAGAACTAAGCGGCCAATTGATGCCGACGTGGCTCCGGGATCTTATCACCAAATTCTTGAGCGGTTTCGAACCAAAGGTCGATCGTTTCGCTCACGTGTCGCGCCGCTTTAATTGTGTCTTTCCGTGAGCCATACAACCCGGAAGATTCGGCACTTCAGCAACAAATATCTTGTCGTCATTGTCCCAGTAAATAACAATCCAGTGATTTGCATTAATTGACATTATCAGTCGTCGAACGACATAATTTTCTGCAAAACGGCGTCGCGCTTCTGGCGAATATCGGTCACTCGGGGCGAAGGATCGTCGCCGATAAAATTCGGCGGCAGGGTAAATGGGTCGATCTGCAGCGGTACGCCTTCCATTTCCAGTTTGTGAGCGATGATCCTGGAGATCAATTCCTGCTCAAATTCACAGATCTCGATAAATTTCACCCCTATTCCCGTGTGGTCAAATCGGTAAAGAGCCCTGCACTGGAGCGGCAGATAATTTCTGTTCGGCAGCTGGATCTCCATCCGAAATTCCTCGCCAACATAAATATTCTCTTCCCATTCGGTAAAACAACCACCGATGCTGATCTGCTGCAGGCGGGTCGGCTGTCTCTCACCGAATTTTGTGTGAATTATCGCCGGTATATCCAGCGAGAATCGAATATGTTGTCTCTGGTAATCGGACATCGTATGCGGATGCTTCTGATCGGCTAGACTCCGCTATTATCTTAACGATAGTTGCCGGCGCCACGCAATAAGAAACTTCAATTGAAAAACCGCCCCCGGGGGAGGCGGTAGATCAAACACCGAGGTCTTAAAACTTATATATTGGCAGCTTCCGTCTTCGCGCAGTGGGTGTCGAATGCGTCGACCAGAGCCTGGGCGATCATCGCCGGCGGGCGGCCCTCTAGATCACGGCGTTCGAATAGCTGGACCAATTCGCCGTTCTTCAAAAAGGCGATCGAAGGCGATGAAGGCTGATAACCTGTAAAATGATCACGAGCGGTTTCGGTCGCGTCTATGTCGGCACCGGCAAATACGGTGATTGCCTTCGACGGCTTGTTCTCCGAATTCTGTAGGGCCATCGCGATACCCGGCCTGACACCGCCCGCGGCGCATCCGCAAACTGAATTTACAACCACCATCAGTGTGCCATCCGTGTTCTTGATGGCGTCTTCTACCGCTTCCGACGTTTTGGTTTCTTCGATTCCAAGCTGTGCCAACTCCTGGCGCATTCCGTGGATCATCATTTCTGGATAAGGCATAAAATATTCCTCTTTCGACAAATTTTGTAAAGCCAGATTAATCCTGACCTTTTTATAAAGTATCGGCGACTTCCCCTTTCAAGTCAAGCAAACCCGCTTTTCCGGCCAAGGTTGCCGCCGCCGCTTCAATCACTTAGAATTGCTAGTTTGAACGCGCGGCAAAAGCGGCCTTCACCTATCCATGGCGATTGAGATCGAAAAAAAGTACGTCCTCGACAAAAAATTGCTCGTCGAATACACGGCACGCCTTGCCGAGGTCGGTGCAACCTTCACCGGCGAGGTGTTTGAGGAGAATTATCTCCATCGCGGGGGCATCCTTGACGGCAAACCGGCCGTGCTTCGCCTGCGAAAAACAGGTGAAAAGACCATCCTCACCTACAAAGAAAGGGTAGCCGTCGAAGGGGATTTCAAACACCAAATCGAATTCGAGACCGGCATCACCGATGTCGATGCAACCGAGAATATCATCCAGAAGCTCGGTTATAAGCTTGCGGTTATTTACGAAAAGCACCGCAAATCATGGAACCTTGGCAATGTCGAGGTAGTACTTGACGAGTTGCCGTTTGGCTATTACATGGAGATCGAGGGGGACAAGGATGACATCCTCATAGCCGAACAATTGCTCGGTGCCGATAAGCTTAAATCCGAACCGCGTGGGTATCCAAGCTTGTCACTCAAATATGGAAAATCGATCAAAGGTGTGATCGAATCACGTTTCCGCACAAAGGCCGCAGCTTAACCCGGCATCCCATGCCCGACAAAATGCAGTTGAGAATCAAAACCTCCCTTGGCTCGGGAAAAGCTCTTGCTGTAGGTTCCATCCGGCTTTAACACCCACGCATTCACTTCGTCTCGAAGATAAACGTCCAGAAATTCATCTTTTAAATATCGCTTGATATCGGGGTCGAGGATCGGTACCGCAACCTCGACGCGGCGATCAAAGCTGCGGTGCATAAGGTCAGCACTGCCGATATAGACATCTTCATCTCCTCCATTCGCAAAATAAAACACGCGGCTGTGTTCGAGAAACCTGCCGATGATCGACCTGACGTGAATATTCTCCGACATTTCTTTGACGCCTGGCCTCAGGGCACAAATCCCGCGGATGATAAGATCGATTTTTACGCCTGCCTGTGACGCCGAATAAAGCTCATTTATCAGATCGCCGTCCGTGAGGCTGTTGGCCTTGATTATGATCCGGGCGGGTCTGCCGGCGGCCATGTTCTTTTTCTCCCGGCGGATCAGAGCAATTAGGCGCTCGCGCAGGTTTAGAGGTGCTACGAGCATTCGCCTGTATTTATTCTGCTGCGAATACCCGGTGAGGAAGTTGAACAGGCTGCTCGCGTCCTCGCCCAATTCCTCGTTGGCCGTAAGGAGGCCAAGGTCGGTATAGATCCGGGCGGTTACCGGATTATAATTGCCCGTCGCGAGATGGACATATCGCACCAGCTTTTCCTTTTCTCGGCGCACCACAAGCATTACCTTGGAATGCGTCTTCAGGCTGCGGATACCGTAAACCACGTGGACACCCTCGTTCTCGAGCCGCCGGGCCCATTCGATATTATTCTCCTCGTCAAAACGTGCCTTTAGCTCCACAAGTGCCGTAACCTGCTTGCCCAAACGGCTGGCATGCATCAGGCAATCAACGATGGGCGAGTCTTTACCGGTTCTATATAAGCAGATCTTGATTGCCTGCACGTCCGGATCATCGGCCGCCTCGGTGATAAAATCGGTAACAGTGCTGAAAGACGTGTACGGATGATGCAGCAGGATATCCTGCTTTTTGATCACTTCAAAAATATTGACGGCCTTTTGCAGCGACGGCGTGACGTGTGAAATTATCGGTTTTTCTTTCAGGTCGGGTCGGTTGAGGCTATAAAGCTGCATTAGATCGGGGATCTTTACAAACCCGTCGACACGCTGTGTATCCTCGGCTGTCAGTCCCGTGCCCTTTGAGAGCAGCCTGACCATTTTATCTGGCATGTCAGCAGCGACCTCGATCCGCACCGCAAAACGGTCGCGCCGCCGCTGCAGCTCGCGTTCCAGCGTCCTCAGCAGATCGCCCGCCTCGTCCTCGCGAAGCTCTATGTCCGCGTCGCGCGTCACGCGAAAAAGATAAGCCTCGCTCGTCTTCATATTCGGAAACAACTCGTGCACATTCGCGGCAACCACTTCCTCGAGCAGAGCAAAGCGGCTGAGTTTCCTACCTATGGGAATTAGCCTGGGAACCGTCGGCGGCAGCTTGATCCGCGTAAAACGCTTTTGCTTGAAAAGATGCTTCAGGTTTGTCTGGGTAAAGGTTCGGTTCGGTTCAATGTAAAGGCCGAGATTCAGACTAAGATTTGAGATGTAAGGAAACGGGTGGCTCGAATCGACCGACTGCGGCGTCAGTATCGGAAAGAGATTGTCGTGAAAATACTTGGCGAGCTGCCTTTTTTCATTTGGCTTCAATGTCGCATACGGCTCGACCGTAATACCGGCCTTTTTAAGAACGGGAAATATGTCATCCCGCAGAATAGCGCCCTGGCGCTTGAGCATCGGGCGAAGGCGTTTATAGATCTCGCGCACTTGTTCCGCCGCAGTCATACCGTCCGGCGAAGGTTCACCGATGCCTTCCACGATCTGCTCCTTCAGGCCGGAAAGGCGGATCATAAAGAATTCGTCGAGGTTGGTCGAGAAGATCGAGAGAAACTTAAGGCGTTCGAGCACAGGCAGGCTCGGGTCGGCTGCCTCCTCGAGCACATGACGGTTAAACTCCAGCCAGCTAAGCTCGCGGTTAAAAAACGGCAGGCCGTCGTAACCGTCGCTCGCGCTCCGGTTCACGTCGGCTTGCGGAGTCGATTTACCTTCTTTCATATCTAAACTGGCCATAAACGGCCTCGATTATATTCAACGGGGCCGTGATCGCAAAGAACATCGATGTTAACTTTTTTCAGGATTTTTGGAGAGCGACCCTTCGATCTCGATCCGCCTTGGCTCGTCACCGTCACCCTCGATCGTGATTCGGATCGTATTATTGACAGCTGAAAACTTGGCCAGACGGTCTGCCCATTCGACGATGGTTACGGCGTTTGGGTTTTCGAGTATCTCGTCGAGCCCGACGGCCTCACCCGCATTCGAGGCTTTGTCGAGCCTCCACAGATCGATGTGATAAACGTCAGTTCGGTCGGTCCGATACAGGTTTACAAGCGTGAAGCTCGGGCTCGTCACCTCGTCGATATCGAAGCCGAATGCATTCATCACGCCCTTGGTAAAGAGCGTCTTCCCTGCCCCAAGCCCGCCGGTTAACAGCACAAGGTCGCCGGCAGCCAGACTCACGCCCAGGTCTTCACCGGCTTTAAACGTCTCATCCGGGGAATTGCTGACAATGGTAATACTCATTCAGCTTCCTCGTTTTCAAACAACAAAAACACGTCCGCCAGGCATTCGCGGACATCCGACGCCGTCATCACTCGTTTTCCGTATTTCTTCTCAGCAACATCACCCGCCATTCCGGCGACAAATACGGCCGCGACGACCGTCTCGAAAATATCGATCTCAAATTTCACCGCCTGAGCCGTAAATCCAGCGAGAATGCCAGCCAAAGTGTCACCATTTCCAGCTTTTCCAAGACCGGAATTTCCTGTCGGATTAACAACCACCCGG
>JBGTCF010000041.1:0-4411 GCA_041748975.1 Pyrinomonadaceae bacterium
TTTGCCAGCGCCACAATGCCTTGGGTTATCTTCTCGCTGTTCGAGAGCTTAACCTTTAGTTCGAGGTACGTGTCTTCGCCGCCCCGGATCAGGCGCAGAAGCTCGGTCCGCGTTGTCAGCGGTGCCGATTGATTTGCAATATATTCCTGAAAGGACTGTTCATTGGGAGAGTCAAAACGCTGTGTGTGACGAAATTTTTTTCGCGGCATCAGTGTTTGGCGTCGGTTTTTTGTCAAGACGGAGACGCTTCTTAAATCCGCCCGAATGCCAGTCGAACTGACATTGCTGGAATCGAGATCTACCCTTCTATTGAAACACATTGAAGGGCTGTAATGTAATCGAATGTTTTTGCCTGAAGGTTTTCACCCAACCGACGTCCGAAGCCCGCGCGTCGGCACGGGCGCCCAAACTACGCCCAAGTCAGCCTCATGCCTTTGACAACCGCACCCTTTTCACTATTTACTAGCTTACAAAACGTGGACGCTGAATACACAACTGCTTATATTGGCATCGGATCCAATCTCGGCGACAGGGCCGGGAATCTCCTGCTCGCCGTCCGCGGGTTGATGGAGGCAAGTTTTGACGTCTGTAAGCTCTCGGCGATCTATGAGACCGAGCCTTGGCAAATCGATTGCGATACCTGGTTTCTTAATATTGTGGTCGAACTTAAGGTCTCCCAACTAATCAGCCCAAGCCAGATGATGGCTCGCCTTTTGAGGATCGAGTATCTGCTGGGCCGAGGGGAGACGCATCGCAACACGGCACGCACGGTCGATCTCGACATTTTAATCTTCGGTGACAGGAAAATGGAGACCGAGCTCCTTACGGTCCCCCATCCTCGTCTTCATCTCCGCAAGTTCGTACTCTGCCCGCTTACGGAAATTGCTCCCGATCTGGTCCACCCGGCCCTCGGTCGCAGGATCGCCGATATCCTCGCACAGTGCCCTGACCGCTCCCAAGTCGCTCGTTGGAATCCAAATGTCCGAATCAAAGATTCGCAGCCGATCGAATAACCGCTCCGAATTAAAGAAGTTTTAAACTCTTTGTGCGCCAGGGTACATACAAGGCTGGCATCTTCGTTCTATATTGTTAACAGGTAAAAAGGCAGCTTAGCGCTAAGCGGGTGCTTTATTTAGTCGAGTATCTGAAAAATCTACTCTTCTAATCGAAGAAAGCACGGGCCACCTACCTCCCAGCAGGTTAAGGGAGAGGACAGACCCTCCCTTAACTCTTCGATCAACACTTGAGTTGAAACGAACCGGGAGCTTTACAAGGGGAGGGGGGAAGAAAGGGAGCAACCGTTTGGCTGCTCTTTTTCTTATTGCATTCCAACAGAAAAAGGCGGTCAGGTGACCGCCTTGAGTCTCTTATTTTAGTAGCGATGTTACTCTGCAGCCACAAAGTCGAAATTGACGATGCTGTCACTGGCTGACACAGCACGCGTCTCGAAGCGGTATCGCCTGGATACAACGCCAAGAACGTAGAAATTACCTGCCTCGACTTCTGTAAAACTATAGTAGCCAAGCGAGCTGGTTACTTCCGCCCGTCGAACGCCTTGGGGATCGGTCATAACAACCTGAGCGTTTCGTATACCGCGTCCTGCTGCGTCTACCACTCGTCCTGAGATGGAAACCGAAGCTGACGTTGTCTCCAGACAAGCGGCGGTAATGTTGTTTGTATCCATGGTTACGGCACCTTCTAATGCCAAAGCTCTTCCATCGAGTCTTGCACGGGTATTTAAGGTGATACTGGCTTGCGCAAGGACGTTTCCTTCAAATGATGTATCGGTGCCGAGAGTCGCAGAGCTGCCAACCTGAAAAAACACATTGCAGGTATTTCCACCATTGAATACCGAAACCGAGGAATTGCTGGCAGTCGTTAGAGTGCTTCCTATCTTAAAAATGAAAACTGCATCGGGGTCACCCAGTGCATTGAGCGCGAGCGGCCCGGTCAGCTGGGCTGAACTTGAAAAGCAATAAATTCCAGGCGTCAAAGTCCGATTGCCCAGGTCCTGGCCAGTAAGATCAAAATCGCAGGCCTGACCGGCTATATCGTTAAAAGCGGCGTGAGCACCGGTTTGAGCTTCGGCGGCGGCTGCATTGCCGTCACCCACCACCATCCCGGGCGTTAGTCCGGTGATTGCAGTACCAGGGCTGACCCCGACATCTCCAATAACTTGACTGGGACCGGTGTTGGTTATTGTCGTGGCCGCCAATACCGCAAAACTTGCGGCTCCGCCAAGAAATGGCGCAGTGCCGATGGCGGGAGCATTCGCTTCGGCTTTAATGGTCGCGTTGCTTGCCTGACGGGGGCTGCCCGATCCGGCTTTTGCAGTCTTAACAATAGTGGAAGTCGCTGCCTGGGCGCCGGTCGCGAATAAGAGGACCATTATCATCAGGGTGGGAAGAAGCATTGTATTTTTCATTTTGTACAGATCCTTTTTCGTGAGAGATTTTTATGCTGAGATTGGCAGTTGTAAGTAGCTGTAGAATCATTTCAGACGGTTCGGGAGGGAACAGTTACCTACTTACTCTAAAAGAGTATCACTAAAGTATTAACAATGTACAACTTTTTTTTACACGGGAATAATGATGATTGTCGGGGGCATTATCTTTTAGATGTGGGAGCATTGTCGCAAACTGAATTGGACGGGGTTTGATAAATATAAACCGAAATGATCCTCGCACCCGACGCTAGCCGGCACGAACCATTTTTTATTATCTGTATACTTTTTATCTACTGCCCCTACCTATGCGGAAAGGCTTGCGTCGGTTTTGCGTTCTTTTTTTGTAGTCGGTGATTCTTATCCTCCGCTGAGGAATTTTGACGCTCGATCTTATAGCGCTGATAGCGGTCAACCTGGGTTTGAAATGTAGATTCAATAAATCGCCATTCCGAATCCTTCAGGTTGTGGGCATCGAATTTTTCAGCGTAGATGGCGAATCAGTTTAGATACGGTGATTTCTTGCGGTCGATCGATTCACTTTTCTTTCCATTAGTAATGGCCGGATCGTTCCCGTTCGACCGCGGGGATGATGGGATGAGCTTATCCGCCATACGAAGCAGCTCACCAGGGCCGTGCGTAGTTTTTGAGACCACTGCCGTTGCTCCGGCTTCCGCCGCTTCATCTGCCCACCACTCAATATTTGAAGATATGAAGACCGGCAGATCTTTGAACTTCTGATCGGCCCTGAGAGTTTTCAGCACTTCAATCCCGTTGCCGTCAGGCAGCTGGAGGTCCAGAAGGACGAGGTCCGGCTTTGTGCGGTTAATGGCTTCCAGGCCATCGTGTTTGTTTGCGGCGGTGACCACCTGATAGCCTGCCGAGGCAAATTTCTTATGATAAACATCCCTGAGTACCTGATGATCTTCGACTATAACTATCTTTGTCATACGGTTCCCCCTCGATTCAGTTAAACTCTTTCCGGCATTCCGTCCAGATATGAACAGATCTCATCGAACCCGAGCTTGACCCGGTCCGCTACCTGCACGGCATCTGTAAGCTGCCCTGACATTCCCATCCGCTCAAGTTCCAGCAGTGGAGCGACAACGGCGGTCATTCCGCAATTGGCGTTCATTCCTGCTGAGCCGTGAGCGATACACTTAAGATCTTCCGCCGAGTCCGTTCGTATTGCGTCCTGAAGTCTTTCGAGTTCCTCGGCCATTTGTGCCTGGTAGAGATCTATGAACTCCGTCGGTACACGTCCGTTTTCGCCTGTCGCGTCGATCAGCCGATCGAGATCTATCGGGAAAGTACGCTCAGCCGGCTCAGCCGCAAGCAACGGTGGACGTTCTGGCGGACCATCTTCTTCTTTCACGGACGAAGGCCACGACCATTTTCTTAGGATCAAGTCGAGTTCTGCTGCGATGATAGGTTTGGTGATGTAGTCGTCCATTCCTGCAGCCACGCATTTCTCACGGTCTCCTGCCATTGCATTGGCAGTCATTGCGATGATCACAGTGTGTTTGCTACTGCCTTCGTTCCTGCGAACAGCCCTTGTCGCCTGGTAACCATCGAGGTTGGGCATTTGACAGTCCATAAGTACGATGTCGTAGTCGCGCTCCTCCAGTGCCGCCAGGACCTCGAGGCCGTCAGATACGACGTAAGTGATGTGCCCTAACTTAAGCAGTTGACGCGCGGCTACGGACTGGTTGATCGCGTGGTCCTCGGCCACCAGGATATTAAGATGTTTCTTCGACTTCACCTTCTCCGTTGAATAGCCATTAAAGTTCTCGACGGCTTTGAATGCTGATCTTGCTGCCTTCTTCGACATTACCGTCGCGAGACTATTGAATAGCTGTTCTTCCCGGACAGGCAATGTCAGGCACGCACCTGCTCCCAGGCGGCGGGCTGTTTGATCTTCCACGGGCTGGCCGGGGACTGAGATCAGAACCTTGCGAAGCTCCTTCT
>JBGTCF010000042.1:0-9068 GCA_041748975.1 Pyrinomonadaceae bacterium
GGCGATATGGCGGGCGTAGCCATGAGCGGCAGAAACCTCCATATCGAAGCAACCTCGGAAGATGAGGTCGTCGCTTTTGCGAGATGTGCTCGGAAAGTGCCGGATGTCCGCATGATCTTCGCCGAAGAGGACAAACTCTCGACATTTTGGACTCATTTGCGCGGAGAATCTTCAATGCCTAAGGTATCCCGCCACAAAATGATCACTTCGGGCGGAGTCGTCTCCAACGATGTTGAGATCATTGATGAGCTGCGTATGGCAACTAACGACGAACTGGACCAGATCGTCGCGGCTCATGCTGAAATGGTATTTGCCGCGACGGGTGTTGACCCGTTGGTGGCAGATGCAGTTGGATTCCGAACGCGTTGTGGCGAGCGTGTTGATCAGGGCAGGGTTTGCGTTTGGCTGAATGGCGGCGAGTTGATATTCAAGACCGATATTGTGAGCGTAACGCCTGAGGCGATTTACATAGAGGGACTGTGGGTGAATCCTAAGGCGCGGGGGAATGGTTATAGCACTCGATGTCTGGCGAGCATGTGCCGTCAATTGTTGACGGGATCAAATACTATTTGTGGTTTTGTGGATGTTGAGCACGAGCTTTACAACTCGCTATATCGGAAAGCGGGTTTCATAGAGGTTGACGAGTACGCGAAAATATACTTATAGAGCATCTCCAGCCTTGCCTTCGAACTGGAATATTTAGTTTTATTTAAGGGGCAGTCCCATGACAGCCCCTTTTTGGTGGCCTTCGGCCTTAAGAACCTCCGGTATAAATAATTGTTGAAAAAAAACATTGTTTAGCGGATAATAGAGATTGCCGGTATTCGACCGGAGCCACTCAAACCCTGCATTTAGTTCTAAAAGCCAGTTTCCGCCCTGCCTCGACACGTCACACACACGTCAGAAATGCCGTCTAACGATAAAATTCTAACTCTCCTACTAGCGATATTTACGCCCCTCGTTCTCGCTATCCTCGCATGGTCGGTCTTCAATATTGACCCTGCAAGAATAGATTCCGGATTTTGGACGTTGGCCGTCGTGACTGTATTTTGCAGCTGTTATTTGCGTATCCAGTTGCCTCGAGCGAAGATCCACTTAACGCTCTCGGATGGTTTGATCATTCTTTGCATTCTCATCTACGGAGGTGAAATGGCGGTCCTACTCGCCACGGTAGAGACCATTCTTGCCACCATCAGTCTTCGTCGAAACGGGGTCGCGTTGAGTTTCCGGACGGGGTTAGCCAATGTTTATTTTGCACCTGTTTCAGTTTTCGCCGCTTCGAACGCTGTCTCGCTCGTATTCGGGCCGACAGCGGTAATCCTGGAACGGCATGACTTCACGAGCTTCGTTTGGATACTGGCTTCGTTGGCGATGGCGTTGTTTGTCGTCAATTCGGTGCTGGTTGCTGCATTTACCTCGCTAAAGAAAGAACGTTCATTCGTAAAGGTGTGGACCGAGAATCTCTTCGATGCAGTTGTAATGTTCCTGACTGGCGGGGTAGTCGCTGGGATCGCTTATTCAGCTTTAGAGGAAGTTAACATTTTTCTAATCGCAGCGGTTATAGGATTCTTTGGAGTTGCTTATCTTACATTTCGCAGGTTCGTTGACGATGTGAAAAAAACGGTTGAGAAGGCGAAACAAGCTGAACGCGAGCGAGCCGAACAAGCTGAACAACACGTTCACGATCTCCAACACTATGTTGGAGAACTCGAACGCAGCGGTGAAGCACTTAAAGAGAGCCACGAGAATTTTAGGCACGCTGCATACCATGATTCGCTCACAGGTCTGCCAAATCGAAACTACTTTCTCGACACGCTAAAGGATCTGCTGCAGCAGAGCATGGAAAGCTCAGAAAGTAATTTTGCTGTATTGTTCTTAGATCTGAAAAGTTTCAAGACCATCAACGACAGCCTGGGCCATTCGCTTGGTGACAGATTGATCAAGAATGTGGCTAAGCGCTTGTCCGGGATGGTCCGGGATGCCGATCTGGTGGGCCGATTCAGCGGTGACAAATTCGGCATCATTCTTACCGATCTGCTCAGCCGTGACGAGGCAACTGGCTTTGCGGACCGGCTCGCTAAACGGCTTGCCGAGCCATATACACTGGACGGGCGACAGGTTTTTACCAGCGCCAAGATCGGGATTGCATACGGCAACTCAAAGTATCCCGAGGCGGAGGATATCCTCCGCGACGCCGATATTGCAATGTATTACGCCAAAGATAACGAAGACAATTACGTGATCTTTGACCAGCGAATGCATATACGAGCGGTTACGCGGCTGCAGTTGGAAACCGATCTGCGGTTTGCTATAGAAAGAAGCGAATTTGAGCTTTTTTACCAGCCGATAATCGCGCTCGACCAGGCGGCACTCGTAGGCTTCGAGGCCCTAGTCAGGTGGAATCATCCTCAAAGGGGACTCATTCCGCCGAATGAATTTATCCCGGTCAGTGAAAGTACTGGGCTGATCGTGCCGATGACTGTAAAGATCCTTCATTCGGCATGCTCACAGATCGTTAAATGGCAGGAATCTTCTAATCTTTCGACCCCGCTTAGTGTGGCCGTCAATCTTTCGGGTAAACACTTCGGACACCCTGCGCTGGTCGAGCAGATCAATACTGTGATCGCCGAAACTGGTATCGATCCTGCAAGTCTTAAACTGGAGCTCACAGAAAGCGCGGTCATGGAGAATGCCGAAACAGCGATCCTGATGCTAAAGGAGATCAAGAAAACCGGTGTACAGATCAGTATCGACGATTTTGGCACGGGATACTCAAGCCTTAGCTATCTGCACCGGTTCCCGATCGACCTTCTGAAGGTTGACCGCTCGTTTGTGAGCGCGATGGAAGAAAATTCGGAAAATGGTGAGATCGTGCGGACTGTTATTGCCCTGGCAAAGGCTCTAAATCTCAAAGTAGTTGCCGAGGGTATCGAAAGCATCCACCAGTATCACCAGTTGAAGGTGCTTGGCTGCGAATACGGGCAAGGATACCTTTTCTCCAAACCGTTGCCGGTAGCAGATATCGAACGCCTGCTTGCAGACAGTTCACGCTGGAAGAACATCCTGCCCGCCGCCGAGGTTCCCGCACCGCCGGCAAAGCTCGACCTGACGCATTTGCGGCTAACTCAATAGATTTACTTAATCTGCGAAAACGGATGGCCGCGCATTCAGCGGATGCGCTGTTTCGTAGGCGTGGGCAAGATTCAAAAGCACATCTTCGGCCCAGAAGTTTCCGACCAGCTGCATTCCGATCGGCAGACCGTTAGAAGCGAGTCCGCACGGCACGCTAATGGCCGGGATGCCGGCTAAATTCGCGGATACCGTATAGATATCGCTGAGATACATCGCCAGCGGGTCGTCTGAGCGCTCACCTATCTTAAAAGCCACCGAGGGTGACGTCGGCGTGAGGATGGCGTCACATTTTTCGAATGCAGAAATATAATCACGTTTAACCAGAGAGCGCACTTGTTGAGCTTTCGCATAATAAGCGTCGTAATAACCGCTTGAGAGGACGTAGGTTCCGAGCATGATCCGCCGCTTCACCTCAGCGCCAAAGCCTTCTTCACGTGTTCGCGCATACATTTTGCGTAATTCGTCAGCACCTTCGGCACGAAAGCCGTATCTTACGCCATCGAAACGGGCAAGATTTGACGATGCCTCGGCCGTAGCGATGATGTAGTAAACAGCGATGCCGTATTTCGCATGCGGCAGTTCGATATCGACTATTCGGGCACCAAGATCGCGAAAGTTATCGATCGATGTCAGTACTTTCTCGCGGATCTCTTCGTCAAGTCCATCACCAAATAGAGCTCTCGGAATTCCAATTGTTTTCCCCGCTATGTCCTTTTCGAGGCCCGCCGAGAAACTTGCGACAGGCACATCTGCGCTTGTTGAATCCATAGGATCACGGCCGGCTATAACACCCAGAACATCCGCAATATTCCGGGAAGTGCGGCCAAAAATGCCTATACTGTCAAGAGAAGACGCGAAAGCAACAAGTCCAAAACGCGAAATAAGGCCGTATGTCGCCTTGAGCCCGACAACGCCGCAAAGTGCTGCGGGCTGACGCACCGAACCGCCAGTCTCAGAGCCTAGGGCCGCATCTACAACACCAGAAGCAACCGCAACTGCCGATCCGCCGGAACTGCCGCCCGGCACACGCGTCAGGTCCCAGGGATTTTTCGCAGGCCCGAAGGCCGAGGATTCATTTGACGAGCCCATGGCAAACTCGTCCATATTGGTCTTTCCGATCACGATGGCACCAGCTTCGTTTAGCCGCATGATCGCAGTTGCGTCATATTGTGCCTTGTAGTTGTTCAAAATTTGAGAACCGCACGACGTACGCATCCCTTTGGTGCAGATATTGTCCTTGACGGCGACAGCGATCCCGTTTAGCAGAGTTTCCCCTGCTGATTCGACTATTGCTGCACGCTCCAATGCGTGCTCTCGCTCAATGGACAAGAAAGAATTAAGCTGCGGATTGAGAGCCTCGGCATTTGAAAGAGCTCGTTCTATTTCTGAAACAATCGACATACAAAAAATTTTAGTTCCCGACGCTATCGATCAGCCAGTTGTCGCCCGATTTAACGGTGCGAACAACGACTTCTGACTGATCATTCCGAGTGTCATCCCGCCACAAAAGCACCACTTGCAAACCGACCTTTTCATCCGATTCAGCAGTGCAGCCGCCGACTCGAAAAGCCTTGGGGAAGTCTTCGGTTTGCGTAAAATAGTCATTTTTCTGCTTGTTCGAAGATAGATTCTTGGCTAACCGATCGGTCAAAAACTCTTCCCGGGATCTCAAATATTCGTCGGTCCGGCCATTATCGTTTGCAAAATGCAGCGAGTAAAACCTTTTGACCGAGTTGCGCGCTGCCGTGCATTGGGGCGGTTCCAGGTTGGGCACGCTGCACGACGTAATTATCAAAGCCAATAACGAAGCCAATAACATTATGCATATCAGTCGACACGGAATGCGGGCCAGCCTTTTGGTATCTCGCATATTTAAAGCACTTTCGGCACTTGAAAGTGGCCCGCAACAGCCGATGGCGCCTGGCCGAGAGCAGCATCCTGGCGAAGCGAGGCGACAGGTTCGTCTTGGCGGGTCGTTTGGGTAGCGTCGCCCTCGGCGGTCATGCCCCCGAGCATCGGCTCGACGTCGTCGGTGTCGAGTTCATTAAGCTGTTCGATATATTCGACGATGGTCTTCATCTGCGGCCCATAGATCTCGACCTCTGCGTCAGTGATCTCCATATGAGCGAGTTTTGCGATCTTTCTGATATCCATTATAAATTAGGCTTTCTGTCGGGCAATATATTCGGCTGCCGTGTCCAGGAACCTTTCTCGAAGGGCCGGGTCGGCGATATTTTCGGCTGCATCGGCAAGCGATCGCGGCACATTTGCGGGCGGTTCGGAATCGACGGATCGCCTTTGACGACGGAGTTCAGCAAAGTGCTTAGGCTCAACGCGAAACTCTATGAATCTGAGCCTTCCGTCACCAAGTGATCCGTTGATCCGGGCGATCATTCGAGGAGACAGGGCTTCGAGGTGCCGACGCCACATGTCATCTTCGACGGCGACGACGAGACGATTCTCAAAAAACTCACGCGGAACGGTCCGTTCCGAAAGCGGGCCGCCGGCGCAGCGTTTCCACGCCGCAAAAACCACCGCTTGTTCGATCTCGGCGTTCTGGCCCAGCTCGTTGAGCACCGCTGGTATAGCTCCAAATAACTGCTCCATTTGTTTCGTGCAACGAATCATCTATCATTTTAGACGAGATAGTTTGGAAACGCTACGCCTTCGAATCTGATGATAAATTTGCCAAAACTGATACTTGCGTCCGGGAGCCCGCGGCGTGCAGAGATCCTAACGGCCGTTGGCTGGGACTTTGAAAAGCTGGTGCCCGACATTGACGAAACGGAACTGGATAACGAGGCTGCGGATATTTACGTCGAACGCCTCGCCAGGGAAAAATCTATCGCCATCGCAAGATCGCGGCCGAATGCTTTAGTCTTGGGAGCAGACACGACCGTGGTGGCTGACGGGGGAATAATTGGTAAGCCCATCGATCTGGCTGATGCCCGGCGGATGCTGGCCATCCTCTCCGGGAAATGGCACGAAGTTTTGACGGGTGTTGCCGTTACCACCGCTGGAGGTGAAACGCGATCCGCTGTTCAACGTACGCGCGTCAAATTTGGCGCAATGTCCGATGCCGAGATAAATTTCCTCGCCGAACTCGGCGATCCGCTCGATAAAGCGGGAGCCTACGCCGTGCAGGCCCAAGCTGCACTATTTATCGAAGGAATCGAAGGCGATTATTGGAATGTCGTGGGCCTGCCGATAAGGCTGGTCTATGAACTCATGAATAAGAGCCCGGCGATATCGCCGGGCTCCGCTGCCGTAAATTGATGTTTTCAAAGAACTTTGTCGATCGTTTTCGAGATCGGAACCGTCAGGTCATACTTCGGGTCGATACCGCCAAAGGGTTCGCCGACCATTGAGCCGTTCTTGTCGAGAATGACGAATGAAGGAACCTGTTCGATCTTGAATTTGCGTAAAATCGATGCACCGTCAGAATCACGTAGGACGGGCATTGCAAGTTTGTTTGCAAAGGCAAATTTCCGGATCGCATCGTCAGAAGCAAAATTCTTCGAGCCTGCCTTTGTCGAGTCTGTAGCAACGAAATAAAACACTACATCTTTGCCAGCATATTTCTTCGCAAGTGTGTTGGTGTATTCCGCCTGCTTACTGGAAAGCGGCAGCCAGCTCGCACCGACAGCCAGAACGACAACCTTGCCCTGCTGGCCTTCGACATTGACCCGAGCCCCATCGACTGTCGTCAAATTCACCTGGGCCGAAGCCGTTACGGCCACCGCCAACAAAAAGCTAAATATTGTAAAGAAACCTTTTATAGTTCGCATATCTTTATGAACCGCCATGTGGGCGATCACTAATTTAGATGCAAGTTTAGGGCCAGTCACTGCTTTCTATTGAGGATCACGTTGTCGATGAGCCTCACCTTGCCAAAATTAGCCGCCGTAACGATCAGAGCTTCGCTATCTCCAATCTTCTCAATAGGTTGGAACGAATCGCGATCGACGATCGCTACATAATCGACCTCCGCGGCCAGTTCGGTAGCGATCTTGCCGGACACCATTCGCGCGAGTTCCGCGGCATTACGTTCCCCTTTCTTAAATGCGGTTTTCGCTTCTCGGAGTGCTTCGATAATAATAACGGCCTTTTCACGTTCATCGTCTGACAGAAGTTCATTTCTCGATGACATCGCCAGGCCTGAGCTTTCACGCTCGGTCGGGATGGTCACGATTTCGGTCTCGAAGCCAAGGTCGCTGGTCAACCGTTTGATGATCGCAAGCTGTTGAGCGTCTTTTTGTCCGAAAAACGCATAGTCAGGCCGTACTGTGTTCAGCAGCATCGTTACAACAGTTGCCACGCCTCGAAAATGGCCGGGCCGCGATCCGCCTTCGAGAACGTCCGAAAGGCCTTCTACTTCCACATGCGTCGAAAACCCCTCCGGATAAACCTCGTCCGATTCCGGTGCAAAAATGTAATCGACCTCGTATTCGGCCAGTAACGAGGCGTCGCGGGTGAGGTCACGCGGATAGGTTTCGAGATCGCTGCTTTCGTTGAACTGCTTGGGGTTAACGAATATCGAGACCACGACGACATCGGACATTTGCCGGGCTTCCTTGACGAGCGAAAGGTGCCCCTCGTGAAGCGAGCCCATTGTTGCGACGAATCCGACAGTTCGAGCGTCCCGCCGAAGTTTTCGCGAGATCGAAAACATTCTTTGTTTACGGTTGATGATCTCCATATTAAGAATTGCCGGTTAAGTTGCAGCAATCTCCTTCTTGGTCTCTTCCGTCAGGCCGTAAGATTCGTCATCATTTGGGTATTGCCCGGTTTTTACGTCATTGGTCCAGCTCTGGATCGCCTCGGTCATTACCTGCCGGATATCCGCGTATTGGCGAACGAACCTCGGCTGGCGGCCGAATGTCATTCCGACAAGGTCGTGTAGGACGAGGACCTGAATGTCACACTCGAGGCCTGCACCAATGCCGATCGTGGACATTGTGAGTTCGCTGGTGATCATCGCGGCAAC
Organism: Pyrinomonadaceae bacterium; assembly: GCA_041748975.1. Lineage (GTDB taxonomy): Bacteria > Acidobacteriota > Blastocatellia > Pyrinomonadales > Pyrinomonadaceae > OLB17. The sequence continues at coordinate 8,120 of JBGTCF010000042.1, forward strand.
CTCACGCGGAACGAGTTCCAGAACGACGGCAAAAGCTCCTGCATCTTCGAGCATTTTTGCGTCTTCGATCAAGAGCTTTGCATGTTCGGCAGTGCGGCCCTGAACGCGATATCCGCCCATTTTGTAGACCGATTGCGGCGTCAAGCCGATATGGGCAACAACCGGGATCTCTTCATTAACGAGCCGTTTCACCAGCTCGACACGGTTACGGCCGCCTTCGAGTTTGACCGCCTCGGCACCGCCGTATTTCATCAGCCTGAGAGCATTTCGGACACTGTCATCCTCGTTCACATGATAGGTGCCAAAGGGCATATCGGCGATCACCATCGCACGTTCTGTGCCGCGTTTGACGGCGATGCAGGCGGAGGTAATTTCGTCGAGCGATACGGGTATAGTATTGCCGTATCCGTGGATCACGTTACCCATGCTATCGCCGACCAGGATCATATCGACACCGGCTTCGTCGACGATCCGCGCGGTCGGATAATCGTAGGCTGTCAGGCAAACGAGCTTCTCGGCGTTTTCCTTTGCGGCACGTATCGCCGGCAAGTAAACTTTGCCGGGTTTGTCAGGCTGAAGGTATGCCATAAATTTTCATCAAGTCTAGCCTCTAAACCGTTTATAGTCTAGCCCTTTTCTGCCTTGTGATAGAACTCTATGAGAATGTCCTAGTTTGAACTCAATAGAAATGTCCCAGTAGGATAGCGGGTCGATCATTAGAAGGAAGGGGGTGCGAGGCCAAGGGCTGTGTCGAGCGATCAAATGGGGTATATAACAGGACCGGCTTATCAGCGGAACGGTCAACGCCATAAATAATACGATCGACGGTAATACGGCGGCAGGCAGCGGCGGCGGACTTTATAACGGCGGGACTATTACATTTACCGATAACACCGTTACAAGCAATTCGGCAGGAAGCGGCGGCGGTATCTACAACAACTTTACCGCG
>JBGTCF010000043.1:0-3157 GCA_041748975.1 Pyrinomonadaceae bacterium
GCTTTGGCGTACCCCGCATTCCTGCTGTTTGCGGCGATGTTGATGGTGGCATTTTTGACGCTGTACATCGTGCCGCGAATGTCCGACCTCTTCAAGAGCCTCAGCGCTAGCCGGACTTTACCGACCGTAACACTCGTTGTGCTTTGGTTTTCAAACACCATTATAAACAACATCATTTGGCTTGCGCCCCTACTTCTCATCGTCGGGCTCGTACTGTTTGTGTGGCTGCGCAGCTCGAGCGGAAAGCTGCTTCTTCACAAGACGATGCTGAAGATCCCGATCGCCGGTAAGCTGATCCGCAATATGACGACCGCGCAGCTTGCACGGTCATTATCCACGTTGCTTTCGGGCGGTATAACGGTACCGGATTCGTGGGACATATCGTCGCAATCGATCAATAATCTCGAATTGCGTCGATTGAGCCAGAGCGTTTTGCCGATGATCCGCGAGGGCCGCGGGTTTACCGAGGCCCTTGAAAAGGCCGGTTGGGTACCAGAACTGGCTCTGGATATGATCGGCATAGGTGAAAAATCAGGCAGTTTGCGTGAAATGCTCGATGAGGTCGCAACGTTCTATGATGCCGAGGCAGAAGTGCGGCTGGAGCAGTTCACTACGTTGCTCGAACCCATGATCCTTCTTTTCATGGCGGTGGTGGTCGTTACCATCCTACTTGCCATATATCTTCCGATCATTCAGATGATCTCGAGTGGTCCGACGGGCACTCGAAGGTAAAATAATCAAAAAATGAATGAACAAACCCAAACCGATGTTGTAACAGCGCCGACGATCGGCGTTTCCGAATTCCTTGATAAAGAACCTCCTGAGGTAACTGACGCCAAGGAACTCGCTCACCGCTATCGGCTTCCGTTCATCGATCTATTACCGCCGGAGCAGCCTTCCCCCGTCGATGTCGAAGAACTCGCGAAGATACCGGTCGATTTGATGCTTAGGAATCAATTCGTCCCTCTGCGACGCGATGGCAGCAACCTTCATGCGGCGATGGCGGACCCGACAAATCTCGAACGTTTGGAAGAACTCGAGAATGTGCTGAACATGCGTATCGTTCCGTACGTTGCCACGGCCGGGGCGATCGATGTCGTGCTTCGAAAGGGCGATTCGACACAGCGTGTTCTTCAGGAGGCAGCATCTACCTTCAAGATCTCCCTAGTTAAGGAAACCGAACAGGGCGAAGAAGTTCTCGATCTTGACCGCCTGGCCTCGGACACGGATATGTCGCCGATCATCAAGCTCGTCGATACTATTCTTTACAACGCGATGGAATCGCGGTCCTCGGATATTCATATCGAGACCCGCGAACGTGACGTGCAGGTCAAATTCAGGATCGACGGAGCATTGTACGCCAAGGTCGATCCGATCGATATCGCTTATCACCAAACGCTGATCTCGCGTATCAAGGTTATGTCCGAGCTTGACATCGCCGAAAGGCGGATCCCGCAGGACGGCCGTTTCCGTGTGCGGTACAAGGGACGCACGGTCGATTTTCGTGTGTCGATCATGCCCACGATCTATGGCGAGGATGCCGTTATCCGTATCCTCGACAAGGAGCAGATCAACGAGAGTTTTAAGAATCTCGATCTGGACGTCGTCGGCTTCGACCCGGACGACGTATCGCGTTTCCGGCTGTATATCAAAGAGCCATATGGGATGGTCCTGGTGACAGGCCCCACCGGTTCGGGTAAAACGACCACCTTGTATGCCGCACTGAACGAGATCCGCAATGATGAGGACAAGATCATTACGATCGAAGATCCGGTCGAGTATCAGCTTCACGGGATCGTCCAGATCCCCGTCAACGAGAAAAAGGGGCTAACGTTTGCTCGCGGCCTTCGTTCTATTCTTCGTCACGACCCCGATAAGATAATGGTCGGTGAGATCCGTGACGAGGAAACAGCACAGATCGCCATTCAGTCAGCATTAACGGGCCACCTCGTGTTCACTACGGTTCATGCTAATAATGTTATCGACGTTATCGGCCGCTTCCTGAACATGGGCGTTGAGCCTTACAACTTTGTTTCATCATTGAACTGCGTGTTGGCACAACGGCTTGTTCGACTTCTTTGCCCGCTATGCAAAAGACACTACGATCCCACAGAGGAAGAGCTGCAGGAATCAGGAATGAAGCGTGAAAGCCTTCCGGCAGACATGATCTTTTACCGCAGTGTCGGATGTGACGGCTGCAATCACACAGGTTATCGCGGCCGAACAGCGATCCACGAACTTCTCGATATGTCAGACACGATCCGAGAGATGATCATCGAGCGTCGGCCCGGTTCCGAGATCCGAAGGCAGGCTGAGAAAGAGGGCCTATCGTCATTACGCGAGTCCGCGGTCAGGAAAGTGATGCTCGGAATTACCACCCTTCACGAGATAAATCGCGTGACATTCGTTGAAGAGATCGGAAAGGTGTAATTCATCGCTCTGATAGCGGCCTGAATTCTACAGAATCAATCGACTGTAGACTGCTGCATCCACGTTTCCTCCGCTTACGATCAGGCAGATCTTTTTTCCGGAGAATCTTTCCTTATCCTCCAATATTGCTCCGAGGCTCAAAGCCCCCGTGGGCTCGCATTTGAGATTCACCAGCAGAAAATAGAGCTTTAGAGCGTCAATTATCGTATCGTCGGGAACCTCCACGATTCCGGCGATTGAATTTCGGATTATTTCCCAGTTAAGTTTGCCGAGTGATAGCGTGCGGGCTCCATCGGCGATGGTCGTTGGTTCGGTTTCGTTTGCGATAAGCCTGCCGGCCATAAGCGACCGAGAAGCGTCATTGCCTAATTTCGGCTCGGCTCCCCAAATTTCCGTGTTCTTTCCAAGCTTGCGATAGCCGCTAATAAGGCCCGATATTAACCCGCCGCCGCCAACCGCGGTGATCACCACATCAAAACCTTTGTCAGCGAGTTCGTCCCCCAGAGATGCGTTCCCTTCGATAACATACTTATCGTCATATGCGCTGGCGATATAGGCGTCGGGCATCTGTTCGGCAAGCTGCGCTACACGCTCACCGCGTCCGACCTGGGCTGTATCGATCAGATCGACGGTCGCTCCGTAATTTCGCACGGCATCCACTTTTACATTTGCGGAATTGTCGGGCATTACGACCGTACATTTCTTGCCGGTCAATTTACAGGCATAA
>JBGTCF010000044.1:0-3079 GCA_041748975.1 Pyrinomonadaceae bacterium
GAACGTCCATCCCGAGGACCTGGAGGTTCATTACCTGAAGTGTCCTCTTGTCGAGGAAATGGCAATTATCGGCGTCGAGGACGAGAGCGAGGGAAGGGCCGGGACCGAGAGGCTGGCTGCCGTTGTTGTGCCGGATTTTGCTTATCTCAAACAGGCCGGCATTGCTAATTCAAAGGAAGCCATCCGCCACGCCCTCGATAATATCGGCCGCGATCTGCCTGAATATCAGCGTGTCCGCGATTACATCATCCGCGTCGAGCCGCTGCCGCGTACCGCGACCAATAAGGTAAAACGATTTCAGCTAAAGAAGGATGTTGAGTCGGGAGAAATATCTACCGATGTTAAGGAAGTGAAGGCGTGGGAATTTTCGCCCGACGAGAAAGCGTCGATTGAATCCAACGCCGGCAAGTCGGTGCTTCAAGCGATCAGGCAAAACGCCCAAGGTGCCGACACGATCCATCCCAATATGAATCTCGAGATCGACCTAGGCCTCGACAGTCTGGCCCGTGCAGAAACTTTTGCCTCACTTGAACAAGCCTTTGGAACCGAATTCAAAACTGACGAGGCGGCACAGGCTCTGACAGTAGCGAACGTAATAGAACTGGTAAATAAGCACGGCGGCGAAGATGTGGAAGCAATGTCGCTCGAACTCAATTGGGGAAAGATCGTTCGCGAGGCCGATGACGAATTCTCCGAAGTTCGTGCCGTTCTGCGTGATCGTCCGGTGTTTTCGGCTTTGGCTTTTATTGTCTATCAAGGATTCAATCTGTTCTTTCGCGTTTTTATGCGGCTCGAAGTTGCGGGCGCCGATAAGCTTCGAGATCTCAAACGGCCGTATCTGATCTGCCCTAATCATCAGAGTTTTCTCGATCCGTTCGTGCTTTGTTCGAATTATCCTTACCCGCTATTTCGCAATATTTTTCACGTTGGAGCCAGCGAGTTTTTTAGTAATTCGCTTACCAGGGCCATCGCACGCATGATGAATGTCGTGCCAGTTAATCCCGATACCGAGCTTATGCGTGCCATGAAGGCCGGGGCAATCGGACTAAAGCACGGCAAGGTCCTGAATATCTATCCGGAAGGCGAACGGGCTTTTGACGGCGAACTGCATGAATTCAAGAAAGGTGCTGCTATCCTGGCGACTGAGCTTGAACTTCCTATCGTCCCCGTTGCCCTGGACGGACTTCATAAGGTGTGGGCACGACGTTCCTGGAAGATCCGCCCGTCAAAGGTGAAGATCCGCATCGGTGAGCCTTTCTACGCCCGTGATGTAATCGCGAAAAAGACGACAGCAGAGGGCGACCTGACAGACGAAGACCGTTACGAAGCGGTTACCGCCCATCTAAAGCAAACTATCGCTGATATGATCGCTGAAATGCGAAAATAAGATCGAATTCCACATAAGGAACCGTTTCACTATGACCACAACCTCTATCTTTTGCGGTGTAATTCTGATCCTGATAGGCCTGATCGGCTACCTTTACGGCAGCAGCCGGGGCCCGGGCAGTGCAACGGCACTGATCCCCGCAGCCTTTGGCGTGGTGCTGCTTTTGTGCGGAGTAATTGGTGGTTTAAAAGAAGGACTTCGCAAGCATGCAATGCATATTGCCGTAGCTGTCGCACTTTTGGGATTTATTATGATCGTCGGCCGTTTGGCGATGCAGCTCAATTCTATGACTATGTCTGCGGCCGTGATATCACAGATCGCGATGGCGATCGTCTGCTTGATCTTCGTCTTGGCCGGGGTTTCGTCATTCGCCCGGGCACGAAGCGAGCGATTGAAGACCTAACAAACTTATTTCTGGATACGGTCAAGGACTATCTCGACGGCAAGGCCGTCTCGCGTGTTGCTGGCTGTGATCGAACCTTTGTGAGCCTTGACAGCACGCTCAGCAATGGCAAGGCCGAGGCCGATGCCGCCCGTTTTGCGTTCACGAGCTTCGCCTACACGGTAGAACGGTTTGAATAGGTTTACTAATTCCTCTTCCGGCACTCCGCCGCCATGGTCGGAAACCCTCAGGACAGCTCTACCGTTCTGTGCGGTAAGCGTCACGTCGACCACGGTCCTGTCGGCCGTATATTTGACCGCATTTCTAAGGACGTTTTCCACCGCACTTCGAAGTAAATTTTCGCTGCCCATTACCGCACAACTGTCAGCCGTCGAAACCTCAACAAACTTACCTTTAGCCTGAGCTTCAAAATCAGCATCTGCCGCAACATCACGGACGATCTCAGCCAGATCCAGGCGTACCCGTTCTACCTCTTCGGCTCCGCTCTCAAGCTTGGAAAGCGTCAGAAGCCGCGAGATCATGTCGTTCAAACGGGTCGATTCCGTTTCTATGCGATCGAGGATCTGAGCACTATCGGAACCAGATTTTTGCCTGGCGATCTCGAGTGCGACATTCATCCTCGCCAGCGGCGAGCGAAGTTCATGGGATATATCGCGGGTCAATCGTTGTTGAGAGGTGACAAGCGATTCAATGCGTTCGGCCATTTCATCAAAATCGCGGGCAAGGTCGGATAGCTCATCACGCCGATTTCCCACGCGGCCGGCGACGCGTGTCGAGAGGTCTCCCTCGGCGAGTTTGTTCGTGGCTTCCCGAAGCTTGCGGATCGGCGACGTCAAATAAAGGGCGAGCAAATAACATAACAGAACGGCCGTAAACAAAAGACCCGCAAGCCGGATGTACCCCGGTGTCGATCCCCAGAAAAGCGATTGAGGCGGCTGGCGTTCCCATGAGAACATTAGTACATAGCGTCTCCCGTCAGGGAAATCGACCGGCGCGGCACCGAGCGAGCGCTCTTCAGCAGAAAAGTGCGTTTCTATTCCACCGCTCGCCAGAGTGCGTTCGATCAATTCCGGAGCACGCGCCGAATCGATAGGATCTCCAAACCAAACCGAACCATCAGCCGCCAGTAGACTCACCGGTCTGCGAGTATCAAGGTCCCTGAGACGATTAAGAAAGGTTCGCAGCCCTGCTTCACCTTCGGCGTTAACGATTTGAGATGCGGTGCCGCTGTAAACCGTCAACTGGTTCCGCGTCGACCGCTCGAACCGGCTGACCATTGGCTCCGTCTG
>JBGTCF010000045.1:0-10499 GCA_041748975.1 Pyrinomonadaceae bacterium
TAGATATGATCGGTTCCATCATTTTTGCGGTCGGATCCTTAATATCCTTTCTCGGCGTTGCCCTGTATCGCCGTTGGGGTGTTCACAATCGGCTCTTCGATGTGCCAAACGAACGCAGCTCACATAGCGAGCCGACGCCGCATGGAGCCGGTATCGTGATCGTGATCGTGTGCCTCGTGACATACGTACCGATCTCACTGGTGGTAACCGGTGATTTTTCATGGGGCTATATCTCCGGGGCCGTGCTGATCGCGCTTGTCAGTTTCCTTGACGATCTTATTTCGATCCGGTTCTCGTGGCGTTTGCTTGTCCATGGCCTCGCCGCAGTAATATTACTCGCAGACGCCGGCACCTGGCAGGGAGTAACGATGCTGGGTGGTTTGCAATTGGGTTATTGGGGCTATGTGTTGACGTTCATCTGGATCGTTTGGATGGTCAATTCCTATAACTTCATGGACGGGATCGATGGTCTAGCTGGCCTGCAGGCCATAATCGCTGCTTCCGGATGGATTGTTCTTGGATTTATGCTCCAGATGCCGGCTCTGTATCTTTTCAGTGCGATCATCGCGTCGGCAAGTCTGGGATTTCTGGTCCACAACATGAGCAGTTCGAGGATATTCATGGGCGATGTTGGAAGCGCATTTCTCGGATATACGTTTGCCGCTCTACCGCTCCTTGCCCGAAATATGGCCAATTACGCGTGGGACCTGCTGCCGATCGCAGCGGTCCTTTTTGTGTGGTTCTTTTTGTTCGATTCGGTTATTACGCTCATCCGGCGCGCTCTGCGAGGTGAAAAAGTTTGGGTCGCACACAGAGAACACTTCTTTCAGAGGCTTGTAGCGTCCGGCCTGACACACCGTCAGGTGACCATCATTTATGGTATTCTCGCGTCGCTACTGACGTTCTCGGTCCTCGTGTCGGTCAGGTATCGCGACGACATAGGCCTTGCGATGTTTCCGGTGGTTTTTATTTTGACGGCAGTTCTCCTTATCACTGTGTACCAACGCCGAGTTAAGAATTGATCAAAATTATGTCACAAACACAGAAAGCGAAAACCACACTTCATCGCGATCTCGGCGCACGTCCGTTCGATTTCGAATCTTACGGAGTAAAGATCCGCATCAACGGCAATGATCAGGATTTGATCGACGACGCCGCCGAAGTTGCCAAAAAATCATTACTTGGCGACGTGCGCGGTATCAAGAATATTGACTTTGATCATTATTTTGAGCTAATTCGATCAAGCCGCGGCGGTTCATTCAGAATAGAACAAAATGGAGAATATGTTTCTTGGGGCCGCTCGCGAAGAAAGTTTCTTAAGTTTTTTGACAGCATTATCCGTGTCGCCGTTGGCGAATATGCTGTTGATCGCGTTTTCCTGCACGCGGGAGTTGTTGGTTGGAACGGAAAGGCTGTCGTTTTGCCGGCGGACAGTTTCCAGGGTAAGTCTACTCTGGTCGCAGAACTCGTTCGCCAGGGGGCCACATATTTTTCCGATGAATTCGCCATTATGGACATCGACGGCCTCGTTTACCCCTTCGCCCGCAAAATTGCGCTGAGAACGGAGAAATACAGGACCTACGAGCTAAGTATCGACGATCTTGGGGGAACGATCGAGACTCTGCCGGCTCCGGTAGGAATGGTGCTCCTCACGGGCTATCGCGCGGGGGTTGCATGGAGGCCCAAAATACTAAGCCCCGGCACCGGAGTGATGAAGATCATGCCGTTCGCACTCTCGTTGAATTCGCGTCCGGAATTTTCGCTTAAGGTATTGCATAATGTGGCAACCCATGCCATAATTGCGACTGGAAGTAGGGGTTCCGCAAAAATATTTGCCAGAACGCTTCTCAATTTCGTTGACAAACACGTAGATTGAGGTAGAATTAATAAAACTGTTTCGGTTTCTCAAAGTCGCAGTTCAGCGTCGGTTGAGTTGCTAGGACTTTGATTGAGTTTGTAAGACTTTGACTATAATTGTATTAAGCTAATCATTTCGCTTGGAGGAGAAGATGAATAATCCGAATAATCCCATGGCCCGCCAAAAAGGCCTTGTCGTTCAAGAGATGCCCGACGAGGTCCTTGTTTATGACCTAGACAGCAATAAGGCACATTGTTTAAACCAATCTGCTGCACTTGTTTGGAAATCTTGTGACGGTAACAATTCTGTTATCGACATTGTACGTGAATTTGAAACAAACGGCGGCGGAAAGGCCTCAGAAGACCTTGTTTGGCTCGCCATTGACCAACTAAATGAAAAAGGTCTGCTCGAAGGCGAAATGAAACCCAGGTTCCAAGGCCAATCGCGTCGGCAAGTGATCAAAACGATCGGCTTAGCATCGATGGTCGCATTACCGGTGATTGCTTCTCTCGTAGCCCCTCAAAATGCTCTTGGATCGATTTCTTGTACGTGCACAGGCCCTTCCACATGCGCGACCTTAGGGCAGTGTCCTTCGGTTACTAACTGTAACGGTAGTTCAGTGTGCGCACCTTAATTACGGTTGCAGGAAAGTAAGAATTCGCGAAGAGTAGTGAAGATACCTTATCTTTGCTACTCTTTTTCCTTGTGGATATCGCTGAATCTAGACCCACCATCCTTGTCACTGACGAACTTCGCTGGAACCTTCTGCAAAGAAAAGCTCAGGAGATGAGGATTCGGCGTGCCTTCTCGCTGCTCCGTGCAAATGGAATCGAGCCTGTTTTGATCAAAGGATGGGCCGCGGGAATGTTCTACCCGCCGTCACACATTAGGCTTTCGATCGATATGGACCTCTCAGTTCCCGCTTCGGATTTCGACAGAGCCGAGGCTATCGTTCGATCCGCTTCATCCGAAGGACTGGCTATCGATCTTCATAGCGAGCTGCGGCACCTCGACACGGTGGAATGGAGCGATCTTTTCGAAAACTCTATTTTGATCGAAATCGACGAGTACCTGGTTCGTGTTTTGAGAGTTGAGGATCATCTTCGAGTGTTATGTGTCCATTGGCTGACTGATGGTGGAGGTAACAAGGAGAGATTATGGGATATTTATTACATCATCGAGAATCGACCCGCCGATTTTGACTGGGATCGTTTCCTGGGTCCGGCGACCAAACACCGTCGGCGCTGGCTAATATGTACACTTGGGCTTGCAGCGAAATATCTTGGACTCACCCTTGATGACACACCGATCGCGACCGAGGCTCAAGATTTGCCGCAGTGGTTAATCCGAACTGTCGAAAAGGAATGGGCATCCGAAACGAAACATCTTCCGCTCGAAGTAGCGCTCACAGACCTCAAAATGCTCATCAAACAGGTCGGAAGGAGAATTCGCCCGAATCCGATCTGGGCAACTGTGGACATGGAAGGAAGTTTTGATGCTAAGACCCGCGTCTTTTATCAAGTTGGCAGCATTATAAAGAGAAGCAAACCCGTCTTACGTCGGCTCGCTAATTCGATCAAGCAAAGACTGAAATGAAGGAGTCACGACAGCTTATTCTTGCGATCGAGGCAGCCGTATCCGGTGGGAGCCTTTCGCTCATCCGGGAAGGTGCTGAGATAGCGAACTGGCTCGGGATCTCAAACATGGCCAAGGCTGAAGCACTCCTTGCAGATATCGATCTTTTATTAAAGGCTAGCGGGCATACTGTTAGTGACTTAGGCCTGATCGCCGTCTCGGCGGGCCCGGGAAGTTTCACGGGCATACGGATCGGCATTGCGACCGCCCTCGGCCTGTCAACCGGTCTTGGGATCGAAATGGCGAGCGAGTCAGCTCTCGTCGCGATGGCTAATAAATATAGAGGTCACGCTGATCTCGTTGCCGCAGTTCCGGCTGGAAGGGAGTCGGTTTGCTTCCAGATCTTCGATACCGTCGACGGTGTTGTGGAGAAGAGCGAACCTCGTACCGATCCGGAAGAAGCATTTCTTTCATTGATCACAACCGGCGAGAAAACGTACGTCCTTCACGACGATCTTTTCAAAAAGGCGAATTCACTGCCCGGCATAATAAATTTCGGACGAAATATCGCGCTCGTGATAGGAGACGTATGTGCTGTGCAGCCTCGGCCGAAATCACAGCCTCTTTTCGTTAGTAAAAGCCAGTAGAATTGGGTGAAATGAAGGAAAACACCAATGATGGAGTAAGGATCCGGGAGATCAACGCCTCGCACATCGGTGATCTTATCCATATCGGCGAATCCGTCAATTTGAGTCCTTGGTCCGCAGAAAGCTATCTTGCTGAAATAAAGAATCCTGACGCTGTAATGCTCCGTCTTGTCTCGGAAGGCAACAAAACCGTCGGTTTTGTTATTGGCCGAATTGTCGGATCGGAAGGAGAATCATCAGAGGCTGAGATCTACAATATCGCGGTAAAAGAGTGCGAACAACGAAAAGGAAACGGGCAGTTGCTGTTTGACGCCTTTGCCGAATCGTGCCGCGTCCGTGGCGTGACTACTGTCTGGCTGGAGGTGCGGGAATCCAATGATAAAGCAATCACTTTTTACAAACGAATTGGATTCGAACGCGTGCAGCGACGAATACATTTTTACGAACATCCGCGTGAACACGCATGGCTCATGCGTTTGACAATGAAATAATTTCCGGCTTGATAATTTGACCGATTATGGCTAGAATGACCTTAAGCAGGGCAGATATATTAAAGGCCCGGCCCAAAATTTGACAGAAAGTGAGGACAAACCCGTATGGACATGTCAACTGCGGATCCGGTGAGGGATGAACTGCTAAAGAGCAATTCACAATTCCGAGAATTGGTTCATCAGCATCAGGATTTCGAAGCAAGACTTAGTGAACTTTCACATTTAACGTATCCGAACGATGACGAACAACTTGAGGAAATAACCCTCAAGAAAAAGAAACTACTGATCAAAGACGAGATTTACGCAATGATGCAGCAGCATGCCGTTTCCCACTAGTTGAACGGTTTCGCTGCTTAAATTATTTTCGGAAGGCGGCTGTGGCTATTTAGCCGTACCGCCTTCTTTACTTTCTGTACAGCCCGAGATCGAATATCCATACGCTCCCCGATTGGTGATCACCAATATCAGCCCCTCGGAAATTACAGGGTCGCCAGTAATTGTCTCGCCGTTTTCAAGTATCAGTTGACCACCCACTCTTCCATTTCTTAGATCGATTAGGGCCGCTCCCTGATCTTCAACACTTGAGAGGATGGCATAGCGATCCGCTAATATCGCCACGTAGGCCACCCGGCCCGCGAGGCGTCGCTTCCACTCAACGTTGCCGTTGCGTGTTGCGATAGAGTAGACAAAATTATCATGCGAGGCTGCCAGCAAATTTGTTTCAACGGCAAGGAAATTTGAGATCTGGCCGCCGCTCTTAAATCTCCAGCTTGGTTTGTCACCACTATTCAGAAGCGAGGTTACATTACCTCGTTCGTCACCGACGATCACTTTGCTTGGTGATACGGCCGCGATCGCTGTTATCGGGAAGGGAAGCTTTCGCATTCCCTCTATCTCACCGGACGAAAGAGCGATGGTAAAGATCTGATTAGATGTTGAGGCCACCAATAACATGTCACTCGAAAAAACAGGCTGCGCGGCAAAACCTGAGGCAATCTCCCGCTTCCATACAACTCCCCCTGAATTCGAATCAAATGCATGAATGGTCCCGTTGGAAGAAACGGCGATGATCCAGCCATTGTAGGAATGTAGGAAATGGCGCTCCGCGTCCGCCAAATTGCGGGTCCAACTCGTTACGCCCGTCTCCTTGCTAAGAGATCTAAGTACAGATTCCGCCTTTTTTGTGCCGTTCGATTCCGTCGCCGATGTTATAACGAGAAGGCCGCTGCCGACAGGCAGAAGGTTAGATGAGATCGATCCACCCAATTCCGTAGACCACATCTTGCGCCCGCTGCGGCTGAGAGTTTCCAATTTTGCACCGGCCGTACCGAGGAAAACATGTCCGCTGTCGGCAGTGGCGGTCAAAGGAGGTGTCTCTCTCGAAGGAAAAGACCAGCATCTCGTCATTTCGACATCTTCGGAAATACCTGCCTGACCCAAAATATCTGGAGCTCCAAAAATCACCAAAACTGTCACGATCAGAGAAAAATGGAAAATTTGCAGGCGGTGCATCAGGTAATTTCGTTCTCGGGCCTCGTGCGAATTTGAGATTTTAGCATACGCACTTGTCGTGTTATATTGATGGCTAAACAGAAGTTAAAGTTTACACTTAAATACCCATAACAAGAGGAAACCACTATGTCATTCAATAAGATAATTCTCGTCGGCAATCTAGGCCGCGACCCGGAGCTCCGTTATACACCGCAGGGAACCGCTGTTTGTAGTTTTACAATGGCAACAAACGAAAAACGTCGTGACAAATCTGGCGAGTTTCAAAATATCGCCACCTGGTTTAAGGTGACTCTGTGGGGGAATCAAGCTGAAACCGCCTCTAAGTATCTTGCGAAGGGTCGGCCAGTCTACATCGAAGGAAAGCTCCGGATCGAGGAATGGACCGATAGAGATGGCAATAACCGTCAGTCACTTGAAGTTAATGGAAGCGACATGCAGTTTCTTCCCGGCGGCGAACGCGGTGAGGGCGGCGGAAGCGGAGATTATAGCGGCGAACGACCCGACGACTTTGAAACACATAGCGGACCGCCGGCAGCGAGTTCATCCGCTGGGGCTTCTTCGGGCGGATCAGGGAATGCTCCCGTCACCGCTCCCGCGTCAGCGGATGACGATATACCGTTCTAGAGCGACCTAAACGGACCATAACGGACCGTTAAAAACGCGAACCCCATTAGCCAATTTCGGGTGCTTCGCGTTTTTAGCGGCACATTTCTAAATCCACTCACCCATTTTTCTAAACTTCTCGTATCGCCGGTCCAGGAGCGTTCGAGTATCTAAGGCGGACAGGAGCCTGACCTCCCGTACCAGGCTTTTTTTCAATGTTTCACAGATCTTATCAAACGCCTTTTGCCTCTTCTTGTCATCATCAGATGGAATTGTCCACGGCTCCGGCTCAGGAATGATCTCATCGATAATTTCGAACTGTTTCAGGCTATCCGCCGTAAGTTTCAGCCCTTCAGCCGCGTCCGGGGCCTTTTCGGCCGATTTCCATAAGATCGCGGCGCAGCCTTCCGGGGTGATAACGGAATAAACGGCGTTCTCCATCATTAGCACTCGATCACCTATGCCGATGGCCAACGCACCTCCGCTTCCGCCCTCACCGAGAACGACTACGATAATAGGAACTTTCAGGCCCGCCATTTCACGTAGATTAAAGGCAATGGCCTCGGCCTGGCCCCTCTCTTCAGCATCGATCCCCGGATAGGCGCCGGGAGTATCGATGATGGTGATCACCGGGCGGCCAAATTTTTCCGCCAGGTTCATTATTCTTAAAGCCTTTCGGTAGCCTTCGGGCTTTGACATTGCGAAATTGCGATGCCTGCGTTCTTTGATATCTCGCCCTTTCTGTTGTCCGATAACGCAGACCTCGGTGCCGTCGAGCCGCGCAAAACCCGTGATCATAGCGGGGTCGTCCGCATAGCGGCGGTCGCCGTGAACCTCGACAAAATCCGAAAAAATAGCCAAGATCACGTCCATCGAATAAGGACGGTCAGGATGCCGCGCCATCTGGACGCGTTCGAATGCGGTTGCGGACATAGCGTCAATAATACTCTATATTCGGATGGGTCTTAAGTCTGTACCAAATTAATTAAACTAGTACTCCCATTTAACGCCGCATCCCTTGGCTTCAAGTTCCTTTTGCAGCCCGGTGCTGCCCACGACATTCAGCGTATCGGCATGAAGCTTCACGCTTGCCCGCCCTGCCGTGATCGTCAGAAATACATTGCAGCGGCCGCGGTCACGCTCCAAAATGCCGTAGAGCGATTCGAGATAATCTTCGTCGGCCCCGTCGGAGGGCAGTGTGATCTCAACCGCACATGCTCTCGATGCCTCGGCCTCGGACAACAATTTCAGGTCCGTGACCTTCAGTGTGGGCTCCTGCCCCTCGGAAGCCTCGATACGCCCTTCGGCAATGTACATCTCGTCGTCGCGGAGCATCAGGCTTAAATTATTGAAGTTTTCACCCAACACGACGCCCTTTATCCCGCCCGAACGATCCTCAAACCGGAACATCGCAAACCGGTTGCCTTTCTTGCTCGTACGGATCTGAAGCCCGCTAACCATTCCCGCAAGCGTCACGACATCGCCCGATCTGAGATCATCAAATTCAGCGATGTTCTTGAGCTTAATACCCGAAAGGACGTCTTCGTATTTTTCAAGCGGATGAGTCGAAAGATAGAACCCGATGGCCGCCTTTTCACGCTCGGCGATCTCGCCTTGCGACCACGGCGGGACATCTTGCATCAAAACGGCGGCCCCCGAGTCCGGCGTGTCAACACCACCAAATAATCCGGTCTGGCCCCGCATCCTGTCATCTGCCGCCCGCTGGCCCTGTTGGAGAGCAGCCTCAATTGAAGCATGCAGGCCCGCCCGCCAGGATCCGCGATTCGAGGTCTCCAGCATCAGCGAATCAAACGCCCCTGCGGCAATGAGACTCTCGAGACCGCGTCGATTGACAGCACCGGCAGCTAACCGGGAACAGAAATCGAAAAGGGAACTGAACGGCCCCTCCTTTCTTGCTTCAACGATAGCCGCTACGCTCGATGATCCCATGCCTTTGATCGCTGTCAGGCCATAACGGACCGTTTTGTCAACCGGGGTGAAGCCGTCATCGCTCTCATTTATATCCGGAGGCAGCAATTCAAGGCCGAGCGATTTCAGCTCGGTTGTATATTTGTAAACTTTCGCGCTGTCCTGAGCTTCATGCGACAGGACCGCGGCATAAAAATAGGCGGGATAATGAGCCTTTAAATAAGCGGTCTGAAAGGCCAGTATGGCGTAGGCCATACTGTGGCTGCGGTTAAATCCATAGTCGGCAAATTTCGCCATCAGGTCAAAGATCTCTTTGGCCGTTTTACGCGCAATGCCGTTTTTTACCGCTCCTTCAATGAAAGTGATTTCATGAACGGCCATTTCCTCGATCTTCTTTTTACCCATCGCGCGCCGCACGAGGTCGGCTGAACCCAGGCTATAACCGGCGAGCTTTTGCAGGAGCTGCATGATCTGTTCCTGGTACACAAGGACACCAAAGGTGTTACCGAGAATTTCCTTCATTTCAGGGACGATATATTTGACAGGTTTGACGCCGCGATGCCGGTCGATAAAGTCATCGATCATTCCGCCGTCAAGCGGGCCCGGTCGATATAAGGCGTTTAGAGCTGAGAGGTCCTCTAGTTCCTTTGGCTTGAGCCGCCTGCACATCTCCTGCATTCCCGTCGACTCAAACTGGAAGATCGCTTCGGTCCGGCCCTCAGCAAACAGCTCCATCGTTTTCGCATCATTCGTCGGAATCTTTGTCCAATCGATCGTAACCCCGAGCTTTTCCTTCATCGAAGCCAGACAATCGCTGATTACCGTCAGGGTCGTAAGGCCGAGGAAATCCATCTTCAGCATCCCGACCTTTTCGAGGTCGTTCATCGGATACTGGCTGGTGAACTCCTCCTTGCCGGAGAGCGATACCGGAACAAGTTCATGAAGCGGTTTTGGGCTGATAACTACGCCCGCAGCATGGACCGACGTATGTCTGGCGCAGCCCTCGATTCTCAATGCGAGGTCTACCAACTCCCTTACACTCTCGTCTTTGACTGCGGCCTTGAGCTCCGGAACGGTCTCGAGTGCCTGCGAAATACTTACATTTCGGCCGCGGATAGGCGGCGGGATCATCTTTGCGATCTTTTCGACGTCTCCATACGGCATATTCAGGGCTCGGCCGACGTCTTTGATCGCCGCCCTTGAGGCCATCGTGCCGAATGTAATGATCTGGCAAACTGAATCGCGCCCATACAGTTCAGTCACGTGCTCGATGACCTTGCCACGCCCGCGAATGCAGAAATCAATATCGATATCGGGCATGGAGATTCGTTCGGGATTGAGAAATCGCTCAAAAAGCAGCTCGTGCTGCAGGGGATCGACGTCTGTGATCCTCATGCAATATGCCGCCAGAGAACCGGCTGCCGAACCTCGGCCCGGCCCTACCGGAATGCCTTGTTTTCGAGCGTATGCGATAAAATCCCAGACGATCAGAAAATAGCCGGGAAAGCCCATTTTCTTGATCGTTCCGATCTCAATATCAAGTCGCTCCTGATAGTCCGTCAGAGGGTGTTTCAGGGTGCCGCTAGCGATCATCGGTTCCCATTCGGTAAATAGCCGCTCCTCGAAACCATCCTGGAGCACCTTTTCGAAATAATCGTCAACTGAGTTGAAGCCGGAATCCACCGGTATAGGGTAATTAGGCAGTTGGCGCACTTCTTCGCTCTGCTGGATGACCAGATCGCACATTTCGGCGATGCACACGGTGTTTGTCAGTGCGTCAGGTAGGTCGGAACCGAATATCTCCCACATCTCATCCGTCGAACGCAGATACCGGACACCTGTCGCCGGATCCTGAAACTGGCTACTGATCGTTCGCCCTTCATC
>JBGTCF010000046.1:0-2566 GCA_041748975.1 Pyrinomonadaceae bacterium
AAATTGACAGCCTGTCGTCCCGGCCGCGAATTAACCTCGTCGAACCGCTGCCTTAGCCGTCTGAACTTATTGAGTTGATCAGGCGTCAAGATCTTTCGGATCGACAGCTCGCTCATCGATCGCAGCCTTATCAGCTCTGCCTGCGAGAGCTGAACTTCTTTTATTCGCTCTTGCACCTCCGCCTCAACAAGCTGGTCCGCATAGATCGATTCGTCAAGACGTCGATTTGCCTGGCGAAAACGTCGTTGGGCTGCGTCCATCAATGGCTGCCTGCGGACGTTAATCTGCCTGACCTGCTGCATCTGCTCACGGTTAAGCCCCAATTGACGAAGGATGTTCACACCGGGATTGTTCTGCCGCCGCGGCTGATCCTGCCCGCCCTGCGGTTCTGGGCCTTCCTGCGCCAAAACAGAAGCCGCTGTGAAAAGTACTACCGCAAGGAAAAATACGATTCTATGGATACTTGTTCTCATATGTTCCACCGTCTAGCCGCCTGCCTCGTCTAACAGATCCGACAATCGCAAAGATCGGTCCTCAATGTCCTCATAGCTGCTCAATACAGGGGCCTTACTCGTCAGGGGAAGAGCATCCGTTCGCGGAGGAGTTACACGTGTTTTTCGTGAAGAAGTTTTTGTTTTTTTATTCAAACGTTTCGGAGCACTCGTGCCAATTGCTACATATGAAAAGCGTTTAGGCTCGGGAAGATCAGGATCATCAACGACAGCAGGCCTCGGTAGTTCAGCGATAGGCGACGAGCTAATGGCCGGGCCCGAAACCGCATCGACTTCCACGCGAGCCATCTCATTGCCGCCGCTACTCACCAACACCATAATCGCAAAGCCAAGCCCGATGCACACGGCTATCGTGGCCGCAACGGTCGCAGGCCAGCCGGCGTTTCTGATCATTTCGCCGATCGCTGTAAATAAACCGGCAGATTCCTCTGTTGTCGAGACATAGGGAATCGAAAACTCCGGCGTAGGAAGATGTGAAAACTCCTTTTTATGCCACTCAAAAACCGAAAATCTCACATCGGAGACGGCCGCAAATTCGTCCACGCAGCTCTCGCAACCGGATAAGTGAGTTTCAAACCCGATCATTTTATCCGGCTCGATCTCCTTGTAAATGTACGCGAGGATCTCATCAGACCGTCCGCAACCCTCTTTAATTTCTTTATTTAGCATCACCTTTCTAAACGACTTCAACAGGAGTCCGTTCCAGCTTCATCCGTAATTGTTTCAACGCCGTGTACAGCCGGCTTTTCACCGTGCTAAGGGGCAGTTCAAGCGTTTCCGATATTTCCTGAAAGGTCATTTCCTCAAATTCCTTCATCACGATCACCTGACGAAGGTCCGATGGCAAAGCCGTTACGGCCTGCCGCACGAGCTTCATCCGCTCAGTTTTCTCGATCCGCTTCGCTGGTGAACTCAACGCTGATGCGACAAAGACCCGGTCTTCTTCACCATTCTCATCATCGATCAGATCCTCGGCCCTCGATCGCTGGCGCCGTTTGGTTGTCAAGCACTGATTGACGGCTATCCGATGCAGCCACGACGAAACCTTTGCATCGCCGCGAAATCCCGCCAAATTGCGGTACGCGGCGATAAATGCTTCCTGAGCCGCATCGCGAGCATCGTCCTCGCGTCCGAGCATACCAAAGCACAGCGCGAAGATCTTTCGATCCCACCGTCTAACGATCTCGCTGAAGGCATTAGGATCTTCGCGTACCGCCAGCTCGACAATCTGCTCATCGGTTAAATTTATTAACATCCACTCGTGTTCACGCCGCTAACCGCACGAGAATCATATCTCACAATGCCCAAACTAAGCGATACCCAACCGCTACGGACATTTAGATGAATCCGAAGGGCAAAAAGTCGGTATTTGTATGCATTTGATTGGAGCAACGAAATTACACGAAGCGGCACGAACTTGAGCCGGTCGGAACGCGGACACTCCTGTCCGCAAAGCAAAGAGCCGAAGCACCTGACATTGGCTCATCGACGACGCCAAACTATGCGGACAAGAGTGTCCGCGTTCCCAAATACCACATCGTCGGCGAGCCATGACGCGCGTGCTTCAGCCGTCAATATGCCCTTGCGAAAACCACGCGCCTGTCCGAGGGTTCGCCGGTGTAGATGCATTTGCCTGATTCCTCGGGTGCGTCGAGCGGGATGCAGCGGATGGTGGCCTTTGTTTCGGTTTTGATCTTTTCCTCGGTCTCGGCGGTGCCGTCCCAGTGGGCGAGGATGAATCCGCCCTTTTCTATCTGGATTTGAAATTCCTCCCACGTATCGACACAGAACGTGTTTTCCTCGCGAAACCTCAGCGCCTTTTGATAGATGCTCTGCTGCATTTGTTCGAGCAGGATCTTGACGGTATCCACGACCGTATCGAGGGCGACGGATTCCTTTGTCAGCGTATCTCGGCGGGCGACCTCGACGGTGCCGTTCTCTAGATCCCGCATTCCGAGGCCGAGACGGACGGGAACTCCGCGAAGCTCGTATTCCGCAAACTTCCAGCCCGAACGCTGGTTATCGCTGTCATCGAATTTGACCGAAACGCCGGC
>JBGTCF010000047.1:0-6553 GCA_041748975.1 Pyrinomonadaceae bacterium
GGAAACGATCTCGACGACCTTTTCTTTTAACGCGGCCTGGCGTTTTGACGATTCGCTATCGCCATTCTGCCCGCCGGCCCGCGTGTCGTAAAAGGCATCCTCGGTACATTTTGAGATAAACACCGGGCAATCGACCGCACGTAGCAAGACCCTCAGGCCGCCGGCGTGGTCGCTGTGTTCGTGGGTGATCACGATGCCGTCCAGATCATCACTTGATACGCCCACCTCGCCAAGCCGCCGCAATACCTCACGCGCGCTGAGCCCCGCGTCAATGAGAACGTTCGTTTCCTCGCTGGATATTAGTACGGCGTTACCGGTCGAACCGCTGCCGAGAACTGTGAATTTCATATTACGTCGAACAGGTTAAACGCCTTGCGTACCGACGGTACAAGTTTCGTTGAGTACCTCTCAACGTACTGGCTTAAATGTTTCGAATATCGTATTCGCAACTTCTGATGTAGCCTCGCCGCCCTCTTCTTTGGTGTAAATCAAAAGGTAAATACGCCTTCCGGCATTAGCAAATACTGCTCTGCCCGTCGTACTTCCTTTTTCAAATATGAACTCGCGCCCGTGCAAGCCATTTATTTTCGTGTCTGATTCCTTCGAGAAGCGCTTATCATCACCAAAGAGCCATCGCATGTTTGAGTTTACTTCACGGTCGAATTTTTTGTTGTTCAATGGCGAAGCCGGATAAAAGATATAAACCCAAAAACTGGGTTCGGTTTCGTTTTCCCGTACCTTCAATGAATAAACGGCGGCGGGTCTGGCCTTGCCGAATATGTAGGAAATATTCTCTTCTTCATAGCTAATTTTTTCGCGCTTTATTTTCGAAGCTTCGGGCAGTTTTACGCTGAAGCTTTTGTCGGGTGAGGAGTAAGTGCCCCATCTGGACTGCGCTGCAACAGAATGGCCGGTTACGGCCAGAAAAATCAGAATCGGTAAGAGGAAGCGTTTCATTTTAATGCGACTGTTATCGTTCGGAAGAAAAATCTAACTACTTATTACGTCCGGCTCCTGAGAGCCTTGGCCAATATTGCTCGAAACAAGAACAGCGTTACTAGTTGAGCCGCTGCCGAGAACTGTGAATTTCATAAACAAAAACCGAAAAGCGCCGGCGATTACCGTTCCGCTGGCTTTAATCAAGCGTGTAGATATAGCGGAACTTCCCCTTTTTATAAACATAAGCCCAACCTGCTTTCTCAAATATCCAACCTTCAATCGAATCATTTGCATAGGTGAACTTTTTGCCAGCCTCAAAGTCATAGCTCTGCGTGCCTTTTCTTCCAAGTGTTAGATACTCAGGCGCATTGCCGTCAGCATTCAAGACAAAGAGCCTATAACCGTTTCTCTGTTTTAGAAATGCGACGGCATAGACGTTTTCGCCTATGGCCTTACCGCTTTCGTCAAGCGCCTTGCCATGCTTGATCAGGACTGCGTAATCCGCCTTTTTGTTTCCGTCAAAGTCGCCGGTAATAATTTCCGGACGCGCGTTTGCCGAAACACGCTCTCTCAAGAAACTACGCACATATTCATCCACTTCAGCAAACTTCCAGCCGGGAAACTTCTTGTCCAACATTGATCTGATCTCGGAAGGAATTTCGAGCGAAGGTTCCTGACCTAAACTCAGGGTTGGCAACATCACACAAATGATGATCGAAAGTAAGATTTTCATAAGCAACGAATTCGGTTTCTTACATTTTTCTTTTCTTAATTCGCTTAATTTCAAACAGTGCCACAGCAGCTTTCACATATCTATCGCAATCGCCCTTTTGAAGGTCTGCGACATAACCATCGTGCATAATGTTATTCCGCTTTGTGAATAATTCGGCGAGCGTACTCGCGATTTTCTTGAGTGAATCGCGTTCATGTGCGTCTAATATCTCCGGAAAGAATACTTCTCGCACCTTGGAAATGGTTGCGTCGGATAAATGATTAGACATCCGTTGTGGCAAATTCTTCGGAATACGTGATTCGATTTGCATACGGAGAAAGCACTCGCACGCGACAGCTAAATCAACAACCGTTCTGCGATAGTCATTATTCGTCAAATGGAATCTAGCATCACTGTATAAGTCGAGGAATATGGGAGGCTCGTTTCCTTTGCTGAATAGTCTACCGATTTCATTCCACACCTTAAGCTGAATTGGTGTTCCACGAAAAAACTCCATTGGCTCGTTATGAGTCGTAATGAATCTGTTACTTCCGACTTCCCACAACTCCCCGTGCGACGGGTACCCTTCATCAAATCGTGGTCTGCCTACAAGTGGTGATAGCGTTTTCCATCGAAGCAACCTATTCCAAAGGGCATACGCCTTGATCGCTGTTCGTATTGATGTCGAGCCGATCAAATCCAGCTGTTTTTCATCTTTACCAAGTAAATCGTAGCGACGCTTTTTCCCATCGAAAAATTTCTCGGGGATCACAACCGGGTTAATAGGTGCAACCTCAACGGTCACTTCGAAGACATGATAGGCGGTAACAATCTGTTTGTTCTTAAGCGTTCTACCCTGTGCTTTGCTAATTCGCTGTGCGTCTGTCCCTTCGTTTTCCTCATCTAACTTCGGCAACACTATCGTTACATTACAATCATCAATTTTCGTTGAGTGACGTTCCTCTAGCAACTTTGTAGGAACGCAAAGATAGGATGTATCGAAAATGAATTTGGCGACTAGCTGATGTTTATTTGTGGGCATAATGCGGACTCAACAGTCTGTTCTTAGAGTCGCACTCTAACTGGAAACCGTTTCAAATCTTCTCGTAATGCGCCTGCCGCCTTCCTCAACTCGTTCTCATTGATGCCGAACTCCGCGTATAGATCGTCCATTCCGGCGCTGTCGTATGGTGCCCAGCTTGGCCTTGAACTACATTCAAAATAGACTCTAAGTTTCTTGTTCTCCTCTTCGATCAATTCGAATCGGAGCTCAGGCTCCATAAAACTCTTTTCAGGTTCTACACGTTTACCCTCTGCGATTTTTTCGAGCCACTCCGTAAGACTTATCAATTCCCAAGTCAGCAAAGATGGATCAGTAGCAGTCCAAGAGCCTTGTGGTAATTTGACGCGGATCATTATGTTAAGCCAGTTTGAGTCATACTCTTCGTTTTCAATGTGTGGGAACTGATACCCAACAACCTTCATCTCGAATTCTGTATTGTCACCGTTTTTCAGCAGCATGAACCTCTTCGTATATGATCGCCTTACTACTTATTAGCCTCCGGCTGATATTTTGCTCTTAGCGTTTTTGCCATTACGCGTGTTGAGATCGAGCTGGGAACGTAGGTGCCGAGCAGTGAGCCGATCTTGTTCGCAAAGCCTGAAACGGTGCGTGTCTTGCCGTTTTTTACTGCCCGCATGGCGGTTTCGATGACTTCCTCGACGGTTTGCTGGCCCTTGAACTGGATGGGGCGATCGATCTTTGCCGCGGCGAAGAAGTTTGTCTTTGTCGAGCCTGGGCATAGTGCCAGGACCTGGATGCCGAAGGGGCGGTTTTCTTCGGCGATTGCCTCGGAGAACGATGTGACGAAAGCCTTTGTTGCGGCGTAGGTCGCCATAAAGGGTATCGGCTGAAAGCCGGCGGCGGATGATACGTTGATGATCGTTCCTTTTCCGCTCTTTCGCATTTGCTGCAGATAGCAGTGGGTTATCGCGACCAGGGCTGAAATATTTAGCTCGATCATCTGAAGTTCGTGATCGATATCGAGCTTGGCAAAATCGCCGGCCGAGCCGAAGCCAGCGTTGTTGATAAGAAAATCGATCTCATACCCGTGACGGTCGGTCTCGGCCCTTAGCTTTCGGTCGACGTCGAACTCGGCGAGATCGAGCACAACGTAATGGGCCATGATCTTGTGCTTGAGCATCAGCTCGTCGCACAGCTCGTGAAGGGCTTTTTCACGCCTCGCAACGAGTATCAGATCGTGCCCTTCGGCCGCCAGCCGCCGCGCAAAAGCTTCACCGATGCCGCTTGACGCTCCAGTGATGAGAGTTGCCTTCATATATCCTGATCCGGCTCTTGAAAAGAATAGAAAATGGCCGCGAGGCTTCTGTAATTATAGTTAATGTGCCCGCCAAACGGATAATGCCCGCGACCGTCTTTGTCGAATTCAGCAGGCCCATCTCGGTGAGAAGATAATTCCAATCGTGAAAGCTGCCTTCCGAACCGGTCAGGCCGCCGAGCAGTACGATCTGCATCACGACGGCGTCAGCCGCGTAAACGTAAACGTTCAGGATGCTCTGGCCGAGCCAAAGAGACACGATCGCCGCCGAATACGGCAGCCGTTTCCAGAGAAAATATCCGACAAATGACGTGCTCTATAAATACTCTTCGCAGTATCTACGATTGACGTTAAATTCCATCCACAATGGCGTTCAATGTTGCGGAAGGTCTCATTGCGGCGTCGGCCTTGTCAGCATTTGGATGATAGTAGCCGCCCACTTCTTGAGGACTTCCTTGTGCCGCGATCAGTTCTTCATTGATGTTGGCTTCGTTTGCCTGCAGTGCTTTGGCGACGGGAGCGAATTTTGCCGCCATTTCCGCATCGGCGTTTTGATCTGCCAACGCTTCCGCCCAATACATTGCCAGATAGAAATGAGAACCTCGGTTGTCGATCTGCCCGACTTTTCTCGCAGGAGATCTGTCGTTTGCCAAAAACTTTGCGTTAGCTGCATCGAGGGCATCGGCAAGTACCTGAGCTTTCTTATTGTTTTGAGTTTGGGCCAAATGCTCGAAGCTTGCCTGCAGAGCCAGAAATTCGCCGAGCGAATCCCATCGCAAATATCCTTCCTGCACGAATTGTTCGACGTGTTTCGGCGCAGAACCTCCGGCTCCGGTCTCAAACAAACCGCCTCCGTTCATGAGCGGGACGATGGAAAGCATTTTTGCAGACGTGCCGAGTTCCAGGATCGGGAACATATCGGTCAAATAATCTCGCAAAACGTTGCCCGAAACAGAGATCGTATCTTTGCCTTCTCTCGCGCGTTTTAGCGTTTCGGTCACGGCATCTTTGACGTCCATAATTCTGATATCAAGGCCGGTCAGGTCGTGATCTTTTAGATACTCTTCAACCTTATTGATGATCTGCGAATCGTGGGCTCTACCTTTATCAAGCCAGAAAATGGCAGGCGTGTTTGAGAGTCTTGCACGATTTACCGCGAGTTTTACCCAATCGCGGATCGGTGCGTCTTTCGTCTGGCAGGCTCTGAAAATATCGCCGGTTTGAACCTTTTGCTCGAGCAGCACATCTCCATTTTCGTCTGCAACCTTCACCGTACCATTCCCTGAAATCTGAAAGGTCTTGTCGTGCGAACCGTATTCTTCTGCTTTTTGAGCCATCAAACCGACATTCGGAACGGAACCGAAAGTTTTCGGGTCAATTGCTCCGTTCTTCTTCATGTCATCAATGATCGCCTCGT
Source organism: Pyrinomonadaceae bacterium (assembly GCA_041748975.1). Lineage (GTDB taxonomy): Bacteria > Acidobacteriota > Blastocatellia > Pyrinomonadales > Pyrinomonadaceae > OLB17. The sequence continues at coordinate 5,408 of JBGTCF010000047.1, forward strand.
ATAGTCCCGCGTATGCTCGATCGGGGATCATGCAGACGGTGTCTTCCTCCTTGCCCTCTATATTCCACATTTTCCCGCCGCCGCGTACCAGGGAAGCCATTGAAGCATCGACGATCACGTCTGAAGAAACGTGAAAATTCGTGATCCCTTTGTCCGAATTTACCATCGCAAGCCGGGGGCCGTTCTCAATAGTCTTCGCGATGTCGGCCTTGATCTCTTCTTCCCGCGGATGGCCGGCTATCTTTTCATAGAGTGTGGCTAATCCGTAGTTCGGATTGATATCCAATTCAGCAAAAGTATCCTTGTACTTTTCAAAAACTTCTTTGAAGTATGTTTCGACCATCGCCCCGAAAATGATCGGATCGGAGATCTTCATCATCGTTGCTTTTAAATGTGCCGAAAGCAGGACGTCTTTTTCTTTGGCTTCGTTGATCGCTTCTTTTATGAAAGATCTCAACGCGGAAAGATCCATGACAGACGAATCGATCACTTCGCCTGCTTTTAGCGGAGAGAGATCCTTTAATACTTTCTCGAAGCCTTCGTCACCGTAGAAAACGATCCTGAATTTTCTACTCGTCTCGAACGTGGTCGAGGTTTCCGATCCATAAAAATCTCCGGAACTCATGTGCGCGACAGAAGTTTTAGAATCTACATTCCAAACGCCCATCCTGTGAGGGTTTGCTTTGGCGTAATTTTTTACCGCTTTCGGGGCTCGTCTGTCAGAATTACCTTCTCTAAGTACAGGGTTTACCGCACTTCCTAAAACACGCGCATATTTCTTGTTGATCGTGTCATCTTCGTCGGTTTTAGGTTCCACGGGATAATCCGGCACCGCGAAACCTTGTTTCTGAAGCTCCGCGATCGCTTCTTCCAACTGCGGAACGGAAGCGGAAATGTTCGGCAGCTTAATGATGTTGGCGTCAGGTTTTGTCGCCAATTCGCCCAAGGCAGCAAGCGAATCAGGAACCTTTTGGTCGTCGCTCAAGAATTCAGGGACGTTGGCCAAAATTCTTCCCGCGAGCGAAATATCTGGAACTTCGATCTCAATATTTGCGGAGGTCGTGAATGCCTTTACGATCGGTAAGAAAGAATGCGTCGCCAGTAAAGGTGCTTCATCCGTTAACGTGTAATAGATCCTGGATTTTT
>JBGTCF010000048.1:0-8580 GCA_041748975.1 Pyrinomonadaceae bacterium
TAATTACGAAAATATTTCATCGGCGATCTTTTTCGCGACGTCGAAAGACGTGAAGTCGGCCCGGACTATAAAATGCCAATCGGCAAGGCAATATATCTTTTGTCGCTCTTCGAACAATTTGCGAGCGCTTTGCTTGTCCCGCGCGAGCGGTCTGTCTTTCTTGGAGAATGAGATATTTAGCCAGCAGTGCTCAAAAGTAGATTCGAGCCATACAGACGTGAAGCCATGCTCTCTCAAGAGATCGCGGTTGCCGGCAACAGTAAATGTCCCGCCGCCCAGTGACAATATTGCGGCAGGGGATTCTCTTAAGAATCGTTCGAGATACTCGGTTTCCAGCTTTCTGAATTGATCCAGCCCATCATTATCGATGATGACCGCGATCTTTCGATTTTCATGGTTCTCAATAAAGTGGTCGAGATCGACCCTTCGAGTTCGCAGAATATGGGAGAGATGTCGCGACACACTGGATTTACCAACGCCCATAAATCCTGTAAGAGCGATCTTGATGTCCTTTTTCATTTCGATGTTACCAATTACCTTACGACACCCTGAAGAATTTCAAAAAATCCTGGGAATGAAACAGCCGCGCAATCTGCACCTTCAATCTCAGTCTCGCCGTCCGCCAGCAATCCCGCCACGGCAAATGCCATCGCGATCCGATGATCACTATAAGCGTCAATTCGGGCGCCCCTTAAATTTGACGACTTGACGTAGAAGCCATCGGAAAACTCAGTAACTTCAGCTCCCATTAATTTTAAATTCGTAATGATCGATGAGATACGGTCGGATTCCTTGTGACGCAGCTCAGAAGCATCGCGGACCTCTAGACCGTTGGCAAGTTGGGTTCCAAGGACAGCCAGGATAGGGATCTCATCTATCAGATTTGGGATAAAAGCCCCGCTGATCCGGGCTGGCACATTTTCTCGCGTTGCTTGCAGACCGCCGCGAATCCTTACTGTCGCGGTTGGTTCATTGCATTGATTGTCGACGTTTAGGATATCAATTTCAACACCGAGCCTCTTCATTACATCGACGATCGCGGATCTCGTCGGGTTGACGCCGAGGTTGCGAAGGGTGATATCCGACCCCGGCATACACGCCGCCGCGACCATGAAAAACGATCCGGCGGATATGTCCGCGGGGATCTTCATATCCCCCGGCGAGACGGGCTGTCCGCCACGTATCGAAATTCGCTTTCCATCGCGGTCCTCAGATCGAACTTCGATGCCAAACAATTCAAGCATGCGTTCAGTATGGTCACGCGTGGGCGCAGATTCGATGACAGTGGTTTCTCCGTTTGCATGGAGGCCGGCGAGCAAGATGGCGGATTTGATTTGAGCCGAGGCGACGGGCAATCGAAATTCGATCGGATTGAGCGGATTTCGACCTTGAATTTTCAGCGGTGCGTGTCCATCGGTTGAGACCACAGAAGCACCCATTTGAGTAAGAGGTGTCGAAATGCGCTCCATGGGCCTTGATTTCAGTGAGTCGTCACCAGTGAGAGAGGATTCAAAGTCCTGACCCGCTAAAATACCGGCCAGCAATCGGATGGTCGTGCCGCTGTTGCCGCAATCGAGTGTAATGTTCGAAAGACGCAATCCAGTTTTACCAACACCCATAACGGCCACTTCGCTGCCATCGACTTTGATCTGCACTCCGAGTTCGCGCAGACAGTTTAGAGTGGAAACACAATCTGCGCTTGCGGAAAAATTTTGAATCCGAGTCTCGCCCTCGGCTATTGCCGCGATTAGCGCGGCACGGTGCGAAATGGATTTATCCCCTGGCAATTCGGGAGTTCCAACTACGGCCGACGCTCTTTTAAGCTTCATAATTACAATATTAGACGGAAGCTACTATGTTTGTCTTGACACCAAGTACCTTAAACTTATAACTTTACAAAACGCATATTGTGTCTAAGACTCGTTACATCGAACTTCCAAGCGTGATCGAATCCGTCGAGGAGGTTGCGAATTCTGCTGACGAATTCGCCAGAAGCCATGGTTTCGGTGATGAGATCATATTTGCGATAGATCTCGCAATTAGAGAATCTGTTGCGAATGCCGTGAAGCACGGCAATAGGTTTGATGAGAATAAGCCTGTACAGGTTACATTTTCGGATACTGACGAAGGTTTTGAGATCCAGGTCAGAGACTTTGGAACCGGGTTTAGCGTGGCGGATATACCTGACCCCACCGATTCCGAGAATCTATTGAAAGCTAATGGCCGCGGTATCTTATTTATGCGTTCTTTTATGGATGAGGTCGAATGGTCGAATCCCGACGATGGCGGGCTGGTTGTAAGGATGCTCAAACGGCGATAAATCGTTGAGTATCGTGGACATTGCCCCGAGAATTGGTCTAAAATTTGCTATCACAACTTAACAAACTGAAACGAGGAGAAAAAAATGTCTGATATTACAATCACTGAACGCCAGGCGGGCGACGTAACCATTTTGGATCTGAAGGGCAAGGTGACTATCGGGGAAGGCAGCGTTGCCCTTCGTACTACGATTCGCCGCCTGCTGGGAGAGGGCAAGAATAAGATCCTGCTTAATCTGGGTGGCGTCGGCTATATCGATTCGAGCGGTATAGGCGAATTGGTCTCAAGCTTTACGGCTGTCAAGAAAGAAGGCGGCGTACTTAAATTATTAAGCCTCACTCAAAAGATCCAGGATCTGCTGGCGATCACTAAATTATTGACCGTCTTCGATACATACGATGACGAGCCTTCGGCCTTGAGCAGCTACAATTAAACCAAACCTCCATAAGCGGAGTCTAAAGGATAAAGGAACGACATCATTCCTTTATCCTTTTTTTTGTGTTGGTTTAGATACATCTTTATAATGGGTTAACTCATCTTTTCAAAGTGGTAAATAGGAAAATGATACGGCAACTCTTTTTGGTTCTCGGTTTGCTGGTTTTTACGGCTAGCATCAATGGACAGGCGAATCGTCCTGGAATGGATCTCTCCAATTACGGTGTACGGATCGAAGCGGACAAACGGCTGATAGTCGTCTTAGCGGCGCTCGAGATGGCACAGTGGCAGAATCCTGCCGGACGGACGGAAAGATTACTGGATACACCACTTTCGGAAAAAGGTGCCAGCTTTCGAGAAAAGCTTCAACGTGAACACGCCGATCTTCCGGACGACCTTCGGCAAAAGATCTCAAATTTTGTTGTCCGGCATAAAAAGCTGCATCCGAAATCTACAGACGCCGAGATCATAGCTCCGTTTATGGCAATGGCGTATACGCTTACGCCAGTGCCGGAACTTGCCGATCCCATTATTACAATAGACCTTCCAGGCCCTTTGCTCGATGTGCTCGATTTTGCGCCGTTAGTAAGAGAGTTTTACCGGCGATCCGGCATCGTGGCCAATCTTGACGAATATGCAAGAGGTTACATTACCGATGCGGATAGTGGGCTGCGAAGTTCCGCCCGTGAAATGGTGAGCGAACTGCTCGACTATCTACACACGCGGCCGAACCTGCTGGTCACTGAACGAATTAAAACTGAGAGTAAGAAAGGGAAAGGCAAGGGATCCATGATCCGGCAAATCGAAACGCGTGAGCACGAAAGAAGCTTTGTGGTGGTTCCGGAGAAACTGGCGCCGAAGGGGAACATCAGTTTTCTGAATATCAGAGACGATTATTATGTTATTGTTCCGCCGGATACAGAACTGAATTTTTCGGATGCTCGGAGGGCGTTTATTCAATTCGTTGTTGATCCGCTAGTCTTGGCTCAATCGAAGGATATCGGTGCAATCCGAACCTGGGCAAAGCCCATTCTTGATGAGCGAAGAAAGACCAATCCTAATATATCGCCCGACGTTTTTCTTGCGGTGTCCCGATCCCTGGTCGCGGCGATAGATGTTCGACAGACCGAATATTCACAGATCCGTACTCTAACCGAGAACGCCCGGCAAAGGATCGTCCAGGTTAAGACGGAGCCCGAGAAGCTCGCCGTTTCCGGTGAGTTAAAACGGGCAATTCAAGCCCTTTCGGATGAAGCCTCATTAAGGCTTTTCGAAGATCACGAAAAAGGAGCGATACTGTCCTTCTATTTTGCCGAACAGTTAAAAGGGATCGAGGATTCGGGGTTCGACATAGCTTCTTCATTAAAGGAGATGATCGCAGCTTTCGACCCTCCAAAGGAATCGGGTCGTCTGGCGGCCTCCGCTGAGGCTAGAACAAGAGCCCTCGCAGCTCGTGAGGCCCGAAAGGCCCTCGATACACGGACCTTGCCGGCCGAAAATTCCGTAACCCGCCGCTTGCTGGATATTCAGAAGTACATCGATGCGAAGGATTATGTCCGTGCCGACTCGGAGCTAAAGCGGGTCCTGGAAGAGTATCCGTCCGAGCCGCGGACGTATTTCACGATCGGACGGGTCGCGAGCCTTAACGCCGCGGCCATCATAGACGATCCGGAAAAACAGGCTCAAAAGCTGCTTGACGCGAAAGTCGCTTTTAGCAATGTACTGCGAACAGCTACTTCGTCGACAGATAAAGCACTACTTTCGCTCACCTATGTAGCTCTGGCAAGGATCTACGAGCACATGGATGACAACGGATACGCCATACAGCTTTACGACAAAGCCATCGAACTCGACAATGTGACCGGCGGAGCCTATAACGATGCTTTGACTGCTAAACAGCGATTGATAAAACGTCCATAAAATCTATTTAAAGGTATCCGTTCTCGATTTTACGCAAAGTCTGCTAACGTCATAATAATGGCAAATAAAGGCTTTCGTAGTGGATATGTTGCGCTGATCGGCCGCCCCAATGCCGGAAAATCTACGTTACTTAACCATCTCGTGGGCCAAAAGATCGCCGCCGTATCAAACAAGCCGCAGACCACACGGCACCGGATCCAGGGAATAATCAACCGCGATGACGCTCAGATCGTATTTGTCGATACGCCGGGCGTTCATAAGCCCGGACATCTGCTTAATCGAAGAATGATGGCGGCGGTCCACGACGCTATCATGTCGGTCGACCTCCTTGTATTGATCCGCGATGCGTCCGTTTCAACGGGTAATGGTGACCGGTTTGTACTGGACCTTGTAAAACGGGCGGAAAAACCTACGGTTCTACTTCTTAATAAGATCGACAAGATAAAAGAAAAAGCCGAGCTTTTGCCGCTCATCGAATCGTATGCCAACGAGTATAGGTTCGCCGAAATCGTGCCTGTCGCGGCCTTGAAGGACGAAGGCGTCGAAACCTTCCTGGAGCAGGTTACTAAGCACCTTCCCGAAGGCGAGCCGATATTCGGGGAAGACGAAATGACCGATCAGCCGGTGCGAAGTATCGTTGCCGAGATGGTCCGCGAAAAGATACTTCAATCGACCGGGGAGGAAATACCCTACGTGACCGCTGTCGTGACCGAGCTTTTCGAGGATACCGACCCATTTCTAACGAGAATATTCTGTGCGATATATGTTGAGAGATCCTCGCAGAAAAAAATAATTATTGGAAAGCAGGGAGCCCGAATCAAGGACATCGGCACACGAGCACGAGCCGATATTGAAGCACTCTTAGGAAAAAGCGTCTTCCTCAAGCTCTTCGTGAAGGTCGTTGAGGATTGGCGAAACCGTGAACGAGACCTGGACGATATCGGCGTGCGTGAATGATGCCTGAAGCACCAAAATCATGGTACGCCGTTGACGTCATCGTCGATGTCGCAGCTGCCGAAGCGGTCGAGTTCGCTTTCAATGAACTCGATTCCCTTGGCACCGAGATCGACAGCCTTGGTAAGCAGCCGGGTGAACCGCAGTGCGTCACGGGATTCTTCAATTCACCGCCCGAAACAGAGGCTGTTCGCAATGCGGTCGACGATTCTCTTCGAATCCATGGCGTTACAGCCGATGCATTGGTCTCGATCTCCCTCCGCACCGTTGAGGAAACGGACTGGCTTGCCGAGTGGAAAAAACACTGGAAGCCTCAGGATGTTGGCCGCTTTACCATTGCCCCTTCCTGGTCCGAAGTAGCCATGTCTGACCGCATTTTGATCAGGATCGAGCCGAACATGGCATTTGGGACCGGTACCCACGAAACGACACAGCTTTGCTTAAATGCGATAAGCGAGTTATTTCTTCCAGAACAATCATTTCTCGATGTTGGAACCGGAACCGGGATCCTGGCGATCGCTGCTGCCAAGCTTGGAGGTCGATCCATCTTTGCTTGCGACGTCGACCGTGATTCGGTTACGATCGCTCGCGAGAACGCCGTCAACAACGGCGTGTCAGATAGGATCGAATTCGCGGATGGCTCCATCAGCGGCGAAACGGCCGTCTACGATTTTGTCTGCGCCAATCTAACGCTTGACGTGATCATCCCAATACTTCCGCTCCTCGTTGAAAAAACGCGAAAGACACTTTTGTTATCCGGAATACTCGCCGAGCAGGAGCAATTGGCGATCGCCGCGATAAAAGATTTAGTTTTCAAAGATCTACGTATAGATCGAGCCGGGGAGTGGATCTCGATCATTGCCTGTCCGGCTCGTTCGGTTTAGGAACCGCGGCGGGAATGTCTCCGTCATCCGTTATCGTGATCAGCGGAGTCCGAACCTTCGGGGCTACCCGCGGGGCCGCTGTCTTTAATACAGGCGGGCCTTTCGGAAGATCGACGGCTCGAGACGAGAGACGCTCGGTGCGTTTTAGCATTGTGCCGCCCCGTCCGGCGACCCAGACACGTTCACCGCCCCGATATGCAATCGCCTGCAGAACTTTACTCGTGACCCCCTGCTGAACCGACCAGGTTTTGCCCCCATCGTCGGTTAGAAGCACAGTGCCAAGTTCGCCGACGGCAACAGCTGAGCGGGGACCGAATGCCTGGACGGCAAAGAGGTTAAATCGGGTGACAGATTCCTGGTCCTGCCACGTTTTTCCGCCATCGCTTGTGTGCAGGGTGATCCCGGCAGAGCCGACAATAAACCCATACTTTTCATCGAAAAAACTCAACGAATTTAAATTCTCGTTTACGCCGGTTTGATATTTTGTCCAGGTATGTGCTCCGTCAGTGGTTGTGAGGATAGTTCCCCTGGCCCCGACTGCCACGCCCCGCTTATCGTCAAAGAATTTAACGTCTTCGAGCCAAGCCCTTGTACCCGACTCAAATTGCTGCCAGTAAGCTCCCGCCGAATCCGTTCGAAGCACCATACCGCTCGCACCTACCGCAAATCCGATCCTCTCCGAAACAAAAACGACTGATAGGAGGTCGTCGTCAATTTGCGAGATACCTTTTCCCCAACTTGCCCCACCGTTTATCGTTCTCAGAACGGTGCCTTTATCGCCGACAACCCAGCCTTTTTGCCCGTCGAAAAAGAAAACTGATCGGAGATGTTCGGAAGTGCCTGAATGAACTGGGATCCAGGCCTGGCCCGCATCGTTTGTGAGCCATATCTTGCCGATTGAACCCACCGCGACGCCGATGCTGTTGCTCATAAAGGCAAGATCGTTAACGTCTTCGCGTCCGCCTTCCGAGAGACGCTGCCAGGTATAACCGCCGTCGTTTGTCCGAACGATCAGGCCGTTCTCCCCGACCGCCCATCCGGTAAACCGGTCGGCCATATAAATGCCCACAAGTTTTGGGTTGGTGCGAACATTAAAGGGAAGCCACGTCATGCCGCCGTCGCCTGTAAGCCAAACCATCCCGTTAGCATCCGTTATCGAACCGTTGAGACCGTCGGGAAAAGAAACTGAAAGCAGGTCGGCTCGGCTATAGATGTTTACTCTGGACCAGGTCTGGCCGGCGTCTTCGCTCCGTGAGACGCATCCGCCGAAACCGACGGCGATGATCGCGGTAGGGCTGACGTAATGGGCATCGGAGATGATCGAGCCATCACAAATGATCGATCTTTTCCAATTATCGCCGCCGTCCGAGGTCGTAACGACAGTACCGCCCAATCCGACAGCTACAGCTTTTTGAGCATCGGTAGCGCTGATATTCAAAAGTTGTTCGGACGTGCCGGAAGCCTGTACTTTCCATGTTTCTCCTCCGTTTGAGGTCTTTAGGATCCTTCCGTACGTGCCCGTGATCCAGCCGGAGGTCAACTGGTCTCCGACAAACTCGACCGCCGAAAAATGATCGCGGGATAAAACCCGAACCGGCTTCCATTCATCGCCGCCATTTGTGGTCGAAAGCACGGTTCCGCGTGCGCCAACGATAAATGCGTTCTTATCACTACGGACAAAAACGCTGGAGAAAGAAATGTTCGCCGGAGCCGTTTGAGCTTTCCACTTAAAGCCGCCATCTGTCGTGCGGAGGATCGTGTTGTCGGAACCGACGGCAAATCCTGTGACCTTATCAGGTGCAAAGTGTATTGCGTAGAGCGGGTTACCCTGGGGAAGAGGATTCTGCCAAACCCATCCGTTCCCGGACCGCTGGGCAACGGCCGTTGTTACGACGGACAAAATGGCAATGGCGACTATAACGATCGCATTGGATCGGACGGCAATTCGCTTGATCAACGGTCTATCGGCCGGGGTAGGGTTGTTTATTTCTCTTATCAAATCTCTTCTATCCCGATCTCCGCAACCGCTTCATCGAGCAGCGTCAGGTCGACTCTCCCTAATTCCGCC
>JBGTCF010000049.1:0-13070 GCA_041748975.1 Pyrinomonadaceae bacterium
ATCGCGGCAGCGCAAATAAAAAGCTTTCGTCCCGACGTATTGCTTGTCGCAGATTACTCAACTTTCACCGCTAGCTTTCTGAAGGACCTTAGGCGCAGTAATCCTTCGATCAAATTGATTTTAGGATGGTGCGGTGCTCCATATAATAATTTCTCAGTTTTTCGGGAATGGGATATTGCCCTCTCGTGCGTCCCGGAACTAGTTGCGGAATTTAGAGTCAATGGCCTGAACAGTTTTCATGTCAATCACGCGTTCGATCGCAGAGTCCTTAAAAAACTCAACGAGAATATTGAGCCGGAAATTGATTTTGCTTTTATAGGCTCCATCTTGAAGCAAAAGCGTTTTCACATCGAGCGCGAACAACTGCTGCTCTATCTTGTCGAGCACACCAATTTGCAAATATGGTCGGATATCCGGCGTTCGAACGTAGCTGAACAAGAACAGTTCTCCGTTCCGAGTCGGCTGTACGACATCGCTTACCTCCGGGGGATGAGAGAGCGGATAATGAACAATATTCAGTTCGTGCGGGGAATGACGAGCCCGCGGCGGCAGGTCATATCAGAGCAAATCGTCGATGAAGAAATTGCTCGACGTGCCCAACCGCCTTCGTTCGGCATCGAGATGTTTCAGCTGCTTCGTAACAGCAAGGTCGTTTTCAATAACCACATAGATATCTCCCGCAGCAGTGCTTCCAACATGCGGTTGTTTGAAACTACCGGCGTTGGGACGTGTTTAATAACCGACTCGAAGGATAATTTATTAGAAATATTCGAACCCGATACAGAAGTATTAACTTACCGTTCAGCTGAAGAATGTGTCGAAAAGGTAAACTATATATTAGAGCATGAAACCGAGCGTCGCTCGATTGCCGCTGCCGGACAGTCACGCACTTTACGGGACCACAGTTTCAGTAATCGTGCCGCACGGATCGATGAAATAATTCGGGGAGCTTTGCGGCTCGGCTCTTAATTTTCTGGAACACAGCACGCCGACATTGATGAAGCCGATCATAAAAATCGACAACCTAGGCAAACAGTACAAAATCGGACGTCGATCTATTCCCTATACGACGCTTCGAGAAACTCTACATGAAATCGCGCTTTCCCCCGCCGCGTTTATCTCGCGGCGTAAACAAAAAGGAAACGATCTTTTTTGGGCTCTGCGCGATGTCAGCTTTGAGGTAATGCCGGGCGAGATCATTGGTATCATTGGAAGCAACGGGGCCGGGAAATCGACTCTGTTGAAGATATTAGCTCGGGTTACCGAACCGACTAGCGGACGGGTTGAGTTGCGCGGTCGAACCAATTGTCTATTGGAAGTCGGCACAGGCTTTCACCAGGAACTTACAGGACGTGAAAACATTTTCGTGAATGGTGCAATTCTGGGATTGAAAAACTCAGAAATAAAAAGATTATTCGACGAGATCGTCGCCTTTGCCGAGATCGAAAAGTTCCTGGATACAGCCGTGAAACACTATTCCAGCGGAATGTATATGCGACTGGCCTTTTCGGTTGCGGCACATTTGAATCCCGACATCTTGATCATCGACGAAGTTCTTTCGGTAGGCGATGCGCAATTTCAGAAAAAGAGTCTCGGAAAAGTACAGGACGTCGCGGAATCAGGACGGACCGTTTTTTTTGTCAGTCACAATATGGCGGCTGTCGAGAATCTCTGCCGCAAAGGCGTGGTATTGCGTCAAGGTAGCGTATCCTTCGTTGGCAGTCAAACAGACGCTATTTCGCATTACCTTGAAGATTTTGGTATCCATCTAGGTTCGGGATTGATGGAGCACTCGCAGCGAACAGGTTCAGGGGAAGTTCGGATAACATCGATCGAAATAAAGGATTCCAACGGCAGGACGCTTTTCAACATTATGTCAGGTCAGGATATTGAGATTCATTTTCGATATGTGACAATGCAAAACTACAGTCGGGCCAACATTGTAATGGGATTTATGGTCAGAACATGCTGGGACGTGCCGGTTTTTTTGCAGCACAACCGACTGACAGGCGACGAATGGAATTCTCTTCCGCCCTCCGGTGCATTTGTTTGCAGGATCCGAAAACTACCGCTCCCGCCGGCAGGCTACCGTTTGGGTCTGAGTGTGATGTGCGAGGGCGAATACCTCGATCGAGTCGACGATGCCGGGGAATTGAACGTGGTCGAAGGAGACTTTTTCGGATCCGGCGAGGTGCCGCCCATCACGCACGGCTGCTGTCTTGTCGATGCGGAATGGCGGATCTCCGATTAGGTTTTTATTTGTGCCGATGCAGCACCTTATCAATTTGATAAAACAAAGCGGTCGGCGATTTGTCACCGGCCGCGAACCGGCGGAGTTTGCTGAGGTAGAACGCGTCGAGCGTGTTTTCTATCTGGAATATTTGCGCGAGGGCATGACGGTGTTTGATGTTGGGGCAAACGTGGGCGAATTGACGCTGCTGTTTTCTCGTTTCGCTCCTGGCGGCTATGTGCACGCTTTTGAGGCCAGTCGGAACACCTTTCGCCGGTTAAAGGCGTTATGCGACGCTGCAAAAAGCTCGAACGTCGTCCTCAACCATCTGGCATTGTCGGATGAGAACGGGTACATTCAATTACACGTCTATGAAGATGCTTTTTCTGCATTTAATTCTCAGGCGGATCGTCCGATGAAGAAATACGGTATTGACATAGAATCGGTGGGGATCGAAGAAATACGAGCGACGACGGTAGATGATTACTGCGAAAAGAACGAAATCGATCGGATCGATCTGTTGAAGATCGATGTTGAGGGCTTTGAACTCCAGGTTATGAAAGGAGCGAGCCGCATGTTAGGTTCCAGGAGCGTCGCCTGCGTTACGTTTGAATTCGGGCAAACTACATTTGACAGCGGGAATCGGCCAGAAGATATCGAGGCATTGTTAACAAAGGCAGGTTATAAATTTCGCAACATCGTTGAGCGAGATTCCGCCTTCCCGGGTCGAGAAAGCGTACAGACTGCGCGATATTCCATGCACGTTGCCACGCCCGCTTGAAAAAATGATTTCCCTTAAGCCAGTTCTCCAAATAGCCAGGCCCAGCTGCCCTTTCTGCAGAGCCCCCCTTACCGTCGACAAATGGCTGATCACCGGTATGCGAAACCTCGCGGAGATGAACTGCTCGGAATGCCGACGAGAATATTTGGGTGATCTGCCTTCGGGCCAAGCTCTATACACGCCCGTCTTGCTCGACAGACAAACCGGATCGACGATACACGATGGACATGCCAAATGGTTTTCAGATTGGCTCGCCGATTCATTTGCGAATCGAAACCGGGAGCCGATCGGTTTCGAGGTTCGGCAGTTCTCTGCACTTAAGAACAAAATCGTACTTTTGAATTGTCTTGATACTCTATACGGACATTCTCTGCTTAAACTCCTGAATGCGCAGTATTATATCGATTACAAGCCGGACACGAGCCTGATCGTTATGGTGCCTCCGTTTCTTGAATGGATGCTACCCGAAGGGGTTTCAGAGGCTTGGGTGGTCGACCTCCCGCTTCGACGCGGCACCGAATGGAACGACTGGCTCGCGGACGAGATCAGCCAACGGCTCGAAGCTATTCCCGAAGTTTCTTTGAGCGTTGCTTTCTCGCACCCACATGCTGATTCTTTCGACATCGAGCGTTTCACAAGAGTCAAACTTTTTGCATTGCAAAATTTCGATTTGCAGACTGATCCTGTCGTTACCTTTATTTGGCGTGACGACCGCGTATGGGAATCGAAAGATCAGACGGCCGCAACACGAATTGGTAAAATAAAACATCGATTCGGGCACGCTGAGGAAGGCCATGAGCAAACAAAGAAAATTATCCGCTTCGCCGATTGCCTGCGGACCGAATTCCCCGAACTTGATTTTGCCGTTGCAGGCATTGGGGAATCAAACGGCATGCCTAAATGGATCTCCGATCTCCGATTGACTACGTTGAACGCCACGGCCGAGCGCGAATGGTGCGAGCGTTACGCAAAGAGTCATCTCGTCGTCGGTGTTCACGGTTCGAATATGCTGCTTCCATCGGCCCATGCCGGCGGCGTGATCGAACTGATCGGTGAAGATCGCTGGGGAAATTTCCTACAGGACATTTTGTTTCGGCGATCCGATCCACGCGAAATGCTTTTCCGTTACCGTTTCCTGCCGAATTCTGTCCAGCCCGAAGCATTATCGACCATAGCCTCGACAATGCTTCGTTACGAAGACTTTAGACGCTTGATGAGTCCAGAATTCTGCAAGCATAAGGACGAATACGACTTTAAGGAATTGCAGTCCAGCCGTGGACGATAAAGTGATCCCCCAAGAAAAATATGTGCGGTATTAGCGGTATTGTCAGCCGGCAGAAACTATCGCCCGAACTACTAGCGTCGGTTTCGCGGATGAACCTTGCCCAGGTGCATCGCGGCCCGGACGGTGACGGCGAGTTTAACGTCGATAATATCGCTCTTCGTTCGCGACGTCTCAGCATCATCGATCCGCTAAGCGGCTGGCAGCCGCTGTTTAACGAAGATAAGTCGCTGGCACTTATCATCAATGGAGAGATCTATAACTACATCGAGCTTCGGGAGCGTCTCAAAGCATCGGGGCACAAGTTTCTAACTAACGCGGACGGAGAAGTCATCCTTCATCTTTACGAAGAGAACGGTCTGGATTTTGTAACGCATATTCGCGGAATGTTTTCTCTTGCTCTTTGGGATAACAACCGTCGGCGACTAGTACTCGCTCGCGATCGAATGGGCGAGAAGCCGTTGTATCTTTTTGAAACCGACGGTCTGTTGTTATTTGCTTCTGAGATGAAAGCAATTCTCCAGTCGAAGCTCGTGGCGTTTGAATTGGACGCCCCTGCCGTCAATCTTTTCTTTCATTATCAATATATTCCGGAACCCATGACGGCCTTGAAAGGCGTGCGGAAACTGGACGCGGGGCGAATGCTGATTGTTGACACGGACCCGTGGAGTGTCGAAGAGAAGATCTATTGGAAGATGGAAGATGCCCCGTTGATCGATGGCGACGCTCCTGCGATCATTCGAGCAAGCCTTGAGGACGTAAGCGAATTGGTAGTCCGGTCGGATGTGCCCGTTGGCGTAGCTTTGAGCGGAGGATTAGATTCAAGCGTGGTGGCTGCGTTCGCCGCGCAAAAAAAATCCGATCTTTGCGCCTTTAGTGTCGGTTATACGGGACGACCCGAATCCGACGAGCGCTCCGACGCGGAAAAATTAGCGCAGCATTTAAGGATTCCGTTCTTTGACGTTGAACTCGACAAACGTTCGATAGTGGATTTTTTCCCCGAGCTTAATTTTTGGCGAGACGACCCGATCGCTGACATAGCAGGATTCGGTTATTACGCGGTAATGAAATTGGCTCGCGACCACGGCGTTCCGGTTATGCTGCAAGGTCAGGGTGGTGACGAGTTGTTTTGGGGTTATCCCGAACTGCGGCGTGGCCTCGCCAAGTCGAAGAGAAAAGCTGCGTTGCGGCGCCAACCTTTTTCGCAGTCTCTCGTGCAATCGTCTTCACTCGGTCTTCCGCCAGGGCGTTCGGTAGGCGACCTGCTCGCGTGGGCTCGAGATCTTGGCGGAGTTCGATCTGCGGTCCGAGAGGTCAGAACCTGGCTCAAAACGCCGGACCGACCGGTGTTTTACGACGAAAACCCTGATTTTGCTTCGGCGGTCGCTCAGACGCAATCGATCTATAGCCACGACTTTGCTGCTCAGATCGATGCGCACGACGCTTATGCTCCGTTCAGTTTGGCAGGCGGCTGGGATCCGCCCGAGATCGCATTGACCTCGCTTGTTTGCTCGACCTATCTTCGCGAAAACGGTATCGCTCAGGGCGATCGTCTGGGAATGGCTTCGTCCGTAGAAATGAGGCTTCCGCTGGTCGATCATAAGCTTGTCGAAACGGTCATAGGTTTGCGAAAAAACCGATCGGATGCTGACCTTCCGCCGAAATACTGGCTTCGTGAGGCCGTCAAGGATGTGTTGCCGTCGTGGGTTCTGCAGCGTCCGAAACGAGGGTTTGCTCCTCCTACCCGCGAGTGGCACGAAGCTATTTTCGCCGCGTATGGTGATTCATTGAAGGATGGCTACCTTGTTGACACGGGGGTTTTGAGCGGCAAAGCCGGGATGGATTTGGCGAAGGGAGAATTCCCTGATGGCTCTATCAGCCCGCTTTCGTTCAAAGGCCTCGTGCTTGAACAATGGTGCCGTCAAATGATCACGTTGACCTAAATCGCTTTGAACCACGGTATCGCTTGAAGAAAACTTTACGCATTGCAATCAACGCTCAGATCATCCCTGGCACGGGCGCCGGCGGGATCGAAACCGTTTTGCGGTTCCTCACCTCGCTAGGCCGCCTCGACGGTGACGAAGAGTATGTCTTCATCGGTCATTGGGCCGACCAAACCGATTGGTTAGAATCCCTATTGAACGATGGCCAGGAGTGGGTTAGAGCTCCGCGTCCCGAAGGTTCCCGGCGGCTAAATTACTCGGAAACACTCAAGAGTGCTCTCGGCCCGCTGCGACCATTTGCCGGAAGTTTAAAAAGGCGGCTTAGCAAACCGACTTTGACGCCATCTGACATTCCGATGTCCGACGGATTTTACGAGGGGCTAAATTGCGATGTCATACACTTTCCTTACCAGGAATTCGTTCACACAGATATGCCGGCCGTTTTTAACCCGCACGATCTACAGCATCTTCACTATCCACAATATTTTTCGTCTCTCGAGATTCAAAGACGCGAAGCCATCTATCCTGCAGCTTGTCGGGCCGCCCATACGGTCATTGCTGCTTCGCGCTTCGTCAAGCAAGATCTGATTGAAGGGTACGGGCTCGATGCCGACAAAATTCAGGTCATTCCGTGGGGGCCGACCGACACAATGGTTAATAAGTTAGCGGGCCCTGAGGCTGAGCAACTGCTCGAAAAATATGATTGTCCAGCGGGTCCGTTTGCACTCTACCCGGCAGTAACATGGGAGCACAAAAATCATATTCGTCTGCTCGAGGCGATCGCCCTTTTAAGGGACCGAGACAAGTTAAAAGTAAAACTCGTGTGTACCGGGCACAAGAATTCATTCTTTCGAGAGATAGAGAAGCGACTCAAGGATCTGCAGCTTGACGAACAAATCAGGTTCACCGGAGTAGTCGAACAGAGAGATCTGAGTGGCTTTTATCGGGATGCTCAGTTCGTTATGATTCCGACGCTTTTTGAGGCAGCGAGCGCACCCGTTTTTGAAGCTTGGCAGCACGACGCGGCGGTGGCCTGTTCGGCGGTCACCTCGCTACCCGAACAAGTGGGGGACGCCGCGCTGCTTTTCGATCCGCTGTCGGTGGACGGAATGGCCGACGCGATGAAGCGGATGATATGCGACCCGATTCTCCGTGCTGATCTTCGCTTGCGAGGTAGAGAGCGACTTCAAAGATTCGACCCTGAACTAACAGCCAAATCATATCGCGCCGTATATCGAAGGGCGGCGGGTTTTAAACTGAACGATGAAGACATAAATTGTTTGAACCCACGCTCCTCGCCTGACTTTCTCAAAGAAAAGGTTTGACAAGCCATTTACCCTAATGCAAATCTAATGATTGAATAAATTCACGAGGAATTTTGACCGCATCCGGGTTTGATTGGTGCGGTCCGAGAAGGTAAATGATTGATATGCTGCCATCTAAGTCGATGTTCAAGACGGTTCTGAATGTAACTCCCGTCGTATCTCTATTGTATTTGGTGATCTTGTCTGGCTGCTCTCAAAGCAGCGAGTCCGAAACGGCGAACACCGTAAATATTAACAGAACTGTCGCGAATCGGGTCGAGAATACACCCATGATTCAGAGTGCCTCGCCCCCGGCTGTAAACAACAATTCAGCCGCCACGAACGGTGCTAGGCAGCAGAATGCTTCGGCTGCAAAACAGCCCACGCCATATATCGGCAGTGGGGGCGATGATTTGTCTCTTTTCACGCAGGTGAGGGGAGCGTTGAGTTCGGATAAAGAACTCGCTAACTCGGTTATCGTCGAGATCAAAGAGGGCGTTGTGACTTTGAAGGGGAATCTTTCAAGTCAGGCTCAGAAGGCTAAGGCTGAGTCTCTAGTTAAGGGTGTGCCCGGAGTCAAGAGCGTCAAAAACACTCTACGAGCCGCGTCGTAAATGTGGTTAAATCAATCGCGGCATCATTTCATCAGTTCAAGGAGGGTAATATGCAAAAGACAATTTTAGTAGCTATCCAGATCTTATTGATCTTCATTATAAGTGTGGACCTTTACGCGCAGAGTTCGAATGAAAAGGAAAAAAAGCCTCAAACAGCGACTGTTGATGCTTGGCGTGAGGCACTTCCGCTAAGTGAGGAGAATGCCCCGACGATCCCGGTACCCGAAGAATCCACGGACAACGTAGAAAGGAAAGAAACAGCGGCGGAAACGGAAAGAAGAATTCTCGAACTTGAACAAAGGTTGATGGAGTCCCTAAAGGTTCGCGATTCGGCCTCGCTCGGGTTTCTTATAGCCGATGATTTTATGCTGGCGGGACTGGATCTCGCCGGAACAGAGTCCGATAAGGATCGATTTGTGAAATGGGCGACAAGCCAGTTGAAGGTAAAATCATACGATGTCGAGAAGGTATTGGTACGAGTTTATCCGGCAACCGCGGTTGTAACTCTCAGATACAAGCGGCAAGCAAGCATCGGCGGTGCACCAGCGGATGGTGATTTTACGGTGACCAATGTGTGGGTCAGACGAGACAAATTATGGAGAATAACGTCGCACCATATTAGCGCGTCACCAAAATTGTGACGGGCAACTCCAAATAATGTATTGGACGGTCTTGTAACGAGAAAGAGGCTTTATTATCGACTGTATACGTTGAGGAGCCCGTCAAATAGTTATCACTGCCGTTAGCCTTGAGCCGTCGCGTGGCATGATCGAGAAAGATTCAAAAATCTACGTCGCCGGTGCAACCGGCATGATCGGCGGCGCGATAAAAGGTAACCTCGAACGCGACGGTTATTCGAATTTGATTCATCGGGATTCAAAAGAACTGGATCTCATCGATCAAGATGCCACGCGCCGATTCTTCACCCAAGAACGGCCGGAGTTAGTAGTGCTCTCGGCGGGAATGGTCGGCGGCATATTCGCAAACGACACTCGCCGGGCCGAATTCATATACAAGAATCTGTTGATCCAGGCAAACGTGATTCACGCCGCGCATGAACAAGGCGTTGAAAAGCTTATTTTCTTGGGTAGTTCGTGTATTTATCCTAAGTTTGCGACAGAGCCGATCCGTGAAGAGGAACTTCTTTCCGGCCCTCTCGAACCCACGAATGAACCGTACGCGGTTGCGAAGATCGCTGGGATAAAACTATGTGAAAATTACTACCGTCAGTATGGCAGCAACTTCTATTCAGTCATGCCGACCAATATTTACGGCGTTAATGACAAATTCGATCTGCAGAATTCACACGTTATTCCGGCGCTCATACGAAAATTTCACGAAGCAAGGGCTAGCGATTCTCGGAAGGTGGTTTTGTGGGGGACGGGTTCGCCGCGAAGGGAATTCCTTTACGTCGACGACCTCGCGAAGGCAGTGATTTTTCTATTGGAGAGCATTGAAGGTGAAGACGTGTACCAACAAGGTATTTCGCATTTGAACATCGGTACCGGTGAAGATATAGAGATAAGAAATCTCGCAAAAATGATCGGCAAACTTATAGGATTCGAAGGTCAAATTGAGTACGATGCAAAGTATCCGGACGGAACCCCCCGAAAGCGGTTGGACGTGACCCGAATCAATCGAATGGGCTGGAAACATTCGACGCCGCTTGCCGATGGATTAAAAACAACTTACGAGTGGTATTCGGGCTCACAGTCTCAAGAACTATCGAGTTTATGAAAAAGGCGCTGATCACCGGTATCACCGGACAGGACGGAAGCTATCTGGCGGAACTTCTTTTGGATAAGGGGTATGAGGTCCACGGTATTATCAGAAGGTCCAGTTCCTTTAATACTGGAAGAATCGATCATCTTTACGACAACCCCGATATTTTGAATAAGAGATTGTTTCTTCACTACGGTGATATGATCGACGCCAACAGCCTAAACCGCCTACTGGAAAAGATCGAGCCGGACGAAATTTATAATCTTGCGGCGCAGAGCCACGTCAAAGTTTCTTTCGAGCTTCCGGACTACACGGCGCAGGTCGATGCCCTGGGCACTCTCAGATTTTTGGACGCGATCCGCGAAACCGGGCTTCGGCAGGTCAAGTTCTTCCAAGCCTCGACCTCGGAACTCTACGGAAAAGCGCGTGAAACTCCGCAGTCGGAGACTACCCCATTTTATCCGCGGTCCCCGTATAGTATTGCAAAACTTTACGCTTACTGGATCGTCGTAAATTACCGTGAGGCGTACAATCTCATGGCGTTTAACGGCATCATGTTCAATCACGAATCGCCTCGGCGCGGCAAAACCTTCGTCACCAAAAAGATCACGCGCGAGGCGGCATTGATCGCTTCTGGCAAATCGCGGGAGCTCGTTTTGGGAAATCTGGACGCGATGCGTGACTGGGGCTACGCTCCGGAATATTGTGACGGGATATGGAAGATTATGCAGCACCCAAATGCCGATGATTTTGTGCTGGCAACGGGCGAAACGAATTCTGTTAGGAGTTTTGTCGAGGTGGCGTTCGGTTGTCTTGGAATAGAGATCGGATGGCGGGGTAAAGGCGAGAACGAGGAAGGCGTAATTGTTTCTATCGACAAAGACCTTTTAAGTGAGAAGACTCAAAGCTCGAGTCATTTTGTCAAGGAAGATGAAGCGGTCGTACGGATTAGCCAGTCATATTACCGGCCCACGGAGGTCGATATGCTGATCGGTGATTCGTCAAAAGCCGAGATGATTCTCGGCTGGAAGGCTGAGACCAAATTTCGCCGCCTGATTGAAATAATGGTCAACGCCGACCTGGAATTCTGCCGAAATCCTCACCTTGATTACTAGCTCAGAGCAAAAATGGCGATAACGCGGGGACAAGAATTGGAAGCCGGCCTTTCGGACAATCAGATCATAATTATTGAGCCGCGGCGAAACTGGCTTGCCCCAAATTTATTGGATCTATGGCGATATCGTGAATTACTCCTGGCCTTAGTACTGCGCGACATAAAGGTCCGCTATAAACAAACTGTTCTTGGCCTCGCATGGGCGGTAATTCAACCAGTGTTCTTGATGATCATTTTTTCCGTCGTCTTCGGGCGACTGTCCGGTATGCCATCCGACGGAGTCCCTTATCCTCTTTTTGTATATGCTGGCCTAGTACCATGGACATTTTTCTCTAACGCGATCAACACGAGTGGAAATAGCCTGGTTGGAAATTCGAGCCTGATCACAAAGGTATACTTTCCGAGGATGATTATTCCACTGGCTTCGGTGGTCTCGGGCTTGCTTGACTTTGCGATTTCTTTTGCTTTACTCGTTCTTCTGATCGCCTATTACGGCGGTGTCTTTTCAGCTTCCCTTTTGATGCTCCCGGTTTTTATTGTTTTGACAGTAATACTAGCGGCCGGAATAGGGCTTTGGATGTCTGCACTTAATGTACGATACCGCGATATTCGATATGCACTGCCTTTTCTAATTCAAATTGGAATTTTTCTGACGCCGGTCATTTACCCCTTAAGCATGGTGCCGGAAAAATGGCGTTGGATATTAAAATTTAATCCTATGACTGGCATCATTGAGGGATACCGGTCCGCAATTTTTGGATTGCCCCTTGACTGGTCGGCGATAGGCATCGCGTCCCTGATATCTCTCGCCGTGTTGTTCTTTTCTGTTATCATTTTCCATCGGATGGAGCGCAACTTTGCTGATGTTGTTTAGATGCTTCTTTATCAGAGGCAGGGGCGGTATCTAAAAGTGGTGAAAGGCCGCCGAATCGTTTGTGCGGCAATTCACCCGATAAATCGCACGAACGTGAAGAAGGGCTTAGCCAAAAAAATGAAGCCGAAGGTTGCTATTCTAATCCACAATATGTCCGGCGGCGGAGCCGAACGTTTCGTTTCGCATCTACTTGCGGGTCTCAAGGCCGACTTCGAGATTCATCTTATTCTTTTCGATGACACGATCGAGTATGTCCTTCCCAGTGATCAAGTCGTCGCGTACGTCGAGCGAGGATTCCATGGCCGCCACAATCTGATTAGCATTGCCCGCCTTCCTTTGGCGGCTTGGCGTACTAAGAAATATTGTGATGATAATGGCATCGACCTGCTCATTTCGTTCCTCAATCGCCCGAATTTTACGGCTTGCCTCGCAAAGATTGCCGGCCTGAAGATACCGTTGATCATCAGCGAACAAATTTACACTCCATCTTGGTATACAGAGCTAGATATGAGAGGAAAGATCGCGAAGCGGCTGGTTTCGTGGCTGTACCCGCGAGCTGACATCATATTGCCGAACTCAGAGGGGACTCGACGAGCTCTTGAGGAGTACTATGGAATCAAAACGCAGTATCAGGTTATTCGAAACATCACTAACCGGCGTGAGATCGATCAAAAAATCACAGAAGCCGTCGATGGCATAAATTTCGATAGATTCACATTCGTAAATTTAGCATCCTTTAGCCCTCAGAAAGGTCACCGGTTAATGGTGGAGGCATTCAACCGCCTCGGAAGTAAGGATGCACAGCTTCTTTTTATCGGAAAGGGGGTTAAGTTTACTGAGACCCTTGATCTTGTGAGTTCGATGGGCCTTGAGAAAGATATTCTTTTTATAGATCACCAGTCGAACCCTTTCAAGTATTTGCGGCGAGCCGATTGTTTCGTACTAGCGTCCGACTTCGAAGGTTTCCCCAACGTCCTAACTGAAGCGATGGCATGCGGATTGCCCGTGATCTCGACCGACTGCGAAACGGGCCCTCGTGAATTGCTTGCGCCTAACACCAAATCAAAACTCAACGGGGCGCAAACGATCGAGCTTGGTGAATTCGGAGTATTAGTTCCCGTTGGAAACGTTTCTGCTCTTGCCGAAGCGATGCAGGAAATGCTCGAGAATGAAAATAGGCGGCTGAAGTATACGGAGCGCGGATAT
>JBGTCF010000050.1:0-15602 GCA_041748975.1 Pyrinomonadaceae bacterium
GAAAGGTTTCGGTGCCCACCACTGGTCGAGCAGTTCCGCGTTTGTATATGCGTCCCAGACCAACGACAGCTCAGCCGCAAATTCTTTGGTAATCGTGACTGTCTTCGTCTCTTTGTTGACTATAAACTCCATACTCATTCCGTTTCTTCTGAAAGTGCAGAAGCCCGCGCGTGAGCAAGGGCGTAATCCTAACGCTGAACGTTTCGCCCTTACTTACGTGCGGGCTTCTGCACTTAGCACTCCTTCGAGCCGCTGGTAGCTCGTCTCCATACCGTCGGTCATGCCGGTTGCGAACGCCTCGTCGCGGTCGGTCTTTGAGGCAAACTTGATCGAGGTCGCCACGTTCGTCATCCTGTAGTCTTCCTGGAAGGTGACGGTGATGATCGATGGTTCACTTCCCATGGAAATGCCAAGACCACCCGGATCGAAGATCTGCGTACGCACGATCAGCGCGGCCAGAGATCCGGCCATCACCGAGACTAATGAACCGACGACAATATGCGTGAGAAGCATAGGCGATTCCGCTGTGAACGAGCCGCCATTTTTAATCGCCTCTTCGAACGCCCGTTGATGAACGCCGAACGCCGGCCAAATTGCCGAAAGTATCTTCTCGACTCCGACCCAAACGATCAACCAAGCAATAAATCCGCCGACAGCGCCCAAAACGATTCGGAGCATAGATCTCTCCAATTTATTTTTTTGAAATGTAGTTTAGCGCATTTTGCGATTTCAATAGTGAAGGGCGACTTGCGTGGTGGCTTTACCGAGAGGGGATCCGTAGCTAAGCAGAAGTTCCCACTTTTTCCATGGTCTCAGACCATCGCGGATCCGATCGGAGACTGTCCAGATTTTTGTCGTGAAGGAAGTGGGGTTTATTCTCGTTGCCCAAGCGGACGGCTTTATTAAGCCATTTGAAGGCCAAGTCTTTTTCGCCTAACAAGGCATAGGTTGAGGCGACCCAGTAAGCCATGTCGTGGTCGGTACGTGAGATCGCGATTGCGTCGTCCGTGAGCTGCGCTCTCGCCTCGTCAGGTTTGCCTGCTCCGGCCAAGAACATCGCATATAGTGGTTTTATACCGTCCATGCGGGGATTTTCTTTTAGAACACCGGCGATCAGAGGTAGTGCTTCGTCATAACGGCCTTCGTAATAATACACGCCCGAACGGAAGATCTTGAGCATCGGGTGGTTCGGTTCGACTTTAAATCCCTTGTCGAGTTCCGCATGAGCGGTCTCGAATTCATGCCTGTATAAGAAAATGCGGGCCCGATTATACGCGGCAACGGCGCGGGCGGCCGGATCGAGGCGGCCAAGTTTTTCAAACGCTTTCAAAGATTCGTCATACTCGCCGTCAAGCCGGTGCATCACGCCCTTTACAAAATAAAGTGCGGCGTCGTTTGGAAACTGTTTTTGAAGCAGATCGATCTCGGAGCGGGCCTTTTTCTTTTCGCCGCGGGCCATATAGATCATCACCATTAGAACGCGGGCTTCGACGACATTCTGGTCGTAGAAAAAAGCCTTGCTGAACGCGGCTTCAGCGTATGTATAATCTTCGGGTTCACCTAACCCTTTGAAGACGCGATTTGCGTAACAGGCACCCAAGCCGCTGTAAGCAAGGGCAAAGTGCGGATCGAGCTCGATCGCACGCTTGAAGTTCGCCATTGCGGCATCGCAATCGTCGGCATCGATCGTGCGGAAAATGAACCTGCCAAAATTGTCGCGGCCGCGAAGATATTCTTCCCAGGCTTCGGCGTTGTCCGTGGCCCGTTTGCCCAATTTCTCGGCTTCAAGGTCGGTCAATTCGAGCCTTAGGCCCTCTAAAATACGATGGGCAATCCCGTCCTGGAGCATCAGGATGTCACTTCCTTCGGCGTCGATACGGTCGCTCCAGAGAATGTCGCCTGTGGCTACGTCGAGCAGCTGCGCCGTCACGCGAAGCTTTTCACCTGCCCTAATAAATCCGGCAGAAAGCACAGCATGCACGCGCAGTTCCTTACCGGCCTCACGCGGATCGATCTCCTTGCCCTGGTATTTCGCGATCACCGAACTAGGACGAACGATAATCGACCTAATTTGGGCCAGCTCGGTGATCACCGCATCAGCAAGCGCGAATTCGTAAAAATGCGAATCTTCGTCGCCGCTAAGATTCTTAAATGGCAGGATCGCGACACTCTTTTTCTCCGTGCCGGTCGCTGTCTGAGAAATGTCCGTGCCAAATGATGTTGAAGTCGGATTAGTCGGCGTCCAGCCCACAGAGGGCGATTCGGGCGAAGATTTTCCCGTAAACCAATTCAATACCCTTTGCACCGCACTGCCATCGGTTTGTCCCGGTGCAAAAGTATCACCGGGCATCAACTGGGTTCCCGCGATCTGTTGCAGTATCGCCCTGAGATCATCCCGCATCGCGGCGATCTTCTGATAGCGATCTTTTGGGTCTTTAGCGAGTGCACGATCGATGATCTGCTGGAGCTGAGGGGGGATTGGTTCCTTTCTGATCTCGGCTACCGGCTTGGGTGTGCCGTAAAGGACCTGATGCCTGACGTCGATCACAGTCTTGCCCTGAAAGGCCCATATACCTGTCAACATTTCATACAACAAAACACCCGTAGAAAAGATATCCGATCTGTTATCGGCCCTCTCGCCTTTTGCTTGTTCGGGGGCCGCATATGTCGCCGTTCCGTAGGGTATCCCCATCTCCGTGATCTCACTGCGGTCCTGACCGTCAGTGATATCCGCATGCTCGTCCTCGAGAAGCTTCGCGAGGCCGAAATCCAGGATCTTGGCCTGGCCCGAATCGGACACCATTATATTGCCGGCTTTTATGTCCCTGTGAATTATGTTTTTTGAATGGGCGTAGGCGAGAGCATCGGTGACCTGGATCGCAACTGAAAGTGCGACCTTGAGGTCGAGGGGACGGCCCGAAACAAGCTGGCGGACATTCTTGCCCTCTACATATTGCATCGCAATATAAAATACGCCGTCCGCGCTATGAAAATCGTAAATTGTGCAGATATTCGGATGGTCGAGCTGTGAGCAGAGCTGGGCCTCGCGTTCAAACCTGCGGAAATTCGAAGATTTTTGGGTTATTTCGGGAGGAAGGACCTTAATGACAGCAGTACGGTTTAACTTGGTATCGAGAGCCTTATAAACTGCCCCCTGCCCCCCGGAACCGATCTTCTCCAGAATCTTGTATTGGTTAATTTGGGAACCAACCATAAAAGAAAAGTACTACTTACCAACCACGACTGATCGTCTCCAGAGAGATGAACGATTATCCTAGATTGGTTGCAGCCTTATGTAAAGCCGAGGGGCTCCGATCAGGGCGAAATACTATTTTTCCGAACGTCTTAATCTTAGAGACCGGCAAACTGCCGGTCAAGCAGGGTGGATCGTTCAGCCGCGGGGCGGATCGCCCCACCCCGAACCCATATACTTCCCGTCCTGCACAATGCAAGGCACAACCAGATCGCCGCCGGAGTATGCAAGCATTTCCTTCTGATGATGAAGGTCATTCTGAGCGTCGTACTCGATAAACTTTATGCCCTTAGAACTGTAATGATCGCGTGCCTGCTGGCAGTAAGGACATCCGGGTTTTGTGTAGATTACCAATGCCATTATTCAAAATTACACCTTTTAGCTAAGATTATCTAGTCTTAGTCAAAACCGCCTTCGCGAGGGCCGTTCTGAAAATGCATTATGAACTTGCCCGATATTTTTCAGCCGTACGACAGACTAATTGAGATCGACATTCTCGGCAAGAAATATATGGTTCCCGAGAATAATTCGCTCCTGCGGTGTTTTCAGTTTCTGGCGATGGAAAATATTTCCTACGGTGATTTTTGCTGGAACGGAGAATGCCTGAACTGCCAGGTATGGCTTCGCAGCGGCGAAAAGGAAAAGGCCGTTATTGCGTGCAGGACAAATGTTCAAGAGGGCATGCAGATTATCAGGATGGCCGATGACATTGACCTTTCAAAGGATGTATAGGGCGGCTATCCGCCTAATACTTCGGCACTGATTTATCAACATCGTTCGACCAAGCGGTTATCCCGCCGATCAGATTCTTTAAGTCCCCGTTAAACCCCGATCTCTCCAAAGCCTCGATCGCACGTGCGCTGCGTCCGCCCATCTTACAGAGGATAACTGTCTCACGTGTTGGATCGATCTCACTCTGTCGATTCATGATCTCGCCTAGCGGTATCAGCTTGGTTCCTTCGATCCGGGCGAAGGCGTATTCATCTGGTTGACGGACGTCGATCAACTGGATCTGGTCACCTGCGTCCAGGCGAGCTTTGAGTTCTAAAGCGGTGATTTCATGCATAATCAAGCAAACCTCAATAAGTAACTATGATTCGAATTATAGTAGCGATTTTAGCATTTCGCGGGTGCGACCGCCTACCAAAATGGATCAACGAACCGCGTTCAATACCTGCTGGGCATCCAGTCATATTGACAAAAATTTACATATCAAACCGGTATCACCGACTGCATCTATTGTAAAATACGATATTTAGGCGATTATTTATGGTGAATCAAAGCCTCAGGGGCCTAATCGGATTATTTGTATTGCTTTCGTCGCTATCTTGCGGTTCGTCTGGCAATAGCAGGGTTTCTGTTAACGTGAACTCCGATGAAACAGATTCATCGGCGGTGGTTCCGATCACGGTTGGCCGAAGCGAAATGCGGAATGTAGCGGCATCGATCCAGGCGACGGGAAGCATTGTCGCTGACGAAACCACGAATGTCGCCCCAAAGACCGCTGGCAAAATATCGAATATCTCCGCGAATGTCGGTCAATTTGTTTCTGCCGGGTCGATCATCGCGAAGATCGATGATAGGGATGCCCGACTTCAGCTCGCTTCGATGCAGGCCGGAGTCGCGAAAGCCCAAGCTGCCGTGCTCCAGGCCGAGGCAAGGCTGGGATTGAATTCAAGAAGCACGTTCAATGCTTCCACAATACCGGAAGTCAGGGCTGCCAATGCAAATTACGAGCAGACGTTAGCGGAATTGAAACAGGCGGAGGTTAATGAAAAGCGATATCGCGAGCTTACCGAAAGCGGCGATGTCGCAATGATCACCTATGAGCAATTTCGAACTCAGCGCGACACGGCACGCGCCAGAATGAACGCGGCCCGCCAAAATCTCGACGTGGCGATAAATACTGCAAGGCAAAGCAACCAGGCAATTGCCACAGCCCGTGCTGACGTGAATGCTGCTCAAACCCAGGTCGCGACGGCCAGGCAGGCAATTGCCGATACGGTGATCACGGCTCCACTGTCCGGGTTTGTGAGCAGCCGGCCCGTTGCTGTTGGCGAATTCGTCAATTCAGCCTCGATCGTAGCGACTATACTTCGGACAAACCCGATCAAGATGAACATTCAGGTTGCTGAGGCCGACATTCCTTATATCGGCGTTGGGAGAGGAGTATCGGCAGAAGTGGATGCCTACAAAGATCGGAGGTTTGCAGGCAGCGTTCTTGCTGTTAATCCTGCCGTCGACCCGGTATCACGCTCTGCAATAGTGGAGGCAACAATAGAAAATGGTGACAACGCCCTCCGGGCCGGAATGTTCGCTACGGTAAGGATCAATCGCGAAGGAGGCGGGACCGGCGTTTTTATCCCAAAGTCGGCCTTGTTTAACCATCAGCCAACACAATCGTATCGGGTTTTTGTCATTGAAGAAGGGATCGCCAAACTGAAAGTCGTCCAGCTCGGGCCGGAAGAAGGAGACAGTATCCAAATTCTCTCCGGTATCGAAGCCGATCAGGCAGTCGCGACCAGTAATCTGGATCAGCTGTATGAGGGGGCGAAGGTAGCTGTTTAAAGCCGGGTTCAAGGCCCAAGGTCCAAAGTCCAAAGGCGAAGGACTGATATCGGAATTAGGTCGGAGACGAGATCGCTAAATTATGGGATTCGAGAGTTTTGAGGAAATTGAAGCCTGGAAAAATGCACGTGAGATTACGAAGCAAATCTACGAGATAAGTTCCTCTGAACGATTTTCCAGGGATTTTGCCTTGGTTAATCAAATGAGAAGGGCAGCGATTTCAATCGTGTCTAACATCGCGGAAGGATTTGAAAGGAATGGGGATAAGGAGTTTATTCAGTTTTTAACGATAGCGAAGGGTTCCTGCGGCGAGGTGAGAGCTCAACTCTATGTTGCACTTGATCAGCAGTATTTGGATGACGCTCTCTTCGCACAGATCAAACTGAAACTAATTGAAACGAGCCGGATGATCTCGGGCTTGATCAAATATTTGAAACAGTCTGAGCTCAAGGGAAGTAAGTTTGTTCGTTAGTAACTTAGAGAATGAATTTGGATTTTCGACTTTGGACCTTAGACTTTGGACTTTGGACTAGAAGTATATGCAGTGGTTAGCGGAAATTTGTGTTCACAGGCCGGTTTTCGCGACTGTTATCGTTTTGTTTTTGACGGTCGTAGGCGGTTTTAGTTTTTTTACACTAGGCGTTGACCGGTTTCCTAAGATCGATCTTCCGACAATATCGGTGCGTACCGGCAATCCCGGAGCGGCTCCGGAAGAGATGGAGACCGAGGTCACTGATGTCATTGAAGGAGCGCTTAACACAGTTCCGGGTGTCGAGGAGATGCGTTCAAGCTCTTCCCGCGGTAGCTCCAATGTGACCCTGACATTCAATCTGGAAAAGAACCCCGACGTGGCTTTTCAGGAGATCCAGCAAAAACTAAGCACTGTCGTCAACCGTTTACCTGATACGGCCGATCCGCCTGTTGCGCAGAAATCCGACCCCGATTCCCAACCGATCCTGATGTACACCATCAGTGCTCCCCGCGACGTGATGGAGCTGACCGAGCTTGTTGAGCTGCTGATCCAACAACGGATCGAGGGAGCGGACGGCGTAGCCGAGGTATTCATGTGGGGGTCCCGATCGCCGCAGATACGGATAGAAGTAAATCCTGATAGGCTTCGGGCTTTCAATATCCCGGTGACCGACGTAACGAATGCCATTCGGTCGCAAAACCAGGAAATGCCCGGCGGGAATATTGTCGAAGGCCAACGGACCCTTGGCGTTCGAACGATGAGCAAACTGACCGAGGTCGATCAGTTCAATGACATCGTCATCACGACCAGAAACGGTTATCCGATCAAGGTCAGGGACATAGGAAATGTAGTAAAGGCGGGCGGCGAGCCGAGTTCGGCAGCCTCGCTTGACGGGGTCACTTCGGTTTCTGTCGGCGTTCGAAAACAAGCAGGGGCTAATACCATCGCGGTCATCAACAATGTTAAGACTAGGATGGCCGAGATCGTTCCGAACCTGCCGGATGATATGAAGGTCGCCGTTATTCGCGATCAGTCTGAGTTTATCGAGAATTCACTGCACGCGATCGAAGAACATCTCGTCCTGGGCGGACTCTTCGCGGCTATTATTGTCTTTTTGTTCTTGTGGAATATCAGGTCGACCTTTATCGCGGCACTCGCTATTCCGATCTCGATCGTTGCCTCCTTTGCGGCCATTGCGGCATTCGGTTTCTCACTTAATCAGATGACTATGCTTGCCCTGACCTTAATGGTTGGCATAGTAATCGACGACGCGATCGTCGTGCTCGAGAATATCTATCGATTTGTCGAGGAAAAGGGAATGGACCCATTCCAGGCGGCGATCGAAGGCACGCGGGAGATCGGGTTGGCCGTTTTGGCGACGACGCTTTCGCTTCTCGCTGTTTTCATACCAGTTGGCTTCATGACCGGTATAGTCGGGCGATTCATGTCATCGTTCGGCCTGACGGCGGCGGCCGCCATCACCGTATCGTTGATAGTTTCATTTACCCTCACCCCAATGCTCGCGGCGCGATGGATTAAGAGGAGGAAGGTTCGGGCCGTAAATGCCGTTCCTGATCAATTCGTACATTCAGAAGAAATTGAAACGTCCGGCGAAGAGGCTAACGACGTTGAAGCTTCATATTCGAAAGCCGGATGGTTTTATTCAAAGATCGACGGAACGTACACCTGGCTCTTAAGGCTCGCAATGCGTTTTCGATGGGCTGTTGTATTGATATGCGTCATAACTGTGGCGTCCATCGTACCACTGTATAAATACGTCGGAATGGCATTTCTGCCCGACGAAGACGAATCACTTTACCAGGTAAACGTTCGCGGCCCGCAGGGCACATCCCTCTCAGCCACCCAGTCGATCTTGGATCGAATAGCCCGCGATATTCGGGCCCAGGTGCCGGGCGTCAAGAATACACTTGTACTGGCCGGCTTCGGACGCGGCTCAGGTGCAAATAACGGATTTATTAACGTCGCTCTGGTTCCGGTTTCCGAGCGTGAAAAGTCTCAGGCGGAGCTCATAAATCAGACGCGGCAGATAGCGCGCAAATATTCGTCAAAGGACTATCAGGTGACAGTCTCGGCCTCATCATCCATTGCCGGCAGCATAGGGCTTGGCCGTGGAGGCTCGGGGGTTGGCATGTATGTCGCAGGGCCCGACATGGCAAGGCTTACGGAATACGCCAATGCTTTGGTCGAGAGGATGAAACAGGATAATGCCGAGGCGGAGAGGTCGGGGCGTGTCCCGATCTATCGCGATCCCGATACATCAATTGAGGTTGGAAACCCTGAAATTCGCGTAGTTATCGATAGAACCAAGGCAGCCGATCTCGGCGTCAGGGCCGGCGACGTCGCACAGGCTCTCAACATACTCTCGGCTGGCCAGATCGCGTCGACCTTTAGCGAAGGTTCGAAACAGTATGACGTTATCGTCCGCGCGGAAGAGGCTTATCGCCGCGACCGCAGTAATTTCAGATTTTTCACGGTCGCCTCGTCAAATGGCGGCACTGTCGATCTTGAAAGAGTGATCATGATCAACGAGGGAGTAGCTCCATCGTCGATCAACCGATTAAATCGTCAAAGGCAGGTAACCGTTTCCGCGGGCCTGGATCCGAATACCTCAGAATCCGACGCCGTTGCGAAGATGCAGAGATTTGCAGCCGATCTCAACATGGAGCCCGAATATGTGACCGGAGTGACCGGGCAATCAAAAGAATTGGAGAAAGCCTATGACGCTTTTCTGTATGCGTTTCTACTTTCTTTTGTATTCATGTATCTGATTCTCGCGGCGCAATTTGAGTCCTTTATTCACCCTGTGACTATCCTTCTGACGTTGCCGCTGGCGGTACCTTTCGCACTGCTTTCAACGGCCCTCGCCGGTCAGACGTTAAATATATTCTCGGCGCTGGGGATCCTCTTGCTGTTCGGCATCGTGAAGAAGAACGCGATCTTGCAGATCGATCACACCAATACTCTGCGCTCGCACGGTTTGAACCGGTACGATGCGATCATACAAGCAAACCGCGATCGCTTACGCCCGATCCTGATGACGACGCTCGCGCTGGTTGCCGGGATGATCCCGTTGACGCTCGGTTCGGGCGCAGGGGCCGCGACGAATCGCTCGATCGGTATTCTCGTCGTTGGGGGGCAGTCGATGTGCTTGATCCTGACACTGCTTGCTGTGCCGGTATTCTATTCGCTTTTTGATGACGCCAAAGAAACGACGATCTGGCGAACAATGTCACAGGGCATAAGAAATATTTTTGCTTCCCTAAGGCGGCCCAAACCGGCAGTCGATGTAGAGTAGAGGATTTTTGTTTTTTTGATGGTTTTATATTCGTTAGCGGCATATTTGCGTTCGATCGCCCGGTTATTACCGGGCGGTATTTTGTTGGTTTTATTGATGATGACAGTAAGCGGACAAGCGCCGCTGCCGTCGCCCACGTCCATTGGGACGCCCATTCCAACGCCTGATCCTGGCCCGGATCAGCCGCCGCCGGTTCAACCGACCTTCAACATACCCCTGCGGCCGATGCCGAACGGCGAGCGAGTCGGGGTCACTGTCGATAACCAATTGCCGCTGACGCTTGACCAGGCGATCGAGCTAGCCCTCGGCAATAATAACGACATCGATGCGTCACGAAACACAGCAAGGATCAGCGATTTCGGTCTGACGGGAGCTCGCGGCGTCTACGATCCGCTGCTTTCAGCCGAAGGGTATTACGAAAGGGTCACTATCCCGACCGCATCGCTTATCGGTGGTGCCGTCAACGGAGCTGTGACACAGACCCGCTTTTTTGGCTCGACCGGAGTAAACGGTTTCTCGCCTTACCAGGGCGGCAGCTATTCGGCGCTTTTCAATTCTTCGCGTACGACCACAAGCAATACTAACTCGTTCTTAAACCCTCAGTTCCCGTCGTCGCTCGTCTTTAATTACGTCCAGCCGCTGCTCAGGAATCGGTCGATCGATAATAACCGCCGCATCATCGAGATAGCGAAAAAAAATGTCGAATTGACCGACGCACAGCTCAGGCAAAGGGCGATCGAGGTCATTGCGGGAGTCGAGGGGGCATATTGGGACCTCGTATTCGCACTACGCAACCACCAGGTGCAGATCGAAACGCTCAGCCAGGCCCGCGAACAGCTTGAGAGCAACCGTCGGCTGGTCGAGGGTGGGGTACTGGCACCCATCGAGATCGTTTCCGCGACTGCCCAGGTAACGACCTTCGAACAAACCGTCTATCAGGGGCAGGAAGCGGTCACACGGGCAGAGAATACCCTTAAGACCCTTCTGCTGCCGGACCGCAGGTCGCCCGAATGGTCGCGTGCCCTGACGCCGGTTTCGCCGGTCGACCTCGATGTGCCCGCGATCGGGCTCGAGGTTGCTGTGACCGAGGCCATGCAAAATCGCCCTGAGATCGACCAGCTCGAAACCTCAGCCGAGATCAATGAGATCGATCAGCGGTTCTTCCGCAATCAAACGAAGCCCCAGATCGACCTCGTCGGCAGCTATACCGCCCAGGGCCTGGCCGGAACCGAAACCGCCGCCGCCATTAATCCGGCGACCGGCCTCAGCCGCGTGCCGCCAAATCTTGTCGGAGGCTATTTCTCTTCGCTCGGCAACCTTGCCAAGCTCGATTATCCCTCCTACCGTGTCGGCCTGAACATCTCGCTGCCGTGGGGCAATCGCGTCGCCAAAGCTAACCTCGGCCAGTCGATCGTCGAGGGCGACCGTATCGCCAACAACCGTGCTCAGATCGAACAGATCATCGAGGCCGAAGTCCGCAACGCACTGCAGACCCTGCGTTCGGCCGAATCGCGTCTGGCCTCGGCAACCGACGCCCGCGTGGCTGCCGAAGAGCTTTACGCCAGCGAGCAACGCCTTTTCCGCGGCGGCACATCGACCTTTTACCTCGTCCTCCAACGCCAAACCGAACTCGCCGCCGCCCGAGCCCGCGAACTCCAGGCCCGCACCGACCTCAACAAAGCCATCTCCGAATTCCAACGCTCCATCGGCTCCACGCTGACGGTCAATAATGTAACCGTGACGAAATAATCGAACTGCAACCGCCGGTACCGCAGGCACCCCTGCCTGCAAGCGCGCCTAAGAACGCTGACGAACACGGCAATTATTCAACTTCACCAATACCATTCATCGCCACGCCGAAGGAACCGCCGTTGCAGGCGAGGACGCCCACGTTCCCGTCGCGATACGAACAAGTCCACAACCGACCGCTTGCGTCTCTCTGGTCGATAGTGTATATTTCGCATCGAATGGAAATTGTATGAGGTTCGGGAAACTCACAAAGCGAGAGAACGTAAGACGCCTCTTGGCTATCGTATTTATGATCGTGCTCGTTGCCGAATGGGGTTCGCACGGAATGCAGCATTCCGATTTGGGTCCCATAGAGGGGCAGGCGTTCTCAGCCCCCGACCACCATCACGACGATCCATTCCACAAGCTGGCTCTCTGTGCATACAGTAATAGACACGATCAGCAGGCGCCGAGTTTCAATGATCATCCTCAATATAGTGGATTGGTGGACCGCCATGACGTTCCTCGGGTCGATTCTCGTCTCGTTAGCGATCCGCCGTTACCATTTCATTTAGCGCACGGCCTTTTCCGGCCGGTGACTCCTCCATTTCATCCTCCACGTCTCTCGTAAGTCGTTTTTAATTTGCAGCCGTATTGCCGGTCGAGGGCGTTCTTCGCGCCCAGGATTCGAAATCGTGCGCTGAACGATAGGCCGACCACCGTTCGGCAGAGCGACATTTACGAGAGTTCAACGTGAATATGATATTTTCGGCAGCGCGGGCTACGGGCCGCGGCAGCCGCAATCCGATTTCAAAAATATCAATAACTGAAACGCGTTCGAGTCGAAAGCACCGCTCTTGCTGCGCGCGAAGACTACAAGCAACGGTGCGCCGAAAACAGCCTCTGGAGAAAATATGCTAACCGCTAATGACTTAACAAAAAGATATAACGGCACTACTGCTCTCGATTCTCTAAATCTGCAGATCGATAGAGGCGAGATCTACTGTCTTCTCGGTGCAAACGGAGCGGGAAAGACCACTACCATCAATCTCTTTCTGAATTTCGTCGAGCCGTCGGGCGGGCAGGCGTTGATCAACGGCCTGGATGTGAGCCGCGAGCCGCTCGAAACCAAGAAATTTCTCGCGTACATTCCCGAGCAGGTCAATCTCTACCGGAATCTGTCCGGTATGGAGAACCTCGAATACTTTGCGGCCCTCGCGGGCAAGGGAGACTACAGGAGCGATAAGCTGCTAGGTTTTTTTGATGCCGTCGGGTTAGACCGTTCCGCCGCCAACAACCGTGTTTCGACCTATTCAAAAGGGATGCGGCAAAAGGTAGGTATTGCGATTGCGCTCGCAAAAAAGGCGGAGGCTCTGCTGCTTGACGAGCCGACCTCCGGCCTTGATCCGAAAGCTTCGAATGAGTTTTCAGAGCTGCTGAAAAAATTGTCTGCTCAAGGCTGCGCCGTTCTGATGGCGACTCACGACTTGTTCCGTGCGAAAGATACGGGAACCCGCGTCGGAATCATGAAACACGGCAAGCTGGTTTCCGAAATGACGACTGACGAGATCAGCCACGCAGATCTGGAGCGGATCTATCTCGAAAACATGCGCGACTGAATCTTGGATGTCTGGGCGGTTTCGCTCGCCGGCTTTGATCTGTCTAGTCAGTCTCACGTTTGCGCAGATCGACAGGACGGCAAGAACGTCATCGGCCATAAGAGGATGAGAAGACTTCGGTGGATTCCCGGAGAACCATAAGAGTAGATTTATGAAAGTTTTATTTGCAATCTTGTTTTTGCTGACATTCTCGAATCTGTCCGCCGGGCAGCGAAGCGAGTGTTTTCCATTCGAACGACTGCCCGCGGAAAAACGTGCAAAAGCGAATGATTTACTGCTGAAGGCCCTCGATTCGGAGGCACTCTACACCATCGTTGGCGGACTTAAACCGATGTCGAGCGGGTTCGCCAATTTTCAGATCGAAGTTCGCTCGCCCAAAGACGAGAAGAAGGCCGCGGAACGTCGACAGAAGTTGACTGATCTGGCTGAAACGCGCGAGATCCTAACACATTTTCGCTGCGGCGGGATCATCTTCGCCGACGTTCAGCATTTCGCGAAAATATTTGATGGCAAGCGGTTCAGCGATGCTGTCGTCTTTCATCGGCCGAGTCTCGCAGCAATGATAAAGGCGAAATCCGACTTCTTTGAACGCTGGAATATCACTGAAGGGTCGCATCCGCTGCAGGTTCTATACGCAGTTGAATACGACCAAGCGGGCGCGAGATTCGGCGGTTACGGCTATCTTTTTGGCTATCCCGACTACGCGGTCCGGTTTTTCGTACAGGCGGCGGCCGAAGAGGAGTTTACAGGAAAGTTCGTCGAGCGCGACTTTTACGCCATCCCGATGTTCTCAAGCCCCACTAATCGATTCGTCTACGCGGTTCCTAAAGGCCACGTCGAGAACGAACACGATAGTGCACTGAAAGGAAAAGCCCTCAAGATCTTCGAGGAATACAAAACGAAGAGAGAGAAATACATCGGCGATGGTAAGAAAGGCGTCGTGGAACTGCTCCGCGTTTGGCTATGCGACGAGAGGGGTGATTCAAAGAGTTGCTAAAAACGGGTACACCAATGCAGGTGAAACGCGTTCAAGGAGATAAAAGATCGAAATGATAAACACACTGGCTATAAATTCAAAGCTCGATAATCTCGGGGTGGTCATGTCCTGCTTATGTGCTCTTCACTGCCTCGCTATGCCCCTCGTTTTTGCCTCGATGCCCTTGTTCGGGGCGTCCATTCTGGCGGACGAGATGACGGAGAACCTGCTTTTTCTGACGGCTTTCCTGATCGGGGTTTCGAGTCTGATCCCGTGCTATATCGTGCATCACCGGAGGATAACGCCGATCGCACTGTTTAGCGTTGGCATCTTGCTGATTTTAGCGGGACGGTTCGGATTTAATGAAGGTTCCTGGCCAGAGGCTGCCTTTTCCGGTATTGGAGCGATTCTCTTTGCCATAGCGCATTTTATCAACTATCGGCTGTGTGTCGCCTGCTGCAAAGTAGGCAAACGGATAGAAGGCAAAAACTTATGATCATCAAAATTGCCCATAAGGAAATGACAGAGGTCTGGCGCGACGGCCGGTTTCGCTGGTCTGGGATATAACGCATTCCGCATAAGGATACTAAACTAAAATGAAACACAAACTGTCCACACATATACTTCTCCTTTTTCTTACTCTGAGCGCTGGTTCGGCATACTCTCAGTCATCCTTAGCGAGCCTCTCTGGAGTCGTGGTTGACGAAAACGGCGCAGCCGTGTCGGGGGCAACCGTAACCCTTGAACAGATCGGGACAAACTTTGTCAGAACTGTTGTTTCCGATAGCGAAGGGGGATTCAGGTTCTATCAGTTGCCATCCGGCGACTTCCGGGTCGTTGTAGAGCGGCAGGGTTTTGCAAAATCCCAAGGCGATACCATCTCATTATTTGTGGCTACACCGACGTCAATAACGGTTAGGTTGAGCGCCGGCAGTGTTGCAGAGACGGTAACGGTCGAGGGAGGCGAAGGCGGTCTTGTAAATCAAACCGACGCATCGATCGGGACGACTTTTACCGAACGCGAAGTTAACAGTTTGCCGTTTTTGGCCCGTAATCCGTTGGCAGCCTTGTCTTTGCAGCCCGGTGTCGTCTTCACAGGCGAATCGAATCTGGACGAATTGTTCCAGGGCTCCAATCGCAATCTCGATGATCGCGAAGGAGTAGTCAACGGGATTCGCGGTAATCAAACATCTGTTGTCATCGACGGAGCTGTCGCCAATGACTTTGAGACTCAAAGTGCCTTCTCCGCAGCACTTCCAGTGACTTTGGATTCGATTAAAGAGTTTCGGGTGCTGACCATCGGTACTGCCGCTGACGGATTCGCTTCAGGAGCTCAAGCCTATCTTGTCACGAAAAGCGGCTCAAACGATCTTCGCGGAATTTTGCGGTATTATTTTCGGCCAACAGGCACCTCAGCAAACTCATTCTTTAATAATGCTGCGGGACTTGAAAAGCCTCGCCTCGATAGAAACATTTTCGGAGGAAGTTTAGGTGGACCGGTTTGGAAAAACCGACTCTTCTTTTTTGGCGACTACGAAGCACGTCGGGACGAAAGTGAGAGCACAGAGACACGAATCGTTCCAAGCTCGACCCTGCGCCAGGGCATTTTACGCTATGTCACGGTGAATGGTGATATTCGGTCCATCAACAATGCCCAGCTCACCTCTCTC
>JBGTCF010000051.1:0-4742 GCA_041748975.1 Pyrinomonadaceae bacterium
CGGCTCCGGCTACGGCGACGGCGACGGCGACGGCGACGGCTCCGGCTCCGGCTACGGCGACGGCTCCGGCTCCGGCTCCGGCTCCGGCTCCGGCGACGGCTAAATTCTACTTCCGGAGCGGCCAAAGACGCCGCTCCGGAAACTCTAAATCAGGGAAAGATATGAACATAAAAACTTACTTAGCCGTCGGCGAACTCGTCCAGAGAGCCGCACATTTCCACGGCCTCACCGGACCCGTGCAATTTACCGTTTGCGGTCCTCGACCAGTAGACATCGGAGATTCAAGATCTCAAGTGGCCGTTGATAACGCGCCCGAGATCGACCGGCCGCCAGCGATCGAACGCGTCGACGATTTTTTCTACGCGCAGCACACATTTTAGACGACTATGTATTGCCCGAAATGTAACACTGCCATGCTTTGCCCATGCCCGGCGTGTGGACCCGAAAACGCCGGTCAGCCTGGCGTCTTCTGGAAGTATCGCGGCGGGGCCTTGATCTGCGGAAACTGTTTCTATTCCCCCGAAACAGTCTATGCAGGCCAGGAACCTATCAACTGGGCCACGAGCGGTTGGGATGGTATCGCATTGCGCCAGCTGGAAAACGATAAATTCTGGCCCGAGGTAATATCTGCAACAGCTCGACGAACATAGTTTTGGAGTTATAATCAACGAATGAGACTCGCGGAAGTTCAGGAAATGGCCAAGGAATATGAGGCGGAAACTGCCCGCCTGATTTTGGAGTTTGAATCCAGGACCGGCACGACTGTCAAAAGGATCGAGCTACAACATTGGAACCCGGTCGGCGAGCCTACACGCCTCGCGTTGAACTACGTCTTTTCACACCCCGCTGCCAAACCGCCAGAATAGAAAAATGAGGCGTCACGAGTACCAAAATGGTATTACGATTCTGACCAATATCGTGTTTACCGTCCTCTCAATATCGTGTATACCCTCACGTACCAAATCCTCCACCATTGTTTTAAGAGTAACATCGCTGGCAAAACGTTGCCGGGCGGCGGTGTGCCGGCGGGTGACGTTGGAGGTGTTGAGCCCTGTCAGAGCGGCCAACCGGCGAGTAAAAAATGTCCGGCGGTCGTTGCCTTGTCTTGATCTCAATGGAGTTCTTGCGGCTTCGCCGCTCTATTTGCGATGAAGCTCTGCTTCACCGATAATCACCCTAAATGACTCTGCGGCTCCGCCGCCGCCCGATTCCTGTCCCTGAAAGGGACAAAGATAATAGCGTAGGGTAAAACCCTACGTAGATGACGGCAATCGAATGAGCTCCCTGTAAGGGAGCAACAAAACTTCGGTTGTCCGTCCCCTTCAGGGACGCAGATCATATTTGAAACAGTAACGTAGGGTTCCACAAGGTTCCACCCTACGCTATTATATTCGTCACCTTCGGCGACGTGAGAGCATGGCTAGTCCGGAAGACCGTACCCTCCATTATTCTATTTAGGAGTAACATCGCTGTCAAAACGTTGCCGAGCGGCGGTGTGCCGGCGGCTGACGTTGGAGGCGTCGAGCCCTGTCAGAGCGGCCAGCCGGCGAGTGAAAAATGTCCCGGCGGTCATTGCCTCGTGATGAGGTTGTTTAGCCTGAATGGGCTACTATAGTTGAATGATCAATTCTCAACGAGAGGCATTCATTCGCGGCAAAATCGTTGCCATCTGTCAGGGCATCGTCAATGAAGAAATAGGGATAATTGCCGGCTCACGGACACTTAGCAGTTTGGGATCAGAATTGTTCGGAGAGCTGGATAGCGATTTTATTACGTTCGAAGCGATTGTTTCAGAAACAGGTCATCTGCCCGTAGATTGGGAACGACGGAATTGGAGTGATGATGCTCTCGCAAGAAAAGACAAAGAGATTATTGAGGCCGAGACATTCCATAAGGAGGACGCTTTGGCGGCGTGTCGCAAATTGATTGATAGATTTGAAAGAATGGAGGGCATCTAATCAGGTGTCGATAATCTCCTCGACTACGAAGGATTACCACCTTTAATTCCCGACATGTCTTAACCAGAAACGGCCCCGTCTAGTTTTCCTCCAAATTCAATCTGACCCAATACTACCTGGATCCTATGAATTCTTGTGACCATGCACGCAATTATGTGCTATACTTGCAACGCTTCGGATTGTGTCCGGATAGATATTTGACAACGAGCGGCTGTAATACACTTTCTGTGAAAATGCGTGGTACATGGTACAAGTGGTGTAACTTGTTATGACAACGAGGGTTACATCATAATTGCTGTACCAGCCCTGGTACAAAAACAGGCGTTTTTCGTAGGACGAAAGTCCAAAATTCAAGATCCCGGGTCAAAGTTCAAAGTTGGGCTGATAGACGTAAAATCGCGATCTCTGAAAACAGGTGGTACAGGGTGTAAAGCCGTATCTATCGCTGAACAGATGACTTACGGCGATTTGTTTGTCCCGGCCCGGGACAAAAACGCGGGTTTTTCGAGCACGAGAGTTCAAAGATCAACGTTCCTGGTTCAGAGTTCACAGTTGGGCCGACAAACGTAAAATCGCGATGGCGACACCAGACGAACTTTTATTGACTTGTTTTCGTAGAAAGAGCAAGATTAAAAAATATCAGTATTATGGGATTCACAAAGGAAAGCGCGGTTGAAATGGCTAAACGGGATCTTGCTAAAAGGCTGGATATTTTGGTTAAGGACGTCGATGAGGTCTCGGTTTCCGAACAAGATTTCCTTGACATGTCGCTCGGCGCACCGGTTGACGACGAGATGTCTGCACAGATGATCTCGTCGGGTTGGGAGATCAAACTCTCCGCCGGCAGCAAGAATTATCAGTATCGGGCCGATAAATATCAGCTTAGGCTGCACAACTTTAACGGTGCGAATTTCGTCATAGAATAACTGGGTTTTGAAGCTGCGGTCGAAGGCCGGAGTTCGGAAGGCCTGATCCGAACCGGGGACTCGAAGAATGGAGAATTACAATGAATCGCAATAATATCTGGATACACATCGGGATCGCAACGGTACTTATTACACTTGCGGCTGTTCTGGGACAGATCGACCGTTGGAGATCGGCACTAAAGACCCCGCAAGGCGAGAAGAGAGTCGTAAGGACTGTGGCCGTTGAAAAGACGTCCACGGTGCCTGAAGTGCTTGTGCGATTCAAGCCGGGCATCACATTGGATCGTGCGAGATCTCTCGCAGCCGCATATAATGATCTTGTTGTCGATAATATTGAGTCCGTACCGGGCCTTAAGGTGATCGATGACCTCGATAATGCGGATGCTCAGTCCGTCGCGGATCAATATGCCGCGATGACAGACCTTGTAGAGTACGCCGAGGTCAATTACGAGATCCGGCTTGACGACCCCATCCAGCATCTGAGCACAAGGAAAGCCGTTTACCAGGAAGTCTCCGGCGAGCAGCCGAACGATCCGCTTTTTCACACGCAATGGGCGCTTAACAACTTGGGAGACAACGGTGGCAAACAACGAGCCGACCTGGATGCCCTCGAAGCCTGGCAGACCACCCAGGGAAGTGAAGATGTCGTAGTAGCCGTACTCGATAGCGGAGTGGACTACACACATGTTGATCTTAAGGCGAACATGTGGTTCCGTCCCGAAAACATTCCGGCTTACGTTGATGACCAACTCGGAACGTTTAACGACCTTAACGGTTATAACGGCACCGACAATATTGCCGATCCGATGGACGATAACGGCCACGGGACGCACTGCGCAGGGATAATCGGAGCAGAGGGAAACAATGGTGAAGGTGTCACAGGGATCAACTGGAAGGTCAAGATCATGCCCCTAAAATTCCTGGGCCGTGGCGGTTTTGGTTCGACGAATGACGCGATCGAGGCCATCAATTACGCCTTCGACAGAAAAAAGAAAGGTGTGAACGTCCGTATTATCAGTGCGAGCTGGGGTTCGACATCAAAGTCAAAGGCGCTCGAGGATACCATCCGGGCTGCGGGCGAGGCTGGCATTCTGTTCGTCGCAGCCGCCGGCAATAATTCTTCGAACAATGACCGCTGGCCGCACTATCCTTCTAATTACGATCTTCCCAACGTCGTCAGTGTCGCCGCCCTTGATCGTACAGACAGCCTGGCAAGTTTTTCCAATTACGGTATCAAGAGCGTTCACGTCGCGGCACCAGGAAAGGAGATACCCTCCACATGGCTTAATGATGATTACCGTGAAGCGTCGGGAACGTCGATGGCTACACCATACGTTTCCGGGGTCGCCGCTTTGATAGTGGCAAATGAGCCAGGAATATCGATGGAAAAACTGCGGGAGCGTTTGCTCGGATCAGTCGATAAGATCGACCCGCTCGAAGGAAAGGTGGAAACCGGCGGTCGTATTTGTGCCGCGAATGCTCTCTCCAACGTCATCAAGGCACATAAGCATTGACCGGGTTGGTTCGCTCGACGCTTCGGCGCCTCACCATCTCAAACAGACCACTTACGATTTCGTTCACCATACTACCGATTTCGCCCATTCCCGATCCCGATCTAGCTCGGAAAAGCCCGTAAATATGGGCTTTTCCTGTTTTCGCGTGCAAACTATTGAGATTGGCACGAGCATTGCAATTACATATTTTCGAGCAATGGCCAATCATTGCCTAACATTAAAGATCAGGAGAAAACCATGAGAAATATTAAAAATTGGATTGCGTTAGGAGCGTTTTCATTCTTAGTTTTGGGCATACCGGCGGTTGCATCAGCGCAGTATCGGGATAATCGTGACCGTGGTC
Source organism: Pyrinomonadaceae bacterium (assembly GCA_041748975.1). GTDB lineage: Bacteria > Acidobacteriota > Blastocatellia > Pyrinomonadales > Pyrinomonadaceae > OLB17. The sequence goes on from JBGTCF010000051.1 coordinate 4,742, forward strand.
G
>JBGTCF010000052.1:0-9562 GCA_041748975.1 Pyrinomonadaceae bacterium
AACATCTGAATCTATCGACGATATCTCTTGAAATCCAGCAACGCTGCGGGCATAAGTAAAAGCCGGATGATCCTGGTCAATCGGCCCTTGTCCGATTATTTGGTCGATAACGTATTTCTGCCTAGGTAGTGTGATCGCCAACGCTCCGCCGACGCGCCCAGGGCCAATTATTGATACGCTGATCATATCCTTGAATATAGGATATGAGCGGTGATTCCCGAAATCTCATTACAGGCGTAAGTCGAAATCGTATAACTTCACGGGCTAACCTATTCCAGAAAGTGAGGCAGAAAGCAATAAAACGCTATCCTGGTTTGTCAATGTAGCCTGCGACGGTGATTTACTATCTACCTTTGATATCGCGTCAGAAATCCCTTTTGTGATGGTGGACATTATCTCTCCCGGGATAGCCAGAGTTTGTTGAATATCGCGGAGTCTAAAGCCGCAGTGGCAATAAGGCGTGGTATCCAAAAAGTCCGTCGCATTCAACTCGCATGACCTATTGCGGTATTCTCGAAAGAGATTTTCCACTTTCGTTTTGATCGATCGATCAAAAACCGAAAGCAGTGAATAGATCTCAAACTGTTGCCATTCTTTTGATTCACAGATTTCCCGCAGAAGCATTTTTTGGTCTGTTGATGAAAATAGATCCTGGTGTTGTTCATGGTAACAACTAATATACAAACGTTTGAAGTGTGCCCATGCAGAATCAACAGCTTCGGAATTATTCGAATGGCTGTGCGAAGGACTCTGGATCAATTCAAGAAGCCCCTGCCTGGCCTGTTCGACTTCAACGTTCTCCGTGATCTCAGCTTCAATGATATATTTAAAGATCTGCTGATATCCGTGGGCACGATCAGTGAATTCACTAAGCATTTGCAGTTCAGTTTTCTTTCTTTCAAACTCCGCTTCCGAATCCAGAAAAAGATCGGCAATTGATCTCAGACACTCGTCGATAGGCACAGATCCATCAGAGTAAGTCCGAACAATATCAGCGACAGAGCCGAGCGATTTTCGGATTGCCGACGCGTTTCTCCAGCTTGAGGCACTTAGGCTTTCGTCCGGCAGTTCGTCATAATCTGCCAGAATCTGGCCATCTCGCCAATCTCCTAACCACTTTTGAAGTGATTCTTCGATCTTGGTCTTGTCCTCTTTGCTGTCGAGGGAATTGATCTCAGAATTCCCGGTAAGTGTCCTGGCCCAGGATAAAAGTTTGGCGTTTGAGTACTTTTCCTCAACAGGCTTCGAAATGCCTATAACGTCGTCCCAAATAATGTGAAGATCGAGGGAGCGATGATTAATCCTATTTCCCGTGGCCGTTACAAATTCTATTTCTCGTTGTGCAACAAGGGCTGCGAGGATCAACTGCTGAGCCTCTTGCGTGAGACCCAGCGGAGGTGAAGCGAATTGAGACGACAAATCGGATAGATATATTATTTTATCGCCCGACCAGTCGGTGAAAGCAGCCTTTACCGCGGAAAGCTGCACCAAAGATTCTCCGGAAGCGGGCACATATCCATCTGTGGTACTAACAGCTAAACCCAGCGGTTCAGCAAGCCATTGAGCGAGATTCTGAATGCGCGGATTGAAAACATCGGCCCCTCCGAAAAAATTTACGATAAGTTGGGTAACCTCCCTGTGCCCGAGCGGCTGGAGAAAAAATGGGTGTGACGGATATCGCCGCTCAAATATGGGCCTTAACGTTTCTGTAAAAAGCTGCGCGAGATTATGAGTGGAGAGCAGATCGCAATCCAACGAAAATTCTATTTCGTCCAAAAAGATCGAGGCATCATCAAAAAAAACTCTCTGACAGATCTTATCGACCGATTCGGAATGTAAGTGGATCGCGGTCGAAGCTCCCTCCCCAAACCTTTGCCGCAATTCTGGATGCGACTTAAGGACAGAATAACGAGCCACGATCTCAGTTTCCTCAGGCGTCATCGCCGCGATCTTCCAGGATAAGTGATCTCCTCGCGCAGATTCCAGAGTATTTTGGATCAAATGGCCATGATCAAGCTCTATAGTCCAGTAAGACGACCCGCCTCCGTTATCTTCAGGTCGAGGCTCGAAAGCGAGCCAAAATATCTCGCCACGTCGCATACCTCCACGCCACTCGACTGTACAGGTCGAGGACCAGATCGATCTATTTTCCTCATTCTGAATCTCAGGGAACCTTTCACCGATCTGATGAAGTAGAGTTAACCATAGGTCATTCCCGGTGCCAGCTGGCCGAAGTTGTGCAATAGCTTGTTCCAGGTCATCGCTGATACCGATCTTAAGGCAATAACGTGCCCGCGATCCTTTCTCCTGTGACCGTGATACGGCATCCGGAAATCCCATCGCAAATTTATCAAGCAATTCCTCGACCTTTTCAAGTCCCGCTTGTGGGTCCTGTTCATCGAAAACCATCATGGAAGCCGAAATATTCGCGGCTGTTGCTCCTTGGCCGTCCAAAGAAAGTAAAAAGAGCCCTTTTAGGATAAGCTTCGCCTGAAGGCGGAACTGGACATCGGTCTTCTGCACGACTTCTCGTTCCAAGGCATCGAAATCATTGAACGCCGACTTAAGCTGCGGAATATTTCTGAGTTTGGATTCGACGTTTCCAAACACTTCGTCCAGACCAATTAGCGACTCAGCCGGCCGCCCCATTATCTTCACTGCCGCCTCCGACGCAAATCCAAGTAAGGCAAAATCCTGTATGAACAGCCTTATAAGCGGAGAGATCTCAATCGTCGCGGGGTGCATCGGGTAGAGGGACACAAAACGCTGCTCACTCCATTTAAATCCCGGTATGGCTGCCTGATAATCGGAATAAATGTCCTTCAGCACCGTAAGCATTGAATCGTTTTTAGCAAAGATATGGCGATCGACGATCCTGTAAAGATGTTCCTGATCGAGAAAATCGATCTGGTACGAACGTGCAATTGACGAATTGGGGCCGTCAGCGCCTGAAACATCGTCATCAAGAGCGATCCCAACAAAGATTCCAATATTTTTTGCTGCTTCAGCGATCTCGCTAAGCATTGCCCCATCGTCGCGGTCGACTCTCGCTTGTCGTCCTAAAGCAGTATCGATAAAGATCAGAAGAGGGGTGGCATTGGCGATTTCATGAGCCTTTAGCAAAACATCGTAAAGGGAATCGCTCAGATCCTGACTCTGGATCGAAAGCGCAGCGGCCAATGCTTTTCGCAGTTCGGAAATCAATGAATCACCGGATCCTCTCTTAACAAAGGCGACCATTAGAGATCGTTTGGATAATTGATCTATTCGTGTTCGAACATGTGAGTCCTTAATGCTGGACCGAAGTTCAGCTCGCGATGCAATGGCAGCCAACACTGCAATGAAATGGCTTTTTCCTACCCCTCTAAGACCGGCTAATGCGAGCGCGGCTCCACGCCCGATATTGATCTCGAAGATCCGATCGACCCATTTCCCCATCAGATCGGAGGTTATGTCTGTGAAGTGATATGACGCTATAGTGAGACCGGGGTCAGCATCGAAATCATAGAGGTGCTTAAAGGCACGAACCTCAACAATATCTTTTACTTTCTCTCGGCGTTTCATTATAGATGGAGCGTGTTTGGTAAGACATCACGACTACGTGACTGCATCGTATTTTAACAAGTTTTGACGCCTATTAAAAGCCAAATTCCATTTGGGTTTGTTTGGTAACACTCCCCAATAATTTATGCATCTTTCGCAACGAAAGCGATATTTTCTGCATCCTATATCCGTCAATGAAGGATTTGTATATTTTTGTCCGGAAAGAAATCGATCGGGAGGCTGATTATGTTTAGAGAGAATTTTCGCCGTGCAACGTCTCTGGTTGCCGCGTTAGCAATATGGTGCACTACCATCGCCGTCGTGCCTGTTTCGAGCTGGGCTCAAAACCCTAAAGAACCGGCTAAAAAAGATAATACGGCAAATTCGAAACAGCAGAAGGCCGCAACCAAACCCGCACCGACCCCGAAAGCCCAGACTTTGTCTGTTAAAGATGATCCGGCGCAGATAGGCAAACGAAACATTAATAGCGGAAAGGACAAGGTTTTTGGCTGGTTCGGCGGCTCTCAGGAAAAGGAGATGCAGATCGGACGGCAGCTTGCGATGGAAGTTGAGCAACAGGCCAAGATGGTAGAGGATCCGGTGGTTACGGAATATATTAACCGAGTTGGACAGAATATTGTCCTTCATTCCGATGCCAAGATCCCATTCACAATTAAAGTTATCGATAGCGACGAGGTAAATGCTTTCGCATTACCAGGCGGATTCTTCTTTGTAAACAGGGGACTTATTTTGGCGGCGGACAATGAGGCCGAACTGGCCGGCGTAATGGCGCACGAGATCGCTCACGTTGCTGCAAGACACGCGATGGAGAACCAGGGTAAAGGAGCGCTATTACAATACGGGCTCCTGGCAGGAATAATTTTCACAGGGGGAATTGGCGGGGCGATACTTCAAAATACTGCGGGGATTTCCCAGGCTCTCGCGTTTTTCAAATTCAGTCGCGGTGCCGAGGGCGAAGCAGATAGACTGGGTGTTCAATATCTATACGCGTCTGGGTACGATCCGACTGCGATGTCAACAATGTTTGAAAAATTGGCTTCTCAGAATCGAAAAAAGCCCGGTACTTTGTCGAAGCTGTTTATGTCGCATCCGCAATCCATTGACCGTCGAGATGAGAGCCTCGAGCTCGTTGCCCGTTTCCCCGAGAAGGAAGAATATGTGATAAGCACTTCAGAATTTCAGAGGGTAAAAAGTCACTTGATGAAGCTCACAAATGCCAGAGCCGGAGTGGTAACCGATTATGATCAGGCGGATGACAGCAAACCGACGCTCAAGAAGCGGCAACCGGATTCTGCCGATCCAGTTGGCACCGATATGGATTCAAGTTCAACATCGGACGGTCCGCCCAAACTGAAGAAACGCGATCAGCCGGATCCGGCGCCGAGTCCTTCGCCTGACAAACGATAGAAGAATGATCAGTTTATTGTGGAAAAGGCTGCCTCGGGTACGAGGCGGCCTTTTTGATCTTACAACCTTGAAGTAAAAATGGAAACGACGTTCGTCAACGACAGCGTTTCCATTTCAAAATATTGGTACTCGCGGCAGGATTTGAACCTGCGACTTCTTCCTTCGGAGGGAAGCACTCTATCCACTGAGCTACGCGAGCATAGTTCTCACCGATCCTATAGTTTACTGGCCTTCACGCGGAACGATCGTAACTGATTTGATCCGCACAGCTTCAAGCGGACGTTCGCCTTCTTTAGGCTGGACGCCGGCGATGGTTCTAACGTTGACCATTCCATCGATAACTTTTCCGAAAATGGTGTATCTGTTATCAAAGCCAGCCTCTCGTTTTAGAGTAATGAAAAACTGAGAATTGGCCGAGTCAGGGTCCTGTGAGCGTGCAGCACCAACGATCGCAGTGTCATACGGTATATCAGAAAATTCCGCCGGAACGTTTGGTTTGTCGGATTTGCCCGTACCGTCATTTCGAGGATCCGAGTCTTTCGAGAGTGGGTCGCCGCCCTGGATCACAGAAGGGTTGATCCGGTGAAATGTAGTTCCGTCATACACGCCTTCGCGGGCGAGTTCTTTGAAACGCTCGACCATTTTCGGAGCAATATTTGAATAAAGCTCCATCTTAATGGTGCCGTAGGCGGGCGTTTCCATTTCAATCACGGCCATCTCGGCATCAGGAATCGGAGCTACGCCTCTTTTGACTTCTGGCGGCGCATTTTTGTTTGTGTTTACATTCTTCTGATCACCGCTGCAAGAAATCGTAAGGGCCGATATAACTCCAACCATCAACAGAATCGTTATTTGTTTCATATTTTGATTATCTTAGAATATTTTTTCGCTATCAAGAAGAATCGTTACCGGGCCGTGGTTTACGAGTTCGACGTCCATCATAGCCTGAAAACGCCCCGTTGCGACGGATTCGACCGACTCCTTCGCTTTCGCGATGAAATACTCATACAATCGATCGGCATCATCCGGCCTAGCCGCATTTATAAAAGACGGTCGCCTTCCGCTGCGTGTGTCGCCGTAAAGCGTGAACTGGGAGACCACAAGCAGGTCTCCGCCATAATCGAGCAGCGAAAGGTTCATTTTACCGTTCCCGTCCTCGAAGATCCGAAGATTTATGATCTTATCAGACAGGTAATCTGCATCCGCCTCGTCATCGTTAACCGATACACCCAGCAAAACAAGTAGGCCGGATTTGATCTCTCCCGTAATCTGGCCGTCGACGGAAACTTTCGCTCGTTTTACTCGCTGAACGACCGCCCGCATTTATGCCGAGCCATCCTCGATATAGACGCGATTCATTACGACCGGTTCGAGCGGTTTGTCGTTGGAATTGCGCTCGACTGATGCGATCTCATCAACAATGTCCTGCCCCTCTACGACCTTGCCGAATTTGCTGTAGCTGGGAGGTAGACCGTAATCGACATGCATGATAAAGAACTGCGAACCGTTGGTATTTGGTCCGGAATTGGCCATCGCGACCGTCCCTTTCTCGTAGGGTCCCGCGTAAAGGGCCGATCCACGATCGATCTCATCGTTAAATTTGCCTCCCCACGCCGATTCGCCGCCATATCCCTCGCCGAGCGGATCGCCGCCCTGGATCATAAAGTTCGGGATGACACGGTGAAAAATAACCCCGTCGTAATAATTCTTTTCCGCCAAAAGGCGAAAGTTCTCAGTTGTTTTCGGAGCGTCCGATTCTAACAACTCGAATTTGATAATTCCTTTATTCGTTTCTAAAACCGCAATTCTATTTGCCACTCAATAGTCTCCCTAGCTCAATATAAAACGTTCGATTGCTGCGGCAACACCGCCTTCATCGTTACTTAATGTTGTATAAAATTCGCCGCGTTCTAGCAACCCGGGATCGGCGTTTCCCATGACTACGGCCGTCCCGGCATAGTCGAGCATCTCGAGATCATTGAAGTTATCGCCGATGGTCATTACTTCTTCGGGCTTTATCGAGTTGATGTCGGCAAGCTTTGCGACGCCGATGCCCTTCGAGGCATCCGGCGGCAGGATGTCGATCAATGTAAAATCGAGCCGCGTATAAACCGTAGTGAGAATCGTAACTGTGTCGCCAAGTTCGGCACGAAGGCTGGTTTCGAGATTATGCATTGTTCGGCAGGTGCCGGAGAAGGAAATGTGGACCACATCGTGGTGCTGGACGACTTCTTCCAGAGCCTGAACATGTGCAACAGAACGTTCCGCCTCATCGCCATGAAGCGTCGTCGCCCATTTAATGTATTTTTGCAGGGGTTTATTATCAGCCGATACGCGATCGTAGAGGAGAGTGCCTCGCCCGTGCGGATCGGTGCTCACGAGGGCATCGCCGCCGAGATTCTTGCCCACGGTGACGATCTCGAGCGAAGTCTCGTTAGAGAGCAGGGAATAGGCGACCGTCTCCATCGAGTCAGCGTACTTTAGCAACCCGCCGTTGTGGGTGATCAATGGAGCGTTAAGTTCAAGGTCGAGCCCTACGGGCTGAGCGTCGCGAAAACGCCTGCCCGTCGCGATCGTAACCAGTACACCCCGCTCCTCCGCCGCACGGATGGCTACGCGATTGGCATCCGGCACAATGCCGTGAGAATTCAATGTGGTGCCGTCAAGATCGAGGGCAAGGAGTTTGATCACTGGTTCGCCTCTGCCTCTCTTTTCAGCTGCCGTTCCTTGGCGAGCCACTGCTGATACCTCGCCTTTCCTTTTTCAAACTCTGCCGCAGACGCATAGAACCAGTGTGAGCCGTCATTGGCCTCGACGTTAAGGACATAGAATATATAATCGTGGGTCGCGGGGTTAAGCGCGGCGTATATCGAACTGGCGGTTACGGATGAGATCGGCCCGGGCGGAAGACCCGTCTTGATCCGAGTGTTATAAGGTGAGTCGAATTCAAGATCACTTTTATAAATGGTTCCGTCCCATTTGCCACGCATCTTGGCGATATAGACGTTTGTCTGGTCGATACCGAGCGGGATGCCCTTCGACAGACGGTTGTTTATGACGCCCGCGACTATTGGACGTTCGCTTTCCAGCGGGGTTTCCGTTTCAATAAGCGATGCTTTTGTTACGCTCTCGTGTACGGAAAGAGACTGTGAACGGGCAGTTTCGGTCCATTCCGGTTTCCAGCTCTTTTTGAATTGCTCGACCATCGCCCGGATGATTTCCTTCGCGTCGGTCTGTTTGGGGAAACTGTATGTACTTGGGTACATATACCCCTCCAGGTTCTTGGCTTCAGGTGCGATGTCGCGGATGAGCGAGGTGTCATCCATTAACGCGAGGATCGCTTTATCATTCGCCGGAGGATCCTGTGGAAACCGTTCCGCAATACGCATTGCGATATCGAAGCGAGTGAAACCCTCGGGGATCGGAAGCTTTGTGGTGAGGGTTTCGCCTTTTTCCAGCTCTTTAAGTACTTCTAATGGTGAGATCGGGCTTTTGAATTGATAATCGCCGGCCTGCAGCTTACTTGTATCACCGAATGTGCGGACATAAAGGAATGTCGGCATTTCACTTGCGAGGATGCCTTCGGTTTTTAACTGTGTAATGATGGCTCGCGGAGAGGTGCCTTTTTCGATCTTAACGTAGGTATCAGCCTTGTCGTGAGTGTGCGGGACACCGAGTGAGCTGTACATCCAATAGGACGCGCCGGCGATGACCACAACCGCCGCAGCGAGTAACATAAATAAGATCTTAACTATTTTCATTTTGTCTCTGAAAGTTTAGCAACGTGTAAAACGTCAATCAAAATGCCCGTCAGACGAATATTTGTTGCGATTGATATTAGCGAGGATGTACGCGGTCGAGTCGCCGCCTACATTTCACGGCTACGTATCGATTTTCCCGGTGTGCCAGTCAAGTGGGAGTCTCCGGAAAAACTTCACCTGACGATGCGGTTTTTCGGTAATGTTGACGATGCAGGCCTGGAAGAGATCAGCAGCCAAGTGGAAACGGCTGCCCGCTTTCTTCCGTTTACCGGCTAAATTACCTTTCCAACTCGCGAGGGGAACGGGGCGGTTTTTGCAGCTCGGGCTGTTTTTCGCCGGTTTCGGCAAAGATCTCCTTAAATGCACCTACGCTCGCCAGTACTCCCGATGTTTCCATCGGCATAAATATCACCTTCGAATTCTGCGTCCTGGCCATATCACGCATCGAGTCAACATAGCGTGAAGTTATCAGATACTGCGCGGTTTGACCGCGGTCGCCGATCGCACCCGCAATTTGGGCTATCGCCTGGGCTTCGGCAGAGGCGGACGTCAGTCTTGCCTGTGCGGCACCCTCAGCGTCCAGGATCGCTGACTGTTTATTACCCTCGGACCGCGTTACCGCCGCCTGCTTTTCGCCCTCGGCGCGGGTGATGGCGGCCTGCTTGTCACCCTCGGCTTGAAGAATGAGGGCACGGCGATTTCGTTCGGCGGTCATCTGCTTCTCCATTGTGATGCGGACATCCTCAGGCGGATTTATATTCTTTACGTCGACACGAGTGACCTTCACGCCCCATTTATCAGTGGCTTCGTCGAGGATTAGGCGTAATTTG
>JBGTCF010000053.1:0-8691 GCA_041748975.1 Pyrinomonadaceae bacterium
GCGAGTCTGGCTATTGAACTTGGCGCGACGTTCGTTGCTCAAAGCTTCTCAGGCGACAGAGAACAGCTTACGCCACTTCTAAAGGCGGCGATGCACCACAATGGATTCGCGTTCCTTAACGTCATATCCCCATGTGTGACTTTTAATAACAATACGGGTTCGACCAAATCATACGACTATGTACGTGAACACGTCGCGGCGACCGCCACAATGGATTTTGTGCCGATGATGAATGAGATTACCGCTAGCTATGAGGCGGGTGATGTAGAGGACCTGACGATGCATGACGGCTCGGTTATTAGGTTGAATAAACTCGACAAAGACTGGAATCCCTATGACCGCCTTTCGGCCACCAACGCTGTGCGGCAGGCGAAGCGTCGAAACGAGATACTAACCGGATTGCTCTACGTTAACGAAAACTCCGTAGATCTTCATGAATTGCTCGATACGTCCACGCGACCGCTAAATTCTTTGGCACAAAAGCAACTGTGCCCTGGCCAAGATGCACTTGCCAAACTAAACGCTTCGCTTCGGTGAATTGCAGGAAATTGCTGCCCAGTGTATTCCAGAATACTGTCGGTCAGTGTTTTCAATTGCATTCTCATTCTGCCAATAGTTTTCCCCTTCTACACTTTTTTCGGTTGGTGTCTTGGTAAAGAAAAGACACCTTTTTTATGAACGGCGACGCGAAGGATAGTGGTTTTCGTGATTGTCACGGCACACGATAGAATAGCGATTGTCCGCTATGAGCAAGATCGTCATCAATATCGATCGTATAGTTGACCCAATAGGGGTGTGGATCCGTGTTATTTGTCTTCTATTAACGGCATACGCATTTTTTGGCGGTGTGATCTCGCTCCTTGGCTGGATGTCTGATGTGCCGCGATTGACAGATTGGGGAAATCACGGGATATCGATACAGCCAAATACGGCACTAGCAGTTATGGCGGCTAGTGCGGGCCTCGCTGCGCTTTGGCGGGGGTTTAATCTTCTCGGGCGTTTATTTGGTCTCGCGGCGTCGCTGATCGGGCTTATCGCGGTTTTTCAGATCGCCACAGGAATACATTTTTGGTCAATAAATACATTTTTGATGTTCAACCGTGAATGGGGCCACACTGGATATATTGTTCCCGGCCAGATCGGAACGCCCGGAGCAGCGTCGTTGACGCTGATCGGTATTTCGATCGTACTGATCTCGTTTACCTCGCGACAGGTGATAGTTGACTCGTCGAAGAGCCTAAGATTGGTTGGCGTGGGTCTCGCAATTTTTACGCTCGCTATTTCAGCTTTGTCGATCAACGGATATCTGTTCGGCTCCGAGGCGTTGTATGCATTGCCGCGACTGACGGTGGTCGCATTTCAAGCGGCGACATTCATTTTCGCCATTTCACTCGCGATCATTCTCAGCATATCTAATGTCGGCCCGATGCGGCTGTTCGTCGAGGACAGCATCGCTGGATCGATGGTGCGTCGCGTTGTGCCTGCCATTATTATTGTTCCCGTTCTGGTAGGTTTACTCAGGCTAGTCGGCGAACGGGCCGGTTTTTACGATCTCGCATTCGGAACTGCCGCCCAAACCTTAATCGAGATAGGGTTTCTGCTCACGTTGTTGTGGTGGGTCGGGCGCGCGGTGAATCGCGAAGAACGCCGTGCCGAGATGCATCAGCGCGAAGCACGAAAAAGCGACCTCGAACTTCGCCATATAGCCAACGCTATGCCGCAGGTCGTTTGGATCGCGAACGCTGATGGTCAGGTTACCTATTACAATCGGCGGGTCGAGGAATTTGGCGGCGTGGTGCAAAAATCGACAGATCATTTCGACTGGCGGCCGGGCATTCATCCCGACGATCTAACCAGCACCGTAAAAGCATGGCAAACGGCCGTAACAGCCGCCGAGACATATTCGCACGAACACCGAATATTAATGGTCGACGGCAGTTACCGCTGGCATCTAAGCCGAGCAATTCCCGTTAAAGATGCAGATGGTATAGTTCAGAAATGGTACGGAACTGCAACCGACATTCACGAAATAAAGATCGCCGAAGAGATTGAGGTAGCCGAACGAAAGCGAGACGAATCGCGCAATGCTCTACTTGCGCGTTTGGGTGATCTAATCGCTACCAATGATGAGCCGGCGGCCTTGATGATAGCGGTTTCTCAGGCAGTTTGCAGTAATATGAACACCACGCGATGTATGTTTACCGAGATCGAATTGGACACGGGGATCGAGACCGTGCATGGTGACTATTGTCAAGGGCGAACATCGATCACCGGCGAACGGCCAATTGGGGAGGCTGAAATTACGCTTAAGGAAATGCAGTCTGGAAGAACCATAGTTAATCATAATACTGCCACCGACCGACGCACGGCTGAAAGCTATGCCAAGATGTTCAGGGACATAGATGAACAGTCGTATATCGCGGTCCCATTGATCCGCGGCGGCAGGTTGGTTGCGGCATTTAGAGTAAGTTCGGATCAACCGCGGGAATGGAGCGAGGCCGAAGTCCGGACCGTCGAGAATATAGCTGAACGCGCATGGCTTGCTGTCGGCCGACTTCGGAGCGAAACGGCTTTACGCAGCTCCGAGAATCAACTCCGCAAGGCAAAAGTTGAGTTGGAACGTCGCGTGACCGAGCGGACAGAAGAGCTTGCTTCCGTGAATGCCGCTTTGCTTCAAGAGATCGATGAACGCAAAGCGTCCGAAACCAAGCGAATCGATCTTCTCCACCGCTTGGTCTCCAGTCAAGAATTTGAACGCCGACGGATCGCCAGAGACATACATGACCAGTTAGGTCAACGGCTGACGGCGTTGCGGCTCAAGATTGCATCGCTTCGTCAGGCGGCGATAGAGAATGCGGATCTGGCGCCAAGGGTTGAACGTTTACAGGAGATCGCGGCAAAGCTCGATTCAGAAGTGAGTTTTCTTGCCTGGGAACTTCGGCCGACCGCGCTTGATGACCTTGGATTCGTCGACGCTATTGGTGAGTATGTGAGCGAATGGTCGAAACATGTCGAGATCGCAGCCGATTTTCATGCCGCCGACCTTGCGGGTGCTCGGCTCGACCATGAAACGGAGACACACCTTTATCGCATCACGCAAGAAGCTTTGAATAATGCAGCAAAACACGCTGAAGCCGGACATGTTTCGGTCCTTCTCGAACGCCGAGAAGAAAATGTCGTCCTTGTCATCGAAGATAATGGCAAGGGGTTTGAACCGGAGAACCATGCACAGGGCCTTGAATCGGGCGGCGGACTCGGGCTCGTCGGTATGAATGAACGTGCCGCGCTGGTAAACGGCGAAGTTGAGATCGAGTCGTCTATTGGAAAAGGTACGACGATATATGTTCGCGTTCCGAACTCGGAGGAAAAAAATGATTGAGAAGTTGAGAATATTGATCGCCGAAGACCACCAGACCGTCCGCGAAGGAATTAAGCTTCTTGTCAACGCCCAGTCGGACATGGAGGTGATCGGAGAAGTAGGAGATGGCGAAGCAGCTCTTGCCGAGGCCGAACGCCTCAAGCCCGACCTTGTTCTAATGGATATTTCGATGCCCGGACTCAACGGGCTACTCGCCACTCGCCGGCTGAGAAACAATTCGCCGGACGTCAAAATACTCACACTTACCCGCCACACGGACGACGGCTACCTTCGGCAAGTCATTGCCGCCGGAGCAAATGGGTATGTCTTAAAACAAAGCGCCCCAAATGAACTCATTACGGGTATCCGTACCGTCGCAGCAGGGAATTCGTACCTCGACCCGACTCTCACAAGAAAGGTGATGGGCGGTTACGCTTCCCGAACAGATTCGCTTCGTGGCGAGAACAAGGGTGATCTTAGCGACCGGGAATCGGAAGTTTTGCGTCTCATTGCTCTCGGGTATAGCAATAAAGAGATCGGCGACCGTTTGGAGCTGAGTGTAAAGACGATAGAAGCTCACAAAGCTAATGCGATGAAGAAGCTAGGCATTACCAGCCGTATCGATATTGTCCGCTACGCAATATTCCAGAACTGGATGCAGGACACATAGATAACCCCTAGGGGAAACTCCCTATTCAACTTCCTTAGGTTCCCGATTTTCCCTAATCACGCCTTACAGCATACTTACTTTATCGAATCGGCAAAGGGCTGCTTACGCTAGCTCGGAAGCACTATGAAAAAGTGGCCAGTTTGATAGATCAAGGGGTATGGGGAAGAGGCCTAGGAAAGTCTCTTCTCCCGAGACTGCGAAAAGGTAAATCATTTCACAACATCGCTCGACATATCTTTCGACTTTTACCTTCCACCAGATATGTCGATATAAAAAAGGGGAGAAAATATCATGGGTTTACAGATTATACGTCCGAGAACTTCGTTTAGTGATATCCGACGGTCGTCGCAAAATGCTGCCGTATCACTGTCGACAGAAAATGTGATCCTGCATTCGCTGTCGCCGGAATTGAAACGCACCATCGCTCCGGCGCTAAAACCAGTGTCGCTGAAGAAAGATGCTTTCCTATATCGGGAAGAGGACCTCCTCGATTTCATATATTTCCCCGAGACGGCAGTCGTCTCCGAGTTCAAGATGCTTGAAGACGGCCGCATGGTCGAGATCGCGGTGATCGGCCGGGAAGGGGCTATTGGCCTATCGTCAGTTTATGGCGATAAGGTCGTCCAGAATAGTACGCAGGTCACGCAGGCGGGAACTGCCCTAAAGATCGATATTAATAATTTCCAGCGAATGCTCGCAGCGAACGAAGCATTGCGGATTCGCCTAAGTCAACCAATTGAAATGTATATCCGACAGATCTCGCAGAAGGCGATCTGTAATATGTACCACTCGGTAAAGGAACGTCTTTGCACGTGGCTGCTCATGCTTCAGGATCGCTGTGGACGACCGAATCTAAATCTGACGCACGAACAGATCGCCCGGGTTTTAGGCGTTTATCGCCCGAGCGTGACATGCATCGCCCAAGAGTTGCGTGAGGACCGCCTCATCGACTATTCACGCGGGGGCATACTTATCCGCGACCGCTCGAAAGTGGAGAGATCAGCTTGTGCATGTTATTCAGAGATGGGGATTGCAGCAGCTCACTAAGCGTAATCGTCGGCGGGTAGACTGGATAAAACGGCCTTCAGCATTCCCAAATATTGGAGATTATTATGTCAAAGGATGTTATCAGTTCAGGTGGTCAAGACGTTGTGGTTCGCGAAGATACTGCTAAGGCATTTCGGGGTGTGAATTGGGCCATGGCGTCGATCATCGCATTCATCGTTATAGCGGCGGCAATGTTCATCATTTTTTCACTTACCGCCGCAGGCGATGGTGAAGTTAAAACTCCGGCCGAAATCGAAAGAAATTAGGCTGGGGGTTAATCTTGCGGGCCGGCGAGGATTTAACTACACGTAAATGCTGTCAAGCGGTTTGCAGCTACATCGCTGGCCTGCAATTTCGAATCTGTTGACTAACGTCCGGTCTGGTCAAAACTCATACCAAATTCTACGGCTCGGGCAGAACAGCAGAAAAGGAGGCGGAAGCCTTCTTTTTTGCATTCGACATACCAAAAAGGATTAAGAACCGATCGGCTAAAAAAGACTGTCACTATTTCAGAAGAGGAGTCATTGACGATCTTTATTTGTGATGTTGCAGTTCCGATTCGTTTACACTGCTTCAGATTGTGAAGTGAAATTGAAAGCCTTTATCTTTAAAGCCGGCAGCACTGCTCCGCCCCCACCGCCGCCCTCTGATCCACCAACTCTTTCCGCAACGCCGATCATTTCGACATTGCCGGGTGCCAGCATCTGAGTCATCGATTGGTTGAATCTAAAGTTCTTGACCGGATATGCGATCTTGCCGTCCTCGATCAGCCATACGCCATCCCGAGTCAATCCTGTCGAGCTTGCAGTGCGTGCATCTGTGGCCCGAATATACCAAAACCGGCTTACAAGAATTCCGCGTTTCGTCGAACTGATCATGTCGTTGAGGGAAACCCGAGCAGAGCTCGACTCGAATATGGTATTGACCGGTCCGGGCGTCGGTTCCTTTCCTTTTTGTTTCGCCCAGGAACGGTTGTAAACCAGGTTCTCGAGTACACCATTCTTCACCAGATGGATCTTTTGTGCCGGGATCCCGTCCTGAGCCGATTGGGAGCCGGGAAGGTCGATATTCCACGGGTCGCTGTAAATATTGATCCGATCGTCAAAGATCTTCTCCCCGAGTCGGGTTTTACCGCCCGGGGCCGAATAAACGCTGCGTCCTTCCTCGGCATTTCTGGCATTAAAGGTATTCGCCAGGTTTCCCAAAAGGTCTGCTACTGCCTGCGGCTCAAGAATAACGGTATAGACGCCCGGATCGATCGTACGGGCATTTCCGCCCTCGAGTGCCTTGCGGATCGCTTCGCGAGCTACCCGTCGAACATCCAGCTTGGCAATGTCATAATGGCTTCGCAAAAAATAACCGGAGGCCGAGCCGTCAGGCATTCGTGCGGTGACCGACAGGCTGACACTCGTCAGCCGCTCGAACTCGAAATTACCATTCTTGGTCGCCGAGCCGCCGGCCTGCGCCCGCGCCTGATGAAAACCCGCCCCGATCACTTTATTCTTTTCACATTCAGACAGTATCTCGCCAATGCTTCTTGCCCGAGCGGGTAAAGATAAATTCGCGGTCGCCTCAACATATCTCGAGGTCGGTTTGTAAGTTTGTTTACCCAGTGTCGGCACATACTCACGGTCCACGGGTGAAGTGCGGGCGATCTTTGCGGCCTGTTCGACCATCGCCTTAAGACTGGCATCGTCAGTATCATTCGTCGAAGCAGACCCGCGTTTACCACCAATCCACAGCGTCACATTAGCTCCACGACTGGTTCTGGATCCGCTCGTAAGTACATTATTGTTTGCAAACCGCAGATGCGAATGCTTGTCGCTGCTAACGCTTGTGGTCGCGTCGTCAGCCGTTACAAAGGAAAGTATCTTATCGGTTAATGCCTTAGCGTCTTTTTCTGTCAGAAGCATTTCTATTGGTCCTCCATTTCGCCCGCAGTCGGCGATGAAGCGGTGTTCAATATGTTGATCTGTCTAAACCTCGCGATCGGGCAGCCATGCGAAACAGCGTTCGACTGTCCGGGTTCGCCCTTGCCGTCATTAAAGGAGCCGGGCATCAGATATGTGGAACGTCCTCCCATGGCGTCACAAGCTCCCCAAAAATCAGTTGTGCGTGATTGATACGCGACATCCCGGAGCATTCCGACGACCTTGCCGCCCTTGATCTCCCAGAAGGTCTGCCCGCCAAACTGGAAATTGTACCGCTGCTGGTCGATCGAGTAACTGCCTCGGCCGTAGATAAGGATTCCTTTGTCCACGTCGGAAACTAATTCTCCCTGGGAAACCTCCGTTTTCGCCGGCTGAAGCGAGATATTCGGCATACGCGGAAAGGGCACACTGCTCCAGCTATCTGCGTGAAGGCATCCGTACGACTTAGTTTTTCCGATCAAAGGCGCCAGGTCGCGGGTCGTCTGCCAATCCACAAATATGCCATCTTTAACTAGATGCCATTCCTGCCCGGGCACACTCTCGTCGTCGTAGCCGATAGTTGCCAGGCCGTGTTGCTGAGTCCGGTCAGCGACGAAATTGACGATATCGGATCCGAATTTAAGTTTCCCGGTCTTGTCCGGTGTTAAGAAACTGGTGCCGGCATAGTTAGCTTCCCAGAGGAGAGCACGGTCAAGTTCCGTCGGATGTCCAACCGACTCATGAATAGTCAGAAAAAGATGCGACGGGTGAAGAATAAGATCGTACTTGCCAGGTTCGACGGTTTTCGCCTTGAGTTTCAGCACAGCATTCTCCGCTGCCTCGGTCGCGTCGGCGGCCCAGTCATGCTTCGACATGTACTCATAACCGATCGCCAGTCCCTCTCGCATGGAATTTACGGATTGAAAATCATTAGTCGCCCGATCTATAGCCGTAACGGAAAAACTTGGGTTTCCGCGGATAAGGTACTGCTCGATCCTTGAGCCATCGGACGTCGCGAGATATTTCTGCTCATTGACCCAGCCCATCGACGAATTTACAAAGCTAACGCCCTTTACAGCCAGGGCGGCCTCATTTATTTTGAGGAGCATCTGAACTTTTTCGTCGGCGGCTACTTCGAAAGGGTCTTTTTCGAACGAGCTTTTCCAATTGGCTTTGACCCTCGGCGTCGGGACAAGTTCCACCCGTCTACGCTGAATGGATGAATTGGCCTTAGCAATGGCCACGGCTTCAGTGGTGACACGCCTAACCTCCTCGGCAGTAACTATAGGACTCGCGGCGAACCCCCATGTACCTTTGACAAGGACGCGGACGCCAAATCCGAAATTCTGGCCGCTCGAGACGTTGAGCACTTGCCGCTCTCGGGTTGAGACATTCTCAAGCCGGTAACGGTTAATGCGAATGTCGGCATAGCTCGCACCCAACCGTTTGGCTGTGGCGAGGGCAGCATCGGCGAGTCTGTCCTTATTTGCATCGAGATAAAGGCTCGCAGCGCCGTGTGCGTCATAAACCCAGGTCGGCAGAGTCAGGGCCCCGAGTGTCACGCCAGCAGTTTTTATAAAATCGCGTCGAGAAAACGTCATATTTTCCTCACATTTGGTAAATAGATTATTAGCCGGAAACGGTGGTGTAATTCTATTAGTAACCCATTCAGAATGTCAAAGAAAGATGAATCACCGGGCCCCAAC
>JBGTCF010000054.1:0-5376 GCA_041748975.1 Pyrinomonadaceae bacterium
CGTGCGGTCGATTGCCCGGTGTTTATCTCAAAATGTACCGAGGATGCCTTTTACGACACGCGGGCCGGCGGGCAGAATGGCGATAGCGAATCGTCAAAACGCCAGGCCGCGTTAAAAGAAAAGGTCGTCGAGATCGTTTCCGACGAGGAGTTTCGCATCGGCGATATCGATTTCGAGCCCTTTTGCGTGCCGCACGACGCGGCGGATAATTTTGGGTTTGTTGCGAAACAGGCCGGCGTCCGGGTGGCAACGCTGATGGATTTTGGCCATATTAGCGAGCTTATCAAGGAAAAGCTCAAGGGCTGCGATGCGATCGTTGTCGAATCGAATCACAGCCGCGATATGCTCCGTGCGTGCTCGGTCTACACCTGGGAGCTAAAGCAGCGGATCATGTCACGCACCGGCCATCTGTCTAACGAAGACCTGTCGGATTGGCTGATGAACGATTTTGACGGATGTGCCCGGTTCATCGTGCTCGCCCACCTCTCGCAGCGTGCAAACGAACCGCACCTCGCCCGGATCACCGCCGAATCGGCCCTAGCGATGCGTCCCCCATTGTTCCGGGCCGAAACGGTTGTTTCGCTCTCGAATTATAAAGAACCCACTCAGTGGTTCACGTTCTGACCTTTGACAACTTAAATTTGGGTGGTTCCGGTGTTTTTTTAACACAAAGGGCACAGAGAAAGACCACAGAGGGAACTGAGAAAATATTTGATCTTACTCTCTGTGCTCTCTGTGGTGAAATTCCGATCGCCCGAACAACGCCGGCTGGGAGTCCGCGATAACCGAATCGATGTACACACCGTGAAACGTCCTCCGGTGGATCGGGCACGGGCCGTACTCACGGAGGGCCGCGAGGTGGATAGTTGCTCCGTAACCTTTATGGCCGTCAAAACCGTAATGCGGGAATTCGGCATGGTACTCGGTCATAAGGGCGTCACGATAGACCTTTGCCAACACGGATGCGGCAGCGATCGAAGCAGAGATAGAGTCGCCGCGAATGATCGGCATCTGCGGCAGATCGATCTCCTTTAGCCGCACCGCATCGATGAGCAGATAATCTGTTCCGCAAGCGAGGCCTTGGATCGCAAGCCGCATGGCCTTTTTGGTGGCTTCAAGAATATTGATCTCGTCGATCTCGTCGGCCTCTACCTGGCCGATGGCGTAGGCGACGCAGACATTCTTGAGCTTTTCGGATATCTCTTCGCGAAGCTTAGGTGTGAGCTTTTTCGAATCGTTCAGGCCCTTCGGCAGCCGCCGGGCCGGATCGAGGATGCATGCGGCCGCTACGACCGGACCGGCGAGGCAGCCGCGGCCGACCTCGTCAACGCCTGCGATCAACTGAAAACCTTCGGAGCGGGCCTGTTTCTCGAAATGAAGTCCGGGCTTTTCGATCCTCGCACCGGGAAACAGCGAAACGCGGGCTGCCGAATCATCATTGTTTGATCCGGGCCGCTCCGCGTTTGGCACAAGTAGGTCTCCTTAAACTGATTTCTTCTTCGCTCTGGTATCGCGTTCCTTGATGCGGGCCGCTTTGCCGCGAAGATCACGCAGGTAGTATAGCTTGGCTCGCCGCACCTTACCACGGCGGATCACGTCAATGTGATCGATCACGGTCGCATGCAGCGGGAATATACGCTCGACGCCAACGCCGAAGCTGACCTTCCGGACGGTCACGGTCTCGCGAACGCCGCCATGCTTTCGGGCGATGCATATGCCTTCGAAAGCCTGAAGGCGTTCCTTGTTCCCTTCCTTGATACGGACATGCACGCGAAGCGTGTCACCCGGCTGAAAGGCAGGTGTGCCTTCCTTCATTTGCGTTTGTTCAACTGAATCCAGTCTGTTCATTTTATTGTCGGCCAGAGGTCGATCGAAGTTTTCGAAGTTCTGGGTTGCGAAGTTACGAAGTTAATTCTTTTCTAACTTAGCAACTCCGTAACTTAGCTAACTTCGGAACTCTTATCCACTTTCACCATTTTCTCCTGTTAATAGATCTTTTCTATAAAGCCTTGTCTTCTCGAGCGCCTTTTCATGACGCCATTTTTCTATCTCGGCATGATTGCCGTTCAATAAAACTTCGGGAACTGCCATCCCCATAAATTCCGCCGGCCGCGTGTAATGCGGACAATCGAGCAGCCCATTCGAGAACGAATCGTTATCGGCCGATGTATCGCTGCCGAGGGCGTTAGGCAGAAGCCTCACGATGCTGTCGGCCAAAACGACCGCAGCCGGCTCACCGCCGGAGAGAACGTAGTCGCCGATCGATATCTCGTCAGTTACGAGCGTCTCGTTGACCCTTTCGTCGATTCCCTCGTACCTTCCGCAGATGAGCACCAGATGCTTTGCCTCGGCAGCAAACGCCTTTGCATCCGATTGAGCGAAGGGCTTGCCCTGCGGAGAGAGCAGCACAACGCGGGTTCCTTCCGTGTACTCTTCTCTCACGCTCGTGCCTGTTAAATTTTCAATCGCGGCGAATAATGGCTCCGGCTTCAATACCATTCCATCGCCGCCGCCAAAGGGCCTGTCATCGACCATCTTATGCTTATCAAAAGCATATTCGCGAATGTCGTAAACGTTGATCTCGACAATTCCCGCGAGCTTTGCCCGGCGAATGATGCCAAATTCAAAAACCAGGCCGAAAAACTCGGGGAAAATTGTCAGAACGTCTATTTTCATTTTGGATTCGCGATTTTTGATTTTGGATTCTTCAATCCAAAATCCGAAATCCAAAATCTAAAATTGGAGAAGCCCTTCTGGCGGATCGATCTTTATCCGCTTATTCTCAATGTCGACCTCAACACAGATCGATTCGGCGAATGGTATCAGATACTCTTTGGTTTCGCCGGCGACTACGAGCAGCTCGGTTCCGCCGGTCCGCATTAGCTCGCGAACCTCGCCAATTGTTTGGCCCGCGGTATCCTCGACGATGCAGCCTTCGAGCTGCCAGTCAAAGAATTCGCCGGTTTCCAGCTCAACAGCTTCAGATTCTGGAACGCATATCTCGAAGCCTCTGAGTTCCTCGCCGCGTTCGATCGTATCATAGCCTTCGAATTTCAAAATGACACGGCCGCTTTGGAACCAGAACTTTTCGATCGTCAATTCCGATCGGTCTCCGGCTGGCGAAAGAGCCGTGACCGTTTCCAGGGCATCGAATCTATCAGGAAAATCAGTCAAGAGTTCCGCAACGACTTCGCCCTTTAGTCCGCGTGTTCGAACGATCTTTGCGATTGCTACAAGCTCGTCCATCTTTGACTCTGCTCGACCGATCAATCTTCGACCAGATCGAGATGAAAGCGTTTGCCGTGCTTCTGCCCGGCCACGAAAAGAGTGCTTCTGATCGCTTTAACTGTTCGCCCCTCGCGGCCGATGACCCGGCCCATATCGCTTTCGGCAACCCGGACCTCGATGCGCACGTTCTTACCGTCGGCATTTTCCGAAACCTCAACAGCATCCGGCTCGCCAACAAGCGATTTAATGATCCTTTCGACAGCTTCTTTCATATGAGTCTGGAAAGTCTTGAAAGTCTGGGAAGTCGGAAGGAGAAACCTTTCGAGACTTCCTGACTTTCTAGACTTCCTCTTCTGATGCTGAAACAGGATTATTCTTGATCAGGCTTTTCACCGTTTCTGTCGGTTGGGCACCAACGCCGATCCAGTACTGGATACGTTCGTGCTCGAGCTTTACCTCGGCCGGGTCGACCATCGGGTTATACGTTCCGACGTTCTCAAGATACTTGCCGTCACGTTTTGAACGTTTTTCCTTTACCACCAGGCGATAAAAAGGTTTACCCTTTGCGCCCATTCTCATTAAGCTAATTGCTAACATAATTTCTCCGTAATCGTGAATGGTAAATCGTAAACCGTTCTTTCTATTCGCGATTTACTATTTCCGATTCACTATCTTTTCTTCTTGTGTCTTTTCTTCTTCCTTATACTTTTCGAGACGGGCTGGCCAGCCCCGTCGTCGTCCGACAAGCCCATATCGCCGCCGCCGAGCAGCCCGCCAAGCCCGCCGGCAAGACCGCCCATCATCTTCTTGCCCAAACCGCCGAAGATCCCCCCGCGGTTCATCTGGGCCATCATTTTTTTCATCTGCTCGTACTGGCGGAGCAGCTGATTTACTTCACCGATCGACGAGCCCGAGCCGTTCGCGATCCGTGTCTTGCGGCTTGCATCGATGACCTTATGGTCACGTCGTTCCTGCCTCGTCATTGAGTCGATTATCGCCTCGGTCCGCTTAAGCTGGTGATCGACGACCTCCGACTGCTCGTCCGAAATCTTCATGCCCCCGGTCATTTGCTCCGGCAGCATCTTCATTATCTTCGACATCGATCCGAGCTTCTTAAACTGGCCAAGCTGATTGCGAAAATCCTCAAGCGTAAACTGGTTACGCGTCATTTTCGCGAGCTGTTCCTTGGCTTCGTCCTCGCTGATCTTGCCCTGCACCTCTTCGATAAGGGTCAGCACATCGCCCATTCCGAGAATTCGCTGGGCAATACGATCTGGATAGAAGGGCTCGATCGCGTCGTATTTTTCGCCAACGCCGACAAATTTTACCGGCTGGCCGATAACCTGTCTGATCGAAAGGGCCGCACCGCCGCGTGCGTCACCATCCATCTTGGTCAATACGACGCCCGTAATGCCGATGCGTTCGTGAAAGACCTCGGCCGAACGGACAGCATCTTGGCCGGTCATCGCGTCGGCTACAAAAAGCACTTCGATCGGCTTGGTCTCCGCCTTGATCCGCTCAAGCTCGACCATCAGGTCGTCGTCGATATGCAGACGCCCCGCCGTGTCAACCATCAGCGTGTCAAACCCGAATTCGCTGGCGTGCTTTATCGCACCTCGAACGATCGTCAACGGGTCATTGCTCTCTTTACCCTCGTAAACAGCTACGTTTACAGCGTTTGCAACGACCTTGAGTTGTTCGCGGGCTGCCGGGCGGTAAACGTCGGTCGAAACCAGAAGGGGCTTGCGTTCCTGATTGTCAGCAAGCCATTTCGAGATCTTGCCAGTCGAGGTCGTTTTACCCGAACCCTGAAGGCCGACGATCATCACGACATTCGGCGTTTGTTTTGTAAACACCAGCCGCGACGATGTGCCGCCCATGAGTTCGGCGAGTTCGTCGTAGACTATTTTGACGACCTGCTCGTGAGGTTTAAGATCCTGCCAAACCTCTTGCCCCTCAGCCTTTACGCGAACCGCATCGACAAAATCCTTGGCGACCTTATAATTTACGTCCGCCTCAAGCAACGCCATCCGGATCTCGCGAAGAGCCGCATCTACATGCTCAGGGGTCAGCTTTCCCTGGCCACGCAGATTCTTTAGCGATTTCTTCAGTTTATCGGATAGCGATTCGAACATATAGATACACTTC
>JBGTCF010000055.1:0-3925 GCA_041748975.1 Pyrinomonadaceae bacterium
CGAGCGTCAGCCGGACGTTTAGGCGTTTCGGCACGTTGTGCCGATGCAGGCAAGGGTGCCTGCGGTCCGGCGGGATCGATGTAGTACCTCATCGCGGTTGAGACACGATTGAGCAGCAGGGCAACCGTAGATTCGTCATCAGCGATCGGGCTCCCCTCCTGGATAGGAGGGGTGGCAGCCGCTGCCTTTTTTGCGGCTGACGGGGTGGTTCGACCGCCCGCGGGAGAAGAGCCCAGCACCTTCACCACCAACTCCACATACTCCCTCGGATCAAGCTCGCCCTCGCGGACACTGTCCCACAACGATCCCCACATCATCGACCGCAGGAACGGGTCTTTCTCGTTCTGGATATTCTTCAGAACATGATCGCGGCTCTTCTCATCGAGGAGGAAAATGGCGTAACCGTAATCTTGGGAGTTGGGGAAAACAAATAGTGGTGTAGACGATTTCTCGGGTATAGAATCTCGGAAAAGGAACGACACAGGCCGTCCATCATACCAACCTTCATCATAGAAAACAGTTACGTCAACACTCTTTTGTAACCCGTTCGCGAAAGCTCCCAGCATCTTAAATCTCTGGGTCCAGAGATTATGTTGACCAAGCATATTTGTCTGAGATCTTCGACCATCAAATACCCCAGGGTTCATTGACCGAGACTTTTCAAATGGTTCCCATATTCTGAAACTCGACACAGTGGTTCGAATCAATGGCATACCAGGTTGTCTGACCCAAGTTTCGAGATCCTTTCGGAGTTGGTTGCGAAAATAGTCTTCAGCTTCTTTTGAAACGACGCCATCAGGCGGTAATCGGGGACCCATAGCGTCTTTCCAACCTACTTCAGAAAATTCGCTAAGCAGATCCTCCCACCCCGCATTCCCAAACTCATGCTTTTTCGAGAACGCACGGACGGCGGTTTGGAATTTGTCTTCTCCCAGATAAAACTCGGCTTGGCGGAGGAACGCCGGGGCTTTGTTGTAGACGATGGCACCGTACGCGGATTTTGCGGCGGAGAGGTTTGGGATCTCCTGATAGATCGGCGTCGTGCCCTTGGTCGAATCGGTCTGGTAGGCGGCCTGTTTGACGCGTTCGTAGAAGACCTTCCACGCGTTCGCCTCGGGCATTATCCGCTCCATCGCCTTGTACGCCGTAAAGGTCGCAAAGCCTTCCTTCAGCCATAGGTCGTCGAACCAACGCATCGTCACCGTATCGCCAAACCACTGGTGCGACGCCTCGTGAAACATCAAGAGTGCCCGCGAGATATGGTCATTCCGCGTCGGCTCCTGCGGAAAGATGATCGAGGACTCCCGCAAAAACGTCGCCCCCGCATGCTCCATCCCGCCAAACGGAAACTCAGGTATCAAAACCAGATCGTACTTCGGGAACGGGAACTTGTAATCGAAATACTGCTCGAAGTATTTGATGGCCTCGCGGTTAAGACGAAACACCTCGGCGGCGTAAGGTTTGAACTTCTCAGTCTGGGATCTTCTAACGTAAATAGAACCATCCACACCGTTTAGAGGCGGGCTTGCCCGCCCTGCGCCCGTCACGTTTTTGGCGGGCAAGCCCGCCGCTGAACTAACAGAACTGAATTTTTCGAACGGACCCGCCGCGAATGCGAAGACGTAGGTGCTGATGGGTTTGGTTTCAGAAAAGCCTATGTCCTGGCTTCCTTCCGGAATCCGACAATCTACTTTCTGGTCACTGTTCAGCGGAACAAAACAATCTCTTTCGTACTTGAGATATCCGTTTGAAACAATTTCCCACTCTTTCGGAGCAACGACATTCAACTGAAACCTCGCCTTTAAATCCGGCTGATCAAATACCGGGAACGCCGTGCTCGCGTCGCTTGGCACAAAGAGCGAGTAGATATACTCCGACCCATCCTCTTTATCCACATACCGCGTGATCGCCGACCCGCTGGTCAGTATCGGCGAAGTAAAATCGAGCTTGATAACGTTCTCCCCGATACGCACGCCGTCGCGGAAGATGAGATGCTCGTTAAGCTCTTCGAACGGAACGCGGACACTCCTGTCCGCATCGGCCGATAGCCGAAACTCCACCGGCTCACCATTCAAGGTGACATTTGCCAAGGTCGACTTGCCTTCGTGGCCCCTGATCTTCCGCCAGTCGAGTATGATCGGCGGTACGTCGCTGCCTTGCGGCGATGCGGACAGGAGTGTCCGCGTTCCGACCTTCACCCGTATCTCGATCGTCCCCTTCAGCACCGGCGACATCTTTTCGAGCGTCAGGTTTAGCTTGTAGCGGATGTCGGAATAATGGGCGGCACGCCATTTGGCGAGTTCGAGCGAAACGCCCGGTTCGATTGCTGGCTGGGCAAAGGTTGACATGGTGAGGAGTCCGATCAAAAGCAGAATTCGTGCGAGCATAACGGAATATTAGTCTTAAGAGGAGATTTTAGCCACGAATTACACAAATTACACGAAATAGCTTTTCTAAACTCATCCAGCCAAACCCTACCATCACGTAAGGTTTACCGATTCAAACGAGCAAATTCGTGCTTTTCGTGTTATTCGTGGCTAAAATCGCCATCCCAAAATACTTAGGCGGCGAACCTTGTCGGAAGGTTGCCGCCCGTGCCGGTTAGTCTCAAATACTTTCCTAGAGCGAAAAATTAAAACTCACAAACCCTATTGCCTTGACCGGCAGGCCGTCACGCATGAATGGCTTGAATTTCCATTTGCGGACGGCGTCTTTTGCAGCGGACTGCAGCATTGCCGGGCCGCTTGCCTTTTGGATCCCGGTGACCTCGCCTTCTTCGTTCACGGTTACTTCTACCTTGACGACGCCTGTTGTACGAATGGTCTTGGCAGCCGGGGGATAAACCGGCTGAGCACGGCTTGTCGCATAAGCCAGGAGGGAACCGACATCGAGCGGGCCGGTGGCGGCCGCGGACGGTTCATTTATAATAGCGGCAACCTCAGCCGCAGGTTTTGGTGCGGGCTCGACAGTTTCAGTCTTAGGCGATTCTTTGGGAGTCGGCGGGGCAGATCGGACATATATCGGAGCCTGCGTAGTAGCGGGCGGCGTCTGTGCCGGAGGATTCTGGGCGATAATTTTGTCATCCGGCGTGGCCGCAACTTGAGTAGTCATTACCACCGGTTCGACGACTGCGCTCACCACGCTGCCTGTCTTTGCCATTCGCTCACGGGTGTCGGCAAGCTCGTCGCGCCAGCGCCGCGAATCATAATCATCGCGGGCCAGCATACTTCGCGAACCGCTCGCTTCCTCGAGCATGACCATTGCTCCCGCAGCCTTTGCCGTTTCGGTGCCCATCTCTTTTGATTGGGTAATGACCAGCTCGAGCGACTCGCGCATCTTCTCAAGGTCATTGAGTGCCTCAAGCGGCAGCGTTCGGTCCGAAACGCTAAGCCCGAGGGCCTTGTACCTTTCGGCACGGCTCCGGGCTCCCTTTACCACCTGACCGGCAACGGCCATATACGAGGCCTCGGCATTTGGTCCGGTTGTTTTTTGTTGAGCGTAGAACTCGTTGAGCATGTCCTGCGCCCGCTTATAATCGCCCTGTTCGAGGTAGCTGTTCATGAGCAGGACATTCACAACGCCCTGAACCGAAGGATCGCTCGTTTCGCTGCGAAGTTTCTCGAGTTCGAAAATGGCCGAGTGGTAATTGCGGACGGCAATGTAGGCCTTGGCCTTCGAAATGCGATCACGCATCACATCGCCGGACGACGGCGGGCCAAGAGGTACAGACGCGGGGCTGGCCGCGATCTGCGGAGGCATGGACTGTGCCCCGGCGTAAATAACAAAACTTAGTAAAACCAGTAAAATCGAAGTGTTAAACCTTCTGACATTTAACGGCATTTATAGTCCTCCATATGACTTAAATCTTCCGTAAAGGTCAAGCGAAAAACCCCTTTTGAAGGCTCACTTATACGACCCATATCAC
>JBGTCF010000056.1:0-3648 GCA_041748975.1 Pyrinomonadaceae bacterium
GAGCCTTTCGTATCGCCGTGGAGCGAACGCAAATAGGAAATTCTTGAGTACGCGGCAGTGTCCGGCCGTAGATCGACTCTCTTCTGTGCCGATTCGACGGCGCGGTCATAATCGCCCAGTTCGACAAATGCATCCACCAACACGTCGTAGATAGTAAAATCTTGGGGATTAGCAGCGAGAGCTTTCTTTGCCGTTTGGAGTGCTTCCGGGAATTCGTGTAATACGAGCAACAGAGCAGCTTGATTCTTTGTCGCATCGTAATTGTCCGGCGCAACCCGAAAAGATTCTTTTAAGGATTGTTCGGCACGCAAGTTTAGGCTAAAATCTCCGGTCTCGCGAGCCTTCTGCATAAAAGCATTAGCCAGTAAATTATACCCCTTTGGATCGTTCGGCTTTTCTTCGATCGCAGCCTGCGCCGCTCTTATATTATTATCCGCAAGCGTAAGTTGATCACCTGTAGCCGTGACGGGCTGGAGAAGCTCGCTTGCGGTCGAATGTGTTGTGCTTTCGGATACAGCCGACACTATCCAAGCAAAAACCAGTCCGATGATCACTCCGGGAACGATTATGATAAGCAGTCGTTTGTACATAAGTCTCGATTTCGAAATTGTGGTGAGTGGAGTTTGAAATCAAACTCCACTCACCATTCGTTACAACTTTTCAATCATTAAAGCCAAGGAAGCTAAAAGAATAAATTCCCTTCGCCTGACTGTTGTAACTAGGGTCGCGGCGTCGCTGTTTGCATACAAGGTGACGTCGTGTCCGCTGCGCATGTGCGTCCGAGATACGGATTCTCATAGCCGCTTACAGGTGAAGCAAGATACGGAAACGTCGAACGAAACGGCCTGTCATTCTGATTCACGCCATCGCCAAGTGCGTTGTTCGGAGCCTGATTACAGCTCGTCGTTCCGCCGGCACAAGCGTTACCAGGCAAAAGGACACCCGCCGCGACGCGCAAACTGATGTCAACCACGTCATCGCCAACTCGGCGTCCGTTGGGATAGCCCCCCAAATCGCCGGCTATGACGCCTAAACGATTGCCGGCACCGGTAGAAGCTATGGCCGTATTAAGGCGCATAAGGTCCGCTGTCACCGCTCCGAGCCCGGCGGTAGGATCGTTAGGATCGGCCACAACGGGAGGCCTGTTCAAGCCAGGGACGCCGGTTAAAAAGACCCTGACAAGATCGACTCGACCTGACGTCGGGGCATCAAGCAGAGGCGGATAGAGAATATTCATCAAATTTACAGGTTCCACCGGTCGGGAAGCACTACCTTGAATGAAAATTCGACGGCTTTCATCCGTTCCCGGCAATTGAGCGTTGTAGAGATCCTTGTCGTTCTCCGACACGGTCGGCGAAGTACCTCTCGGTATAAACAATTCGTTGACCAACGGGTTTGCGAGACGGGCCACCTGAACACAGTTGGCATCGGGTGCAATTGCCACCGCACAGCTGCCTGTTTGCGTTTGAGTTCCGTTTGAATTGAGTACCCGCGTTCCCGGGCGGCTTGCGGTCGAGTATACACCTATGATCGCGTTCGGATCTGAAGCCCCGCTAGGAAGAGCTCCGGTTGCGGTCAACAACTGAGTCGGAATCTGAATGGCAATCGAATGTACGTTCAGTCCGGCTAAACCGTCGACACCTGGTGCAGTCGCCAGAGGGGCTAAGTGCGCCGTGTTAAACGGCCGTAGGCCCAGTAAATCGAAAGCCGAGGCGATGTCGATGTAAAATGATTCGTCACGCTGACCGGCAAAAACTCTGACCGGACCCGCTCCTGTGTTGATCGTGCTAATAGACGGCTCGGCCAAGTTCGTTTCGTAATTAGGGGTCGAGCGGGGACCAATGTTCACTGGCGGCGTCGGTAAATTCGTACCTAAATTGAACGTCGTAAACATCGGAGAGTCCGGGCTACCCTGACGGATCTGGGCAGTCACATCATAAAACTGTTTTACGTTCCAATCCGGATCCGACAAACTGTCTATGGTGTTGGTGTTATAGAGAAATGTATCCCCGTTTCCGACCACCGTTCTAAATCGAAACTGCAAAGCCAGGTCTAGCCGACCGTCTCCGTTATTGTCAAACCTGATCTGATAAAGTACGTTGTCGTCAAATCGGTAGTAGTTGGGACCGCCCCCCGGATGCTGGAACGGTATGAAATTGGCAATCAATGTGACTGAGTTGGCACGATCCGGGCTAACAAATGCGTAGAGATCTGTTGCATCGGCGTATTGGTCAAGAGCTATCAATGGGGCCTCGCGATGGCTGGATGCCTTCGCCACCCGGGTTCCTGGTAATTCGCCAATCAGCAGTGACGTAGCCGTTATGGCTGCGATCAACAGTGTCGCAAAAATCTGTAAAGATCTTCTCATATCTGAATTTCCTCCTTGTCTAACGTGTCTAAAATTACGAACTCTGAAGTTCGCTCCCTACAAAACTCGAAATGTGATCGAGATGAATTCCCGACCGGTTCAAATTTTGAGATAAAAATCCTTTCAAGCAAAAATTCTGCTTGAAGGCCAAGTTCCAAAAAAGCGTAAAATTATCAACTTTACTTCGGTCAGCAGGAAGCAGTTCGTCTCTGTTTTTCGGCCTTCGCATCAAGTAATATTTGATAACATATTCGTACTTCGCAAAAAAACGCGATCCGGATTCAAACCAAAATACCGTTTGGTTTAAAATAGAGCATCTAAAGGATCATACTCCGTGCGCTATCGTACAAAACGAGGTTAATTTTCGGGGTTTTATATAACCCGCGATATTGATTGATGCGGTCATGAATAACTTATTCTCCATTCGCCCCCTTGAACCCTCCGACGCGGTCGTAATTTCAGCATTCATGCGATCGCAGCCCGCGGAATACATCCGTTTCTTCTATGCTTTTGGCTCGGACGAAGGATCGATCGCCAAGATTTTGTCTGCATCCAGGATGGATGTTTATTCCGGAGTATTCTGGAATAGGGAGTTGATAGGGATCTTTATGCTCCGCGGCTGGGATGATGGATATGAAATTCCGTCTTTCGGCGTTGTGATCGATGAGAAGCATCGAGGCAAGGCCTTTCTACATGTGACGGTAGAGACCGCAAAGCTAATTTGTAAGTTATTGGGGCTGAATCGATATATGGTTAAGATCCACCCGGATAACGTAGCACTTCGGAACGTGCATAAGATGGGTTTCTATCAAACTGGTGTTGAGGAATCCACGGGAAACGTAATTTTTCATCTGGATTTCTGATCGCCCGATTTTATGCGGTTACTCAAACTTGGTATTTACCATCCGACCTATGTTCAGGATTTTTATGCTAAATACCCGGAATGGAGTACGCAGCCATATTCTGTACAACACGCAGCATTAATCGACGATTGTTTCGGATCATCTGATTTCTGGACGAACGCACTATCAGAATTAGGATACGAAACAACCGAAATCGTCGCCAATGCCGGATTTTTGCAGAGGAGATGGGCTCTTGAGAACGGGTTCAAATTTGTCGAGAACGATGGGCTATTTGGAATCGCGGCAGCGCAAATAAAAAGCTTTCGTCCCGACGTATTGCTTGTCGCAGATTACTCAACTTTCACCGCTAGCTTTCTGAAGGACCTTAGGCGCAGTAATCCTTCGATCAAATTGATTTTAGGATGGTGCGGTGCTCCA
>JBGTCF010000057.1:0-9018 GCA_041748975.1 Pyrinomonadaceae bacterium
CCGATGCATTTGTGGCCACCGTGCCGCCCACCTGGCAGCTCCATTCGGTAGGATCCGGCGGATAAAAGAACCCCTCTGCATCGACCGCTTTCGTAAGGTCAGCCAAAATAACGCCCGGCTCGACAACCGCTGTCTTCGCGGCCCTGTCGATGTTCTTTATCTTATTCAGGCGTTCGAGCGAGATCACATATCCGCCAAACGGGATCGCACCGCCTACGGTTCCCGTCCGCGCACCCGCGATGGTCACCGGGATACCGGCTTCGTTCGCCTCACGCAACACTGTCGCCACGTCCTCTGCCGTCTCCGGCACGAACAGACGCTCAGCATGACCGCCAGCCATATTACTGGCGTCGATCAGATAATTCTGAAGCTCATCGAGCTGGGTCTTCACTTGCATACTACGTTTGGCTTTCGGCATCATAACCGTCCACGTCTTTGAGAGAATCGTGGGTCTTGCCGTCATCCGATCTTACGACACTAAAACTTCCATCGGTTTCCAGAACGACAGCTTCGACATCGACAAGAGAGGCGGTGCCTGATGCCCGTACAGCGGCGAGCACCTCGGATTCGGTAACCCGCGCATTCATCATCTTGTCGTCTATGAACACCCCGCGTTTGAGAAGAAGCGTCGGCGATGACTTAATGATCTTGTCGGCCGTGGGGTACCTGACGGCGATCCATGTGATCAGAAATTGCAGCCCAATTAACAGTGCGAATGCCGTGAGCCCCTCAGCCAGTTTCACATCTTTAGCTAGAAGGACCGTTGCAAGCGTGGAACCTAACGCAATAGTGACAACAAAATCGAAGGCGTTCCATTTTGAAAGTGTTCGCTTGCCCGAAACCCTCAACACTACGATCAGCGCAGCATAAGCTAGCCCGCCGACGACCACCACCCTCAACACGCCGAACCAGTTGTCGAAAAAAACATCAACCATTAAATTCAAAGACTTATCGAAGACTGCTGCGTCCAGGGAATTAAACGCCTGAAATTACGTCCTGGACATGTTCTATCCGCTTTAGCACTTGCTGTTTTTCATCCTCGGTGGCAAGTGTCATTTCCGCATATTCGGCGGTCAAAATCAATTGGCTTCTGAGTACAGAAAGGCGCGACCGCGAGCCAGTTCGCCCGGCGGCAAGCTCGATCGCCGATGCGAGCTTCATAAAAACTGCGGAATTCCCTTTTCCGCTAATGCGAATCTGGTCCAACGCGGTTGCGACGAAATCGGCAAATGTCGGAGCCTTGACGATGATCAGTTCTTTGCCGTCGGCGACCCTCTTTTTCTCCGGAAAATCTTTAGACGCAAGCTCGCCGATCAGTTCCCCAAGATTCTCGATGCAGTTTACGGCCGTAGTCGTATCATTCACGCCGGGCGACAATGCTTTGAGGGCGATGTCGACGAGCTGACGGAGCCCAAAGTCGACGTCTTGTTCGATTGTTCGATCTCGAGCAATCACAAAAAGATCGTTCAGCTTCTCCATTTTGTCGTCATCCAACCTCTTTCCAGACGGCAAAACCGAGACGAGCCGCGATCCAGTTCCAACAAATTCGCCAACCGCGGCTTCCATCCGCACAACACAGGCATTGTCGGCAGCAAAATCAGCAAGGTCGTCGACATCGACCAACTGGATGTATCCCGATTCTTTGGAAGCGACCTTGATCCAATCGTCCTTATCGGCATCATCGGCTATATCAGCGATATCGTCGTCATCATCTCGAACAGGAGATCCAACGTCATCCGGAAAAAGACGATCGATACTTTTCTTTGTCTCCACAACGATCTCTCCGATTATATTGCTGATCTGCAGCGAGGCGGCGATGTGGTGAATGAAAAAGATCAGAACCACAATGCCGCCCAGAGCTAGAAGAAGGCCCGTAACGACCGCCACAGACGGAACAAAATTTGCTTCGTCGCCGCTTCTGATCGTTCGCAGGACTACGAGGCAATATGCGAAAACGGAGACAAAATACCCGAGAACGAACTGATTGGCCCGGTCGCGGAGGAAGTTGCGAAAAATACGCGGCGTGAATTGACTGGAGGCCTGATTGACCGCAGTGAGCGTAAGGGAGAAAACAAGCGCCGCGACGGTCAGCATCGACGACGCAATGGCCGTTAGCATCCCGCGCGAACCGTCCACCCCAACGCCGAATAGTAGCGGATATCGCGAGGTCCAATCGTTTCCGATCCTCGAATCAACCTCGACCAGCAGAAGGGACAATGCGATCGACGCCGCGATCATCAAACCCGGAACGAACCACAGCGAGGCCCGAAGGCCGATCCAAAAGCTGATAAACCTATTCGCCATACCAATACGAAGTTTCTATCGTATCAAACATCTCGAATTCGTAAGCACAACCCGCTTCACAAAAGAGACTCTACCGCACAGCCAACTCTCTTTCCCGCAAATATTTCAGCTTGTCGCGCAGCTCGGCGGCTCGCTCGAATTTCATTTCCTTTGCCGCGAAACGCATGTCGGCATCGAGCTGCTGGATCGTTTCTTTTAGCTGCTTCGGCGAATACTCCTCGAAAGAGTCAAGATCGAGCGGGATCTTGAAGTAATCGGCTTCGTACGCCGTGACCAAAGTCGCGTCAATAGATTTGATGATCGTCGTTGGGGTGATGCCGTGCTCGGTATTGTATTCTTCCTGTATCTTGCGGCGGCGGGTCGTTTCGCTGATCGCGTATTCCATCGATTTTGTGATCTTGTCGGCGTAGAGTATGGCCTTGCCCCCGGCGTTTCGGGCGGCGCGGCCCATCGTCTGGATCAGTGACCGTTCGGATCGCAGAAAGCCTTCTTTGTCCGCATCAAGGATCGCGACGAGCGAAACTTCCGGCAGATCAAGGCCTTCTCTGAGCAGGTTGATACCGACCAGGACGTCATATTCGCCCCGACGCAGATCGCGAAGGATCTTGATCCGATCGAGTGTGTGAATATCGCTGTGAAGGTAACTGACCTTGACACCGACCTCGGCAAAATACTCGCTGAGATTCTCCGACATGCGTTTGGTGAGCGTCGTGACCAATACGCGTTCGTTCCGCTCGGCACGCAAACGGCATTCTTCCAAAAGGTCGTCGATCTGCCCCTTGACCGGCCGCACCTCGACTACCGGATCGAGAAGTCCCGTCGGACGGATGATCTGCTCAATGACCTCGCCTTCGGTTTTTGTCAGTTCGTACGGTCCGGGTGTAGCCGAAACATAGATCGTCTGCCCAACTCGTTCCTCAAATTCTTGAAAATTCAGCGGCCTGTTGTCTTTTGCACTTGGCAGGCGGAACCCATATTCGACCAACGTTCCCTTGCGCGACTGGTCGCCTTTGAACATCGCCCCCAATTGCGGCACCGTTTGGTGCGATTCGTCGATGACCATTAGGGCGTTCTTCGGTAGATAGTCAAGCAGAGTTGGCGGCGGTGCACCGGGCGGTTTGCCCGTCAAATGCCGTGAATAATTTTCGATGCCACGGCAAAACCCCATCTCCTTTATCATCTCGAGGTCGTACATCGTTCGCTGATGCAGCCTTTGGGCCTCGACGATCTTGCCTTCCTTCACCAAAAACTCCTCGTGCTGATCGAGTTCGGCCTTGATTGTCTGGACAGCGCGTTTTATCACGGGCTTAGACATCACATAGTGCGTTTTGGGATAGATCGGTAAACGCGTTTCGTGCTTTTTGATCACCTCGCCGAGAAGCGGGTCGATCGTATAGATCGCATCGATCTCGTCGCCCCAAAACTCGATCCTATATGCCTGGTCCTGATAGCTCGGATATAGCTCGACGACATCGCCTCGCACGCGAAATACGCCGCGGTCAAAGTCGATATTTACCCGCTCATATTGCAGTTCGACGAGCCGCTGAAGAAATTCCTCACGCTTGATTTTCATCCCCGGCTCGATAAAAACCAGCATTTCGAAATAGGCGTCAGGATCGCCGAGCCCGTATATGCATGACACCGACGCAACCACGATCACGTCGCTTCGCTCGAAGAGCGCACGAGTAGCTGACAACCGCAGACGATCGATCTCATCATTGATCGTCGCTTCTTTTTCTATATAGAGATCGGCGGCGGGAACGTATGCTTCCGGCTGGTAGTAGTCGTAATAGGAAACGAAATACTCCACCGCATTCTCAGGAAAAAATGTCTTAAATTCCTGATAAAGCTGCGCAGCCAGGGTTTTGTTGTGGGCAAGTACCAATGTTGGACGCTGGGTCTTTTCAATGACGTTGGCGATCGTAAAAGTCTTGCCGCTGCCGGTAATGCCCAACAGTACCTGATTTTCTACTCCACTGTTAAGGCCGTCAACAAGCTGTTCGATCGCCTCCGGCTGGTCGCCTTTTGGCGTATTTTCACTAATGAGACGGAATTGCACACCTTAACCATACATTAAGATGTTTGCGTCAGGCAAGCGCGGTTCTGCTTGAGATTGGATAGGTCCTGAGATTCGATTAGTCGCTCCGGGACGCTTTATTGACGCTCATCAATCGCGAGATCTTATTACGCAGATGCCCGTATGTCTCGACCAGAGCATCGCCTCGGGCAGCATAAATATCTGTTATCAATTGATCGTCCGACGGCCTGAAAGCACGCAGCATAATGTCGCGGTTGCGAATGATACCCTTGGCATCGATGACGACGACTGCTCGAGTTAGGCTTATTGGAAAGAGTGTATGTTTGCCGTAGAGACTCGTTACCTGGCGATTTGGGTCGGCTAACAGCGGTATCGGAAGATTACGGCTCTGGGCAAATTCGAAATGTTCGGCAGGCGTGGCGGGTGAGACGCCGACTATCGTGGCATCGGTCTCGAGATAGCGGCTCCAATTATCTCGCACCGAACACAACTGCCGGGTGCACACAAGGGTCTCGTTTTGAGGGTAGAATAAGAGAACTGTAACCTCACCGAGATGGTCGGAAAGACTCCAATCGACGTTATTATCCGTCTTTAATGTAAAGTCAGGAGCAACCGAACCAGAGCGCAGTTGCAAATCGCCGTTCTTTGCAAACAATTGATTATTTAACACTTGTGACCTTGATGGATCAGGAGATCGCCATTTCAAAGCTCTCACGGGTTTGCCGTATCCGGTCCGTGACGTCAGTCGGTATCGATGCGTCGAGCTGCATTCTGCTGAGCTCGTCGAGAGTGCGTTCGTCCCTGGCTATCTTTAAAACATGAAGCAAGGCAAACCGGACACGCTCATCCCTGTGGGTCCTTATCGCGTCGAATATAGCTGCCGTTTCGGTCGACCGGATAAGCAGACTCACCAGGCAAAACGCTTCGTACGCGACTTTTCGATCCTCGTGAATTAACCGTTCAAACGACTTCACGACTATCCCCGCTTCCAACGCGGCTCGGGCGGCTCGGCTCATCCGAAACTCGTCATTCGTTTCAATGATCCGCTTCCAGGCGTTGGCGCGGTCAAAGTTAAGCTTGAAAAGCCCCCTAGCCGCGGCTGCCCTCACCTCGCGCGTTGGGTCGGCGCATGCCAAAAGGATCGCTTCGAAAACGGATTCGTGATCAAAATCGGTGAGTACCGAAACCGCCTTTGACCGAAGATTCGACGAGAGATCGTAAAGTGCGATCTGTGACAGGGCCTCAACGGAATTTCTTGTACGGAATGCGGTCAGGATCCGCAATGCCAGATCTCTTACTGCCTCGTCTTTTTCGTATTCGTCATTGGTCTGTTCAATGGCATCAAGTACTGCCGAATCGTCCGACATCGGTAACGGCTCGTAAAGAGTGGCTGGCGACAGTTCAATAAAGGAATTAATAGGCAGCTGAGCATACTGCTGCCTCCTCATTTTCTCCTGAAAGATCATGGTTTCCCGATCGAGATCAGGTGAGGCGGGTGCATTGCTCATGAGTAAATTATCGGGCTTATTCCCGTAGTTGGACGTCTTGGATACTGGATAAGGGGCTCCAGTTTTCCTGGTTTTACGCAGCCATTCCATTTCCTTGGCGGCCCCGCCACGTTCGAATGGTTCATTCTTGTTATTCTTCTTGGCGAATTTGCCGTAGTTATACTGCGAAACTTCGATCGCACGCTGGCTCTTCCTCCAGAATAAATAAGCGACTCCAAATGCTGACAAGGCAATTGCGATCAATACGAACGGCCAAAAATATCCATCCGAAGAGGCGGCGTCGGCGCGTGACGACGAAGCCGTCTGAGATGCTGCTCGAAGAGTCAGAACTGAAATATAGAATAAAGAGCCAAATAAAAGGCTGAATGATCGAGAATTGCGTCTCATGGTGTAAAAAGAGTCTTCAGTGGGGAATACGACGGATGATCGGGCAAACTGCGGGGTCGGAGAGGAGCGGTAGCCTAAGCCCCTCATTTGATTATGCATATTTTCAAGGCAGTTGTCATCATTTATATGCAATGTTGATACAGTTTTAACATTCGATAGGTTCCAGTTATTTTCTCACCTATTTTAAACCGACCGGCTTTACCCCCGCGTGCCCTCCGTAATACAGTTGTCATTTACTTGAGAATAGAGATGGAATCAGCTACGGTCGTTTCACAAAGCCAGGTCCCCGGATTGAACTTAATTCATCGCGGTAAGGTTCGTGATGTGTACGAGATCGACGATGATCGGCTGCTTTTAGTTGCGACCGACCGACTTTCGGCCTTCGATTGCGTACTTCCAACCCTTATTCCTTTCAAAGGCGAGGTTCTTACACAGCTTTCGGCCTTTTGGTTTTCGAGGCTGTCGGGGATTGTCGGCAATCACCTTCTAACAACTGACACCTCATCGATGCGGGAGCCTATTTCGGTGATCCCGAGTCTCAAAGGCCGTACTACTCTGGCTAAACGAACGCAGGTTTTCCCCGTCGAATGTATCGTTCGAGGCTATCTTGAAGGCTCTGGCTGGAAAGACTATCAGACAAACGGGTCGGTCTGCGGACACAAACTCCCTTCCGGACTTCGGCAATGCGACCGTCTCCCGGACCCGATCTTCACCCCCGCCACTAAAGCGGCGTCGGGCCATGATGAGAACATCGATTTTGATAGCTTCGCTGCGATAATCGGCCATGATATCGCCGATTTCCTTAGAACTACTTCTCTAGATATCTACCGCCAGGCAGCCGAATATGCTCTCGAACGGGGCATAATCATAGCCGACACCAAATTCGAATTCGGCTCCGATGCGGAAGGCAATATTTTGCTGATTGACGAGGTCCTAACGCCTGATTCTTCGCGCTTTTGGGAGGCGGACAAATATGAACCCGGGCGAGCACAGGCGTCCTTCGATAAGCAGTTTGTGCGTGAATATCTGGAAACGCTCGATTGGGATAAAACGCCCCCGGCACCCGAATTACCTCCGGAAATTACCGCCGCGACCGCAGCGCGTTACCTCGAAGCCTTTAGGCTATTGACCGGACATCAATTGGAAAAGCCTAAAGGCTAGTAAACCTTTAATATCTCAACTTCATCGCCGATCTTTATCGCCACTCCCGGCGTATCGCCGATCAGGTTCTGACCAAATAGAACATTAGTCGGATTCATTCCAAGCTCGTCCAGGCGATCGGGGATCACATCTTTCGCCATTCTGAAAGACGCCAGCG
This sequence comes from Pyrinomonadaceae bacterium, assembly GCA_041748975.1. GTDB lineage: Bacteria > Acidobacteriota > Blastocatellia > Pyrinomonadales > Pyrinomonadaceae > OLB17. Next base: position 7,556 of record JBGTCF010000057.1, read on the forward strand.
TTTTTAGCGGTTCTTTGCCTGCGACATCTCCACGCGACTGGTCAATTGTGGTGACCACACACCGTTCACATGGCTTCGTCCCTCGAAATGTGGCATCCCCAATACGTATGCGCTTCCACGTGTCCTCGGCAAAAGCATCGGAACCCGAGATCACAACATTTGGCCGAAAGCGATTCATCGGCAGCGGTTCGTCCAGACGCGAATTGAGATCTCCAAGCGATGCCTCGCCGATAACAAGCAAAGGATAACCGTCGGCAAAGCTCACGACATCTTCGCCGCGGTCAAAACGCTGATTCACACTCCGCCTCGAATCATCCGGCATATAGACAAGCTGGCATTCGGTCCCCAGCACGTCGCTAAACCACTCGTTCAACGCCGCGCCATAGACTTTACCTTCACAAACGCTTTGCCAGATCGTCACCTGCTGCCTATCTTCCGTATCCGAGTCAATGGGGATAAACACATCGCCAAACCCATCCGCCGCCACGCCTAGTCCGCTGCCGTCGTCCTCGACCCAAACCGACATCGTCGCCATCCGCGGAAATTCACGCTGCGTAAAAAACATTCCGTCCGGCGTCGTCAACATCCACCGCCTGTCGTATTGCAGCCCGCGTTCTTCAACGACCGAAGAATCGAGCGAGATTCCCTTAAGGCATTTGATTGGATAAATGTTTATTTCAGAAATGTGCATACTTGAGATATTTTCGTTACAACTTCCTAAACTTGATAACACCATCATCAGATTTTCTACACGTCCGCTAATAACACTTGACACCTATATCAAGTTTCCATATACTAGCACTCATAGATGCAGAGTGCTAAATCTTTCGATTTTCAGGCTCTGCGTCTGACTCGTCATCTTATTATATAAGAGATTTCAAAAGGAGAATCCATTATGGCTACAAACATCACACCTCTACACGATCGCGTGATCATCAGGCGAATCGAGGACAACGTAAATCAAACAGCGGGTGGGCTTTATATCCCTGACACCGCAAAGGAAAAACCGCAGGAAGGCGAAGTTATCGCTGCCGGCGAGGGCAAATACAAAGAAGACGGCACGCGTCAGGCCTTGGACGTCAAAGCAGGCGACCGCGTACTTTTCGGCAAATACAGCGGATCTGAGATCAAGCTCGATGGCGAAGAATTCATCATCATGCGCGAAGACGAGATCCTCGGCATAATCAGCCGCGCAGGAGCGGCGGCGTAAAGTTGCGAAGTGCCGAAGTTTCGAAGTTGCAGAGTTTAGAATCTCTTAGTTTAGACAACTTCATAACATCGCAACTCCGCAACTTCCCAAACTTTTTTTCAACGAAGGAGAAATAAATCATTATGGCTAAACAAGTAGTTCACGGAGAAGATTCAAGATCCGCTATTTTACGCGGCGTTAATCAGCTCGCCGACGCGGTTAAAGTTACATTGGGCCCCAAAGGCCGCAACGTTGTTATCGACAAGAAATTTGG
>JBGTCF010000058.1:0-6024 GCA_041748975.1 Pyrinomonadaceae bacterium
GTCGTAGCATCGTGGACGTTCCATAAACTTAAAACGAGCGAGGTGGCACCGGCGGCAAAAAATCCGCGAGCTAAGCCGAGCAATTCTTCGCCCGGTGCGATGCGATTCAATCCAGTTTCGCACGCACTCAACACTACAAGGTCGGCATCGAGTCGCAAAGAATATATGTCGCGGACAGACAGCCAGCCATCGGCGAGTTTGAGCGAAGAAAATAGCGGATTATCGGCGCGAAACTGCCCGTGACAAGCGAGATGCAGAACTTCCTTACCGACCGACCGATCGGCGATTGCCGCGACGGTCGCATCGCCGTTCGACAAACTTTCTCCCGGCAAGATCGCGGAGAGTTCTTCGATTTCTTTGACGACAAGCGGAATTCTCTCGTCGGAAACTCCGACAAACAAAGCATTTTTTAGTTCGCGACGAGGCTTTTTTAGACAATTTTGCAATACCGTGGCGCTCGGAGTGTAGACAACCTCGCGGTTTTCGATGACGTAACCAAACCCGTCATAAAGTGCGTGAAAAGGAACGTAGTGAAGAGATCGATGCGGGGCAACAACCAAACGCCGAAGACCGAGAAGTTTTTCGAGAGGACGAAGGAGCAAATCGTAAAGTGAGCTCAAAATGCGTCTCGTCCTCAACGTCAGTTCGTAAAAATGCGATTCAATGGCTCTCGGATTATTTCGCAGTGCCTCGACCTGAAAATATAGCTGAGACAAAAGTTCTTCGATTTGCGTTTCACAGCAAAGGTGAGGGAAAACCTGAAAATCGTTGGCCGTAACACCAAACGCCAAGAACTCGCCGTCAATATCGGCAAACTCGACGAGAACCGTGTCGTCGCCGAGTCCGCGTTGAAGTTCGGCAATACTTATCGGAGCAATGTTCACCGATTTCGCTTGCGGCGACCGAAGTTGAAGTTGGCGATAAAGCTCCACGATCTCCACTTCACGCTCGCGGGCATGCTCGTGGAGTGTTTCTATCTCACGCAGATTCTGGCTGGCATTTCTGAGCGTTGGCTGATTAATTTGGCTGTACAGCCAGTTCAGATGCCCGCGCAGATCCGTAATTTTTTGCTGCAAATCTCCCACATCGGCGCGATTCGCGGGTTCCTGCCGCGACTTATGGATCATTTCGATGAGAGTGCGCGAGCGTGATTTCTCTACATGGTCGAATGCCTCAAACACCCGGTTTTTGTCGTCGAGGCAAATTCGAGTCAGTTCCTCATAGGGTTTGAGTTTGTCGCCAAAGAATGCGGTGCGGAAATCTTCCAACGGAAGGGGGGCACGTAGAGTCTCAATCATCGAAACGGCTTTTCTAAAATACGTTTCCGCATTCGCCTGGTCATTCACCGCTTTTGCCGTCAGGCCGAGCGCGGTCAGACAGCGGGTCGAGAGAAGCGGGATCTGGTGTTCTTCGGATTCGGCCAATATCTCTTCGAGCAGCGTTCGGGCGTCAGCGAGGCTGCCGAGCATCCGCCACGATTCGGCCCTCAGAAAATCCGCCGAGAGTTCCGCCCCCTTGATACCTGCCGTTGAAAGCGGCAATTCCGCTTCCCGAAGCGCTTCAATCGTTTCGCTAAATCTATCTTCCGTAAACAGAAACTGCGCTACGCCGATCAGCACATTTGCCTCACCGACGGCGCTGCGACAGGAGGCAAAGATCCGTCGGGCGTCCGCCATCATCGAATATGCTTCCCTTGTTTCGCCAGAAACGAACCGCACGCGGGCAAAATTGGCCAGTGCACGCGCGTGTTCGATCGACATGCCGGTTTCGGAGAAGATTGGGATTACACGCGCATAAATCGGAGCTGCCTCGGCATAAAGATTCAATTCCAGATACGCGTCCGCCATTTCAAGTTCGGCGGTTGCGGATTGGTGCGGCATCCCGAGTTTCGCATAACTTGTACGAGCCCGCTCTAAAAACTCCAAAGCCCGGTCGTACCTGCCCTGGAAGAGCGAGAAATAGCCGAGATTCGTTTCAATCTCGGCTTTTGTGACCACAAGATCCGATTCTTCGGCAAATTGAAACGCCTCTCCGTAAAGCTGCTCCGCCTCTGAGAATTTGTAACGGAATGACAAAACGTAGGCAAGCGAGTTTGTAATTTGCGCCAGCGTTTTCGAGTCCTTGAATTCGACAAACCGATCCCGCGCAGAGCGCAAAAACTCTTCCGCCTTTTCATACCGTTCCGAAAGCTGAAAAATATTGCCGAGGTTGTGTTCGATACGTCCGGCGGCCGCAAGGTCGGAACAATCAAAAAAGGTTTGGCGCGCAAGCAAGCCGGATTCGATGGCCTCGTCATAGCGGCCGAGCATGGCAAGCGGATAGAGTTTTGCTACCTGCGTCGATGCGGCGGCGTGGTCTTGTCTGAGGTCTTTGAATTTTTTGTGGGCGTCGTCAAAGCGAACTGCGGCACGGCGGAGCTGTCCGTTTACCATGGCCGCGACGCCATCGGTCCAGGCGGCGAGAGCCATATTTTCGGGGAGTGGGGCGATTTTTGAAAGTAATGTGAGCGACGCGGCCGCGCAAACGGCGCGAGCCGGCTTGCTTGTCCACGATTCAAGACAAATATCCTTTAGCAGGCGAGCGAGTCCGGCGTCGGTCAGATCCGCGTGGAGCTGAATCAACCGACCGCGTTCGGCGTCATCGTGCGTTTCGGCCAATTCAAGCGCGAGCTGGTTGTCCGTCATATCTGGGCGGCGAATTGGCGGCGGTTCTATCCCACTTCGAGATCGGGGACCTCGACATCGAAACTTTCCGAATTGAGCCGCAGCCGATAGGTGCCGTTTTCGACCGGCGGCAGCGAGAATTGGCCGCTCGAATCGATTTGGATCTCAAGATTCACCTTTTCATCTTCCAAAAAAACGGTGCCGCCGGTGATTTGACCGAGTACCTGGCCGGAAATCACCCATTGCGAACCAGCGGGGGTGATGCGGATGTCGAGGCTGCCGTTGTCGATGGAAAAGAGTAGTTGTCGCGAATTCGCCGTGCCCACCGAGCGAAAACCGTAGGCCGGGCCGAGCTTCGCGCTGTCGAGGCGAAGGATCGCCCGCAGCCGCCCGCCGATTGTTGGCGGTTCGGCAGCCATTTCGGGCCGATACTCGTCAAACGAACGAAGAATCGCGGTCAGAGCAAAGGCTGGGGCGTCTTCCGTCCGATCGGTTCTCATCAGATCGACCAGTTGGCGTGTCCGAGACATCTCCAATTCGCATTGCCCACACGCCTTCAAATGCTTCGTCATTTCATCGTCTGCCAAATCGCCGATCGCAAGATCCGTGATGTTCTCAAAGCTAAGATGGGGAGAGCCCATTTTCATTGTTTTCAGCTCCAAATTCCAGTCGCGGCAATCCCGCACTAGTTAACAGAGATTTCAGACGCGTAAAAAATACACTCGCGAATCACATTTCTCCCTTCTCAAACCTGCTTCCTCAATTTGCCTTGCAATTTCTCCAGACAGCGTGCCCGCGTGGGACCGATGCTGCCTTCGCTTATACCTAAAATCTGCGCGATCTCCGAATAGGAAACCTGATCTTGTCGATAAAAAAGCAAAGTTATCAGGTTTCGGCATCGTTCGTCCATGCCGGTGACGGCGGAGCGGACACGGTGCTGTCTCTCCATCGCGAGCAAAACATCGTCGGCCAGCGGCTCACCCGAGGGAAAATCTCTCTGTTCGCCATCGCCGTCGTCGTCCAGCGATATTTTCGGAGCGCTCTTTTGCCGTCGCAGGAAATGAAGCGTTTCGCGGCGGGCCGTGGTCACCAGCCATGCATGAATCTGAGCGGGCTGTTGAATCTTGTTCAGATTTTGGAGGAGTTTAAGAAAAGTCTGCTGTAGGATATCCGCCGCTGCGTCTTCGTCTAGACCGGCGCGCCTGGGGATCGAGTACAACAGCCGCTGGTAACGCGCGACAAGCGTTGCCCATGCATCGTCGTCACCCTGAGCGCAGGCCAAAACCAGTTCTTCGTCGCTTTTTTCAACCATTAATGCCACTTGCCTATGGTAATCAAATTAAAACAAAGAAGGAAAACTCCTGTTTAATAAAAGTTCCTCCGCGTTCCATAGTGATCCGGATGACACGATGCTTACCTAGCCCCTGTCCCGTGTGTGTGATCAAGTAATTGTATTTTCCATTGTCGTGCCGCTCTCTGTAACTGGGTAAGGGCGTTTGGCTCGATCAGCATGACGTTCCTTGGTTTGAGTATTAGAACTAGGAGATTCTTCGATGCAATTATTAAATCATTCTTCCCTAAAGCAGGGATTTACGACGCACGCCGTGGGGCTGCAGGAAATTTTCGGCACCATGCCGTTTGAATCCAGGCCAAGAGTAAGCGATTTGGTTGTCGCCGAAGTTCTGGCCATTGGGCAGCACGACAAGATCGAAAACCGCGACGGAGCGATTATGAATCTTTTCGTCGGCGACCAGATTGTAGGAGCGTTTGGCAATCGTTACGCGACTGATCAATTTGAAGGTTATGTCCCGCAGGAAATCGTTGACGAATGCGACATGCTATCGATCGGCGGCGTTTTCGGGAATGTTACCTCCAAACATAACGTCATGAAGACACCGACACGCCTTCGCCTGGTTGGAGCCGTCTGCAATCGCGCGGGCATTCCTTTGTCGCTCATAAATTTTGGCATAAAGTCCCTGCCGACAAATGGGTCTGGACACAGGCCGGAGGTCATTCTCGTGATCGGAGCCTCGATGAATTCGGGCAAAACAACGGTTGCCGGAATGCTGTCGCGGGCATTGAGCCGGGCCGGATTTCGGGTTGCCGCGGCGAAAACAACCGGGACCGCCGCCGGAAAAGACGGACGATTTATTGCCAGTTGCGGCGCCAATCCGGTGGTTGATTTTACCGACGCGGGTTATCCGGCAACCTATATGCTTAGCCTCGATGTACTCCTGGACATTCAAAACAGGCTGCTGGGGCATCTTAGGGCGACAAAGCCGGATTATATCGTTGTCGAGGTCGCCGACGGCATCTACCAGCGTGAAACCGAGATGCTGCTCGAATCGGAAGAATTTCGGCGAACGTTTGATCATGTTTTCTTTGCCGCCAACGACAGCCTTTCCGCCGAATGCGGCGTCCGCTGCGTTCGCTCGCACAATCTTCCGCTTCGCGCCACGGCGGGCGTGATGTCGCAAAGTGCGCTGTCAATCCGCGAGGCCGAAAGAGCGACGAACGTGCCGTGCCTGAGCAGCGAGATGATCGTGTCGGGCAAAGCCCTCGACTTGCTTTCAGCGAAGCCTTCCGTGCCCGCCTTTGAACGGCGACCGGTTTCTCAGCTTACTTATCAGGCAGCGTAGGCAGTGGAGAAGATGAGACGTCGAATTCTAAACAATCCATCGGTTAAGACGGTCGCGCGACTGATGCCCTTCCTGCATAGCGAGCATCGCCGGCTGTTGTTCGCCGCCGCTCTGACGTTGACGCTGACGGTCGTCGAGGTATCTGCTCCGCTGCTAATAGGTGCGGCGGTGGATTCCATTTTCGGCAACACCGACGGTTCGACTTTGCAGATAATTGTCGGGTTGCTGTTCCTGGGCGCAGTCGCGCGGCTGTTCCTGCTGGCTCGGCAACGCAGAGTGACTGGCGAAATCGGTGAAAACGTGGCCGCGAATATTCGCAATCGTTTGTGGAAACATCTGCTGCAGTTACCGCTCGATTACACCCGCCGACGCGGTTCGGGCAGGCTCTTGCTGCGATTTACCGGCGACGCGCGTTCGGTGCAGCGACTCGTTACGCAGGGTTTGGTGCGCGTTACGCAGGATGTTCTGCTCGGACTTGCGGTTTTGGCGGCGTTGATGTGGATAAACTGGCGAATGGCGGCGGCGATCGCCGTAATCTTGCCGGTCTATGGATTGATCTTCGCGCTATTGAATCCCCGCCTCCGCGAAGCCAGCCGCCGGGTTCGCGGCCGCCGCAGCCGTATATCAGCTTATTTGCACGAACACATCGCCGGGATGTCGGCCGTTAAGGCCTGCGTCAGGCAAGCGGATGAGATCGGAAACCTTGAAGGGCTGCAGCGCGG
>JBGTCF010000059.1:0-10648 GCA_041748975.1 Pyrinomonadaceae bacterium
AACAAAAGAAGATCAACGTCAAAAAATCATTAATTGATCCAAAGACGAAAGAGCTATCACGGCAGAGCTCTTTCGTCTTTGTTTTTTAGAGGAAAAAGAATGTCAAAAAAATATTTGAAAGAATCGATCAAGCTTGGAAACCGGGACCTGATCGTTGAAACTGGCAAGGTTGCCAAACAGGCCGATGGTTCGGTCATTATTCGTTACGGGGACACTATGCTTCTCGTCGCGGCCGTTAGCGGCCGCACAGTCAGGGAAGTATTGGATTTCTTCCCGCTCACGGTCGAATACCGTGAGAATTCCTTTGCCGGCGGTCGGATTCCCGGCAACTATTTCCGTCGTGAAGGCCGCCCAAGCGAAAAGGAAGTATTAACTTGCCGGATGATCGATCGCCCGGTGCGTCCGCTATTTGCCGACGGTTATAGATTTGAAACGCAGATCGTTGCGTCGGTGATCTCGTCGGATGCAGAAAACGACCCTGATGTTATTGCTCTTACTGGAGCATCGTGTGCTCTGTACCTTTCGGATATTCCGTTCGAAAATCCGATCGCAGGCGTCCGCATCGGCCTAATCGATGGTAAGTATATTATCAACCCGACCTTTGACGAGCGTCGGGAGTCTCAATTAGATCTCATCGTGGCTGGAACCGACGAAGCGATCTCAATGGTCGAATGTGAAGCCCAGGAGGTTAATGAAACGATCATGGTCGAAGCTCTGATGTTCGCCCATCGTGAGATCAAACGTATTTGTCTGTGGCAAAAGGAACTCGGCAAAGCGCTTGGAATTAAAAAACGTGCATTCGAGGCACCGTCTCTTGACGAAAAACTTGTCACCGAGATAGAAAAGAATTTTACCGACAAACTGCGACAAGCTCTCGATTCGACCGGACGCCAAAAGATCGAAGTATATGCCGGCCTCGACGCTCTCAAGAAAGAAGTAATTGAAAGCTACCCTGAAGGTGAACCGGCAACTCGCTCAATGGCTGGCAAAGTGTTTGGCCATTTGAAGGAAAAGATCTTTCGTGAGGATATGCTCGGTAACAAACGCCGTCCTGATGGCCGCAAATTTTCGGAGATCCGGCCGATCAACTGCGAAGTCGGATGGTTGCCGAGGGTGCATGGTTCGGCCCTTTTCACACGTGGTGAGACGCAAGCGATCGTTACAACGACGCTTGGCACAAGGATGGACGAGCAGTTCATGGACGACCTTGAGAAAGGCACAGTGAATCGCCGGTTCATGTTGCACTATAATTTTCCTCCCTATTCGGTCGGAGAGACAGGCCGCTTCGGCGGCACCTCGCGTCGCGAAACTGGCCATGGCAATCTTGCCCGCCGTGCGATCCAATCGGTTCTGCCGGATGAGGCCGATTTTCCATATTCGATCCGTATCGTATCCGACATTACGGAATCTAACGGTTCTTCGTCGATGGCTTCCGTCTGCGGCGGAATTCTTAGTCTGATGGATGCTGGAGTGCCCATCAAGAAACCGGTTGCAGGCGTGGCGATGGGCCTGGTAATGGAAGGGAACCGCTATGCGATCCTCTCGGATATCGCTGGTGCCGAAGACCATTATGGTGACATGGATTTTAAGGTCACCGGAACAGCCGATGGGATTACAGCCTTACAGATGGACAATAAGGTGGGCGGAATCAACGCAATGATCCTACAGGAAGCATTGGAACAGGCCAAGAAGGGTCGTCTCCACATCCTGGAAGTCATGGCAATGGCTCTCGAAGCACCGCGTGAAGATCTCTCCGAATATGCTCCGCGTATTATCACTCTGATGATCTCGCCGGACAAGATCCGCGATGTTATCGGTAAGGGCGGCTCAGTTATCCGTTCGATAACCGAAGAGACCGGAGCCAAGATCGATATCTCGGACGACGGTACAGTATTAATCGCAACCGCCGACGGCGAAGCAGCTCAGGCAGCAGTAGCGAGGATCAAGGCTCTTACGGCCGAAGCCGAAGTCGGCGAGACGTATATGGGGACAGTTTCGCGTATCGTTGACTTTGGAGCATTTGTTGAAATTATGCCAGGACTGGACGGCTTGCTGCACATTTCAGAAATCTCAGATCGTCGGGTTCGCGATGTACGAGACGAATTGAAGGAAGGCCAGCAGATCCTCGTTAAATGTATCGGGAAAGAAGGCAATAAAGTAAAACTTTCGAGAAAGTCCATACTTTCAGAAGAGAAAGCTAAAGCAGCGCCTGTAGAAGAATAGAAATTACTTTAAAATTCATCCGAATTTGGGAAACTGAAACCGGTTACCACTATTTTGTGGTAGCCGGTTTTTTCATCATGATTAAAATCGGGGATTTTTCAGAATTTTCTGGAAATATTAGATGAATAGGCATTTTTAGTCTTGAATTTTCAGAATTACTGGGCTTTGGGGGTAGTAAGGAACCGTTGTCTAAGAGTGCGGAATTAAGACTATCTGAATGACATCCCAAATAACCGTTCCGATCAGTTCAATAGCGAGTGCCGAGCGAGATGTGAACGTCAATGTTTTCGCCGGAACCACCGTTAATTAGGTGAAAGAAATGAAAATTTTCCAGATGAGAGGGCTCATATCAGCAATCTGCGTGGCGTCAATTTTGGCGGGATTCACTAAAGTGTCTGCGGGTCCGGTTCGCTTCGAACAAGTCGTACAGATCATCAATGCCCGGCCTGGTTCTAGCCAGTCTGGTAGTTTTTCGCGACTTCGATTGGCAAGCGACAATATTTTTCTCGTCAGCGATGACGATGACGATAAAGCTAAGATCAAAACTACGCTTCCGCAGGACGACCGGGTCATTGTTGAAACGCGTACAGACATTGTTACCGACGATGTGTGTGATTGTGAAGAGGTAGAGGTGATAAAACGCGGCTTTCCCAAATGGGCATTACTTGGTTTGGCGGCGATTCCGATCGCTATCATTTTGATCAATCGGAGGAAGACACCAACCCCAACGCCTACGGTTACGCCGACGCCGGACATAACACCAACCCCAACGCCGGGCATAACGCCGACGCCGACACCGACGCCGGGCATAACACCGACACCAACGCCGGGCATAACACCGACGCCGACCCCGACGCCGGGCATTACGCCGACACCGACTCCAGGCATAACGCCGACACCGACGCCAACGCCGGATATAACGCCTACGCCGACACCGACGCCGGGCATTACGCCGACGCCGACGCCTATGTTTACGCCGTCGCCGACCCCCCCGGAACCCGTTCCAGAACCGATGACAATACTTCTCTTCGGAACAGGGCTGGCAGGGATCGGACTAGCGGCTCGACGGAAGTTGGGTAAGAAGAAGGACATTGAAGGAGAAACCGAGGACGAATAACTTAGTTTCGGAGACGGCAGGGCATTCGATCGAGCGATCAAGAAACGGGTTTAGGTCCAAGGGAAAGGGAGCGAAGAAAGTGTCGATATTAGTAAATTTGTCCCATAGCTTGCGGCGGTTCATTTTATCGACACTTTCGTTAGCAGTGTTTCTAGGCTTTGGGATATTGGGTGTAGAAGCTCAAACGCGATCAGGCTCTAAAAGTACGGTAACGATATGCCACTCCACGGGGATTTCGACAAGTCCATTTGTTGCAGTGACCGTCGATGTTGAGCTAATAGTGGAGAGGCATTTCGAACATGATCGGATCGGCGGTCGGTCAGGAGACGATATTATTCCCGAGTTCACTTATATGGGACGTACATATTCCAAGAACCTATCGACGGAATTTGGTGAAGGGAAAACCGGGGCTCATATTCTGAGCAGTGGTTGCCAGCTAGCTGCGGTAGCCCCATCACCGTCGCCGACACAACGAACACCGGCGCTTTCGCCACCGCCATCAGTCCCTATCCCGGAGCCCGTAACTATTCTCTTGTTCGGAACCGGCCTGGCATCGATAGGTTTAGCAGCTCGGAAGCGATTTGGCCGGAAGGCTCCGGAAGATGGTGAAAAAGTATTGGAATAGGTTTACTATAAGGGCAACGCGACAAGGTTGAGCCCGGAATTCTGTAAGAAGCTGTAGGAAAAACGTCCCGCGGCACACAAGAGGGAAAACATGCGACAAAGCAAATATAAGATCATTTTCATACTCGGGCTTTTGCTCACCCTAGGCGTTTCTGGCGCTTTTGCGAGGAGCCTCAATGACAAATCAAAAAGGCCAAAAAACACCGGAATTCTAAGTATCCGAACTACAGAAGAGGCTTACCCGGTCAGGGTCAATGGAGAACTTGTGGGCATGAGCGGAGTCGCCGTTGGTGCTGAGTTTTTTCTTGCACCCGGATTTCATACAGTCGAAGTTACCGGCCCGAACGGCAAGGTATGGCGTCAGGAGATTGAGATCCGTCTGAATCAGAAGAACTGTATTTGTCTAAAGATCGTTCGCGAAACGATCAAAACACCGTGTCCGTACCGCTTCTATTTAGAGGGCCCTGACCGCGTTACGGAAGGGGATCTAATCACATTTGCCGCCATAAATGCGGGTACAGCACCAATTCCTTTAAGATACGCATGGAATCTGTCTCCAAACGTCACGGTAACCAGCGGGCTAGGAACACCATCGATCACGGTGGATACGAAAGGGCTAGGAGGACGCACTATCAACGCCGAGCTGGATGTAAATGACGATGTATATGACAGCCGTTGCCGGCAGGTTATATCCGTGCCCACAGAAATCACTGTTATTCCGCCCATCGAAGAGGCAAAGCCTTTCCGGTGTGACGAATTTGAAGCCAAGACACCGGATGATGACAAAGCCCGTTTTGATAACTGTGTCATCCAGGCTCAGATCACTCCGGACTCGCAGCTTTACATCGTGATTTATCCTGGAACCGACCGGATTAGCACGACTCGTAATACGTATGATCGGCTTTCGCGGCGAGCTCTTGATTATATGGTGAAAGAAAGGCGGTTCGATCCCCGTAGGATATCCATTGTTCGAGGCAGCAGCCGGCTCAAGACGACGTACGAGATCTGGATCGTTCCCCCGGGAGCTCAGCCGCCGGCAGTGCGTTAATGTATTCTTAATCGATAAATAGGGGCGGATCAAAGATTCGCCCCTATTTTCTTATGCGATGAAATATGCGAGGATATATATTGTTCCTGAGTTGGCTCATCATGTCTCAAACAATCTCTTTCTAAACAGCAATACAAAAAGGGCAAAAAAAATGAAACCGATCAGCAACCGCGTTTTCCTGGTAGTGGCAGCAACCTTGTCGTTTGTGATGGGAGTAAACTCGTTGGGACTAAATAGTCTGGTACCTCAATTGCAACTTAAGTCGCCAGGATCGAGCGAACGGCACAATCGCAGGGCGAGCACCTCTATTTCCGCCATCCACGCATTGTCGAAACTCGGCGTTACCTTCGAAGAGAATCGAGGACAGGCCGACGGTTCTGTGAGATTTCTGTCCCGAAGTGGAGGGGTTACGACTCTTCTCACAGATGATTCTGCTTGGTTTCATCTCCGCTCCGAAAAGCAGTGTTTAGCCAGGACCGGCCGGTCGCAACGTGGCGCTGGCTCCGAATCGTGTTTGCTTAAGAATTCTGATAAGCCAACGAGATCACAACGAAAGGCAGCAGCAGCAGCCGAGCGTCCGATCAAAGAAAGCCTGGTCCAAATGAAGTTCGAAGGAGCCCGTTCGGAAAGCATTATTTTGGGAGAGAAAGAAAAGGAAGGGAAGGTCAATTATCTTCGTGGCAGCGACACTTCTGCGTGGGTGACTGAGGTTCCGACATTTGAAGCTGTGCGGTACAGCGAGCTATACGATGGCGTCGACCTGGTCTATTACGGCAATGATCGGGGACAAATGGAGTACGATTTTGAAGTTGCACCGGGTGCCGATTCGAGCCAAATCAGTTTAAGGTTCTCCGGGGCTGAGAGTATTAGAGTTGACGCAGCGAATGGAGATCTGGTAATCAGTACGTTGGCGGGAGAACTTAGGCATCACGAGCCCGTTGCATTTCAGTATTTACCGGAAGGGAAACAAAGCGTTCACGCCCGCTACGAGACACTCTCTGGAGGGAAGGTCTCCTTTCAAGTTGGCGAGTACGACACGTCTGTACCACTAATTATCGATCCCATCATTGGATATTCCACCTATCTCGGCGGCAGTGGCGATATCGATTTTGCCAACTCTGTCGCAGTCGATGGATCGGGTAATGCCTATTTGACGGGTAGTACAAACTCTGCGAATTTTCCGACGCTGTCACCGTTCGACGGGACATTCGGAGGCGATCAATTTAACTATGACGCTTTTGTAACAAAGATGAACGCTTCGGGGACGGCGATGATCTACTCGACCTATCTGGGTGGTTCGAGTGACGATAACGGGCTCGGCATAGCCATCGACAGTGCTGGTCAGGCCTATATTGCAGGCTTTACAAACTCGTCGAATTTTCCGACCGCGAGTGCTTTCCAGGCTTTGCGAAACGGAAACGCATACGATGGATTTCTCACCAAGTTGAATGCCGGCGGTTCAGGATTGGTCTATTCGACCTATCTCGGGGGTAGTCAAAACGACAGCGCTCTGTCCGTAGCAGTCGACGGGTCCGGATTCGCGTATGTTACTGGCGAAACTTCGTCGTCCAATTTTCCGACCGCGGCACCATTTCAAGTGGCTTACGGCGGCGGGGCAAGCGACGCTTTTGTTTCTAAATTCAACCAAGCCGGGAGCGGGCTGGTTTTCTCCACATATTTAGGTGGAATCGGCGAAGATCTGGCTCTCGGTATCGCGGTAAACGCGAGTGGAGTTCACGTTGCCGGGGCTACCACCTCGACCAATTTCCCGGTGGCTAATGCTGCAGATGGAACCTACGGGGGAGGCGGTTTTTTTGACGGATTTATTACTAAACTTAATGCCGTGGGATCTGCCTTAACGTATTCAACCTACCTTGGCGGAAGTGATTATGACGGAGCCCGCGGTATAGCTCTGGACTCAAGCGGTAACGCCTATATAACTGGAACAACTGCCTCGACCAATTTTCCTGTAGTCTCTGCCTTCCAGGCCACTCGAAGCGGAACCTCCGACGACGCATTTGTAACAAAGGTGTCTGCGGTGGGAGCCCTTGTTTATTCAACATATCTTGGCGGGACAGGCACCGACCACGGTTCGTCCATTGCAGTCGATCCAGACGGGACGGCCTATGTCACAGGCAGCACGTCATCGACCGACTTCCCGACGGCAGATCCGCTTCAGCCTACGTTCGGCGGAGGAACTGATGCATTTGTTACAAACTTATCTGCATCGGGTTCGAGTTTGGTCTTTTCGACCTATATAGGCGGAAGCAGTTTCGATGATGGCATCTCGATTGCTCTTGATTCGGCCCAAAATGCTTATGTCGCCGGGGGAACGGATTCGGCCAATTTTCCGACGGTTGGACCATTTCAGGCTGCTCGGAGCGGTGCCTCGGATGCTTTTCTTCTCAAGATATCGGCGCCGTTCTCATTTTCGACGATCGAGGGTCAGGTATTCACAAGTTCAGGACAAAGTCTGAGAAATGCGACGGTGACGTTGACGGATCAATTCGGCGTTCGTCGGTCAGTGCCGACGAGTTCTCTCGGATTTTACAGCTTTAACAACGTCGTTCCCGGCCAGCCTTACGTCTTAAGTATTGCCTCTCGACGTTATCGATTTACTAGCCAAAACGTGACCCCCAGTCAGGCGATAGTGATAATCAACTTTACAGGTCTGGAGTAAACGCTAGGTCAAAAATTGTTTCAAAAGACGGGCAGCAAACGAGCCCGTCTTTTGCATATTGCTCCCCTTGCAACGGGACTCTATGACTTCTGGCTAAGAAATTGTAAAATCAACCTTTTCAAATATGTCAGCACCAAATATTGAAACTATTGTTTCACTCTCAAAACGCCGCGGTTTTGTTTTTCCGGCGTCCGACATCTACGGGGGCCTGGGATCGTCGTGGGATTATGGACCGCTCGGCGTGGAGCTCGCGAATAATATAAAAAAGAGCTGGTGGAACTGGCTGGTTTACGAACGCGACGACATCGAGGGCCTGGATTCGTCGATCATCCAGAACCGGAATGTTTGGAAATATTCAGGGCATGAAGACACATTTTCCGATCCGCTGGTTGATTGTCGCGACTGCAATGCCAGGTTGAGGCTGGATAAGCTCGATGTAGACCCGGGAGACGGCAGGGCGATGTGTTCGGGCTGCAATTCAAAAAATCTGACCGAGCCGAAAGACTTTAACCTGATGTTCCGTACAACGGTCGGCGCCGCGTCGGCCGACGATGATCCGACGGCACTCGCTTACCTTCGGCCTGAGACAGCGCAGGGAATTTTTATCAATTTTGCCAATGTGCTGAATACTTCGCGGCGAAAGCTGCCGTTCGGCATCGCTCAGATCGGTAAGGCATTCCGTAACGAGGTGACGCCGGGTAATTTTATCTTCCGCACTCGCGAATTCGAGCAGATGGAAATGGAGTATTTTGTCCGTCCCGAGGACGCTCCTCGTATTCATCAGGAATGGATCGACGGCTTTCAGGAATGGCTACAGTCGCTCGGGATAATTGAAGCAAACCTCTCGCTTTACGAACAGACGGCAGAAGAACTCGCACATTATGCCGAGCGAACGGTTGACATAATGTACCGTTACTTTCCCGAACGCGATGACGAGGACAAGCAGTGGGACGAGCTGATGGGGATCGCCAATCGGACCAATTACGACCTGCGAGTTCACTCAAAAAAACCAGAGGACGCGGAAGGGAAGCGAATAAATCTGGATTCGACCGAGGACCTTTCGTATTTCGACCCGCAAACGAACGAGCGATTCTATCCTTATGTGATCGAACCCGCTATCGGCGTAAATCGCACGCTGCTTGCCGTGATGATGGATGGCTATACAGAAAAGACCAATGAAAAAGGCGAGGTGCGGGTCATTCTAAAACTAAAACCCGAACTCGCGCCTATCAAGGTGGCGGTTCTGCCGCTCGCGAAGAATAAACCGGAGATCGTGGAGATGGCCAGAAAGATCAAACGCGAGCTTCAGCCCTCGATGCGTGCCGTCTACGACGACACCGGCGGCATCGGCAAGCTATATGCACGGCAAGATGAGGTAGGCACCCCATTCTGCGTGACGGTCGATCACGAATCGCTGGAAGACAATGCCGTTACTGTCCGTGACCGCGATACGTGGGAACAGGAAAGAGTCAGTGTTTCTACGCTTCTAAACTACTTGACCGCTCGGTTGAAGTAAGGGCATTCCGCTCACAAGTTTATGACGAAATTGATAGAGTGCGTGCCCAATTTCAGCGAAGGACGTGATCTCGGCATCATTAAGCAGATCACAGACGAGATTGAAAGGGTCGACGGCGTGAAACTGTTGGATGTCGACCCCGGTGCGACGACCAATCGCACTGTGGTGACATTTGTGGGCACGCCGGATGAGGTGGTCGAGGCAGCATTTCAGGCAGTGAAAAAAGCCCGGGAATTGATTGACATGCGTCGGCATAAGGGCGATCATCCGCGGTTTGGTGCGACGGATGTCTGTCCGTTGGTGCCGGTGTCGGGTGTTTCGATGGAAGAAACTGCCGAGTATGCCCGCCAACTCGGAAAGCGTATCGGCGACGCGTTGTGTATTCCAGTTTATCTTTACGAGAACGCCGCTGCATCGGAAATCCGCCGGAATCTCGCCAATTGCCGCGAGGGCGAGTACGAGGGTGTGAAAGATCGGATCGGATCGGCGGAGTGGAAGCCGGATTTTGGCCCGACCGAGTTCAACGAAAGCGTCGCCCGTTCCGGAGCGACCGCCGTCGGCGCCAGAGATTTTCTGATCGCGGTAAATTTTAACCTGAATACAACGTCGACGCGTCGTGCCAACGCGATCGCATTTGACGTTCGTGAAAAAGGGCGGCCGAAGCGCGAAGGCAATCCGATAACCGGCAAGATAGTAACCGACGAGAACGATGAGCCAATCATGTTGCCCGGAACGCTCAAAGGTACAAAGGCGATCGGATGGTTTATTGAAGAATACGGCATTGCCCAGGTTTCGATGAATATCACTAATCTGTCTGAGACGCCGCTTCATGTAGCGTTTGACGAGGTTAGTGAAAAGGCGCATATACGGGGAATCCGGGTCACGGGGCTCGAGATCGTGGGACTTGTGCCTAAGAAAACGATGATCGACGCGGGTAAATACTATCTAACAAAACAACGACATTCGCACGGCATTGCCGATGCCGAGATCATAAAGATCGCGATCAAATCGATGGGGCTCGACGATCTAAAACCTTTTGAACCCGCTGAGAAGATTATCGAGTATGTTCTCGAAGCAGAAGAAAAGAAGAGCCGTCTGATAGATATGTCGTGCCGTGAATTTGCGGACGAGACCGCGTCCGAATCGCCGGCACCTGGAGGGGGTTCGATAGCAGCTTATATGGGGGCTCTCGGAGCCGCCTTGGCGGCTATGGTCGCTAATTTGTCGTCACACAAAGCAGGGTGGGACGATCGTTGGCAGGAATTTTCGGACTGGGCCGTCCGTGCTCAGCAGATCAAGGACGAACTACTGTTTCTGGTTGATGAAGACACAAATTCATTTAACCGGGTGATGGACGCCTTTGGCCTTTCCAAAACAACCGAAGAAGAGAAGGCTACCCGGACCGCCGCTATTCAGGAAGCTACCAAATACGCAACCGCG
>JBGTCF010000060.1:0-3494 GCA_041748975.1 Pyrinomonadaceae bacterium
TCTTCCGGTTGTCATAATCGCTTTCGACACTGAAGAACTCAGGCCGCGAATCGATCCTTACCTCAACTTCAGATAATCGATCTCTGGTATCTGCGATCTTTGTATACGACAAATGGACCTCGTTCCGGTCCCATGCTTCTACAACGATCGGTCCATTAACATTCGATATCCGGACGCGGCCGTTAGCATTCAGCGGATATGTCTGCTCGAATTTTTCGGTTTCGTCCTGGACCATCACCGCGGCGGACGGAGCCTCGATAAAACTAACTTCTTCGACCGTGGCGCCGCTGTCTTGTGATGAAAGAACTAACCCCACGAAAAGCAATGTGTAAAACCAACTCATGATTGATGCTCCCTAAAATTGTCAGGAAATTTCCCTTACTATGAGCAAAACACCATCGGTATGTCCTTTATGACAATTTTTTGCTGACAAGGCCAATTATTACCGGCTCGGCTCGATTGATCGTTTGATGTCCGTTTAACCTGCATGGCTGGCCACTTTCCACCTTTGTTTATGGTCAGACCTCGACGCCCTATGGTAGTATTAACGTTTTCGTTTTCCCGTCCGAAAGCGAACTCCCAAGCCTGATCTATCGCGGGTTGACATTATGATGTCATCCTAAGGTGTTACAGCAGCGATGATGGAACGAGAAACAATACCCTCAATGCCTCTATCTGATGAAATACATCACTCTGTCGCCGATGCGGACGATATAGAGGAGGTTTGGGATCCGACTATTACGGTCGGGGACGTTTTTAGGAATCTCGTTCGGCATCCCGCCCAGATAATAACCCGCTGGAACTGGAAATCTGCCTCACTGGGGGCACTCCTGCGTGCGTCATTTTACTTTACAGTTTATCAAGCCAGCCGCGAGAGTTGGCTTGTAACACTAACAGCCGTTCTAGTTGAGTTAACGTTCCGCTTTTTGACAACTGGAATGTCCGGGGCCGTTGTCCAGTCATTCCGAAAGGCCCAGCCGGTCTGGTTGGCTAACCTGATCGTTTCTATTATGCTCCCGGCATTTAGCCACACTGTCGAGTTTGTTACTCACTATGCCCAAGAGAGGTATTTTTTCGACATATTTGCGTCATCTCAGAATAGTGTTGCCCGTCAGCGTGCATTTGCGATCTCGGTTCTTTTCTCCGTTATATCTGCTCTCTTTAATCTGTTTGCAATGAAACACGGAGTCCTGCTCGTCGGAGCTGGTGACGAAACCAAGTCGTTCAAAGATGATATCAAGCGAATGCCGCGAATGGTCGGTGAATTCACTGCTTTTCTCCCTGTACTCATCTCGAAATATGTTGAAACCGGTAAGTTCTTAAAGGCCCTGGCGACACTTACCGCCTTCGGCATCGGAGTGGGGACGATACTCGGTACGTTCCGCGGCAGGTGGGAATGGGCATATCGCAGTGCTGCTGGTGCCTGGGTCATTCTGCTGTTCGCAGTGATTCTGACCTTCTCCGTCCGGTATGTACTATTACGAAAGGGGAAAATGTATCGCAAGCGATACTGATCCGCTGCCCTTCCTGAAAGTACTTAATGCTCGAACTAGTCTTTGCAAACCTTAGAGTCCGGCCCTTTCGCACACTGATCAGTGTGATCGGGGTTGCCCTGGGGGTTGTGCTGGTGATCCTTTTCACCGGGCTGGCTCGTGGTATGACAAACGACATGGCCAAACGTGCCGCCAACTGGAAAGCAGAGATCGTATTTATGCGTCCCGGCGGATTAGACCTGATGAGTTCGAACGCCGCCGTCAATGTCGAATATGCCGCTCGGCTTTTGCAGATCGATGGGGTGGCATCAACGGTCCCGGTCCTGAGATACGTATCGTCTGAATCCAGCGGACGGTTTGGAATAAGGCAGGTCGACGGTGTGGAATGGGAGCCTTTTTCCAGAATGAACGGGATCGATCTGGTCGAGGGCCGTGCCGCAACGGCAGTTGACGAGGTCGTCATAGATGAGCGTCAAGCGACTGACGACAATCTGAAGGTCGGGGACCCATACGAGCTGTTCGGCGGCAAGCAATACAGAATTGTCGGCATTTTCTCTCCGCCTTCAGGGTCAAGGACAAAACTCTCACTGGCCGGCCTGCAGGATGCGATGCAGACCGATAAATGTACCTACATCCTTGTCAAGGTCAACGACGGCGCTGATGTCGACACGGTGGCCGCCCGCGTTAATCAGGAACTTCCCGGCAACAAGATAAACCTGACACGCGACCTGGTCATTGACGCCCAGGAACGCCTGCCGGGCCTAAATACGTTTTTGCGCGTCCTTGTGCTGCTTGCGGCTTTTGTCAGTACGATTTTTGTACTGCTTTCGATGTACACGACCATCACCGAACGTCGGAAGGAGATTGGTATCCTGAAATCGCTCGGGGCCTCAACATCGTTCATCATCAGTACGATCGAAGGCGAGGCTTTTGTTATAGGTGTGCTGGGGATCTTGTTCGGCTTATTGTCGTCCTTCGTCGCCGCATATCTGATCGGCAGCCAGTTCGGCCTTGCGTTCGAATTCAGTTCCGGTTGGGTCCTGACCGCGACAGCCATCGCCGTCATCGGCAGCCTCGCCGGTGCCCTCTATCCAGCCTGGCGTGCCTCAAAGATCGACCCGGTCGAGGTTATGGTGAATGAGTAGGATGGGACGATTTATATTGATATGAAAAATTGTTTGAAGTATTCTGAGTTGTAATGAATGCGATCAAAGCCTATGAAGAAGTCATCGATTTTATTGCTTCGGGCACCACTCCAAAGAACGTGATCGCGTTTCGTCCCTCCGAGGCGGCGCAGGAGCGCGTCGCCTATCTTTTAAATCTTGAAAAAGAAGTAGAACTTTCCGTTGCTGAAAGGTCGGAACTCGACCATTATATGCAGCTCGAACATTTAATGCGCTTGGCAAAGGCGCGTGCTCACGATTTTTTGGTGAATGAGTAGCCGTATTAGCTTTGCGGTTCGTCAAGAGGTAGCGGCTCGGGCCCAGTACCTCTGCGAGTATTGCTTGATCTCAGAAGAAGATAGTTATTTTGCCCACCAAGTTGAACATATAATTAGCCTTAAGCATGGTGGTTCGTCTGATCTGGAGAATCTTGCACTTGCCTGCGTGTTTTGCAATAGAAACAAGGGTAGTGATATTGCTTCAGTTGTCCCCGGCACTTCTGAAATAGTCAGGTTCTATAGTCCCCGGATTGACATGTGGATGAATCATTTTCGGCTTGAGGGTGTTTCTATTACGTCCTTAACTGAGATCGGCGAGGCCACCGTCAGGATTCTGCAAATGAATCACGTCGATCGGATATTGGAGCGGGAAGTATTGACCCTCCGCGGACGCTATCCCGGCACCTCCGTATTGGGCGAGTGATGTTAAGCACCTCCACTTAAGCGCAAAATTCCTGAAAATCTTGTTTTTTACCAATGGGTGGATTATTCTGTTGCTATCGTTTCATAGACGCAACAGAATTGCACTTAGCACAGGAGCTGTGTATCAAATGGGAAAT
>JBGTCF010000061.1:0-3308 GCA_041748975.1 Pyrinomonadaceae bacterium
TATGTAAACATCTGCGCCCTTTAAATTTGCAGCGGTCGGAGCAACGGAGAGGTGAGCCGTCTGTGAGCCGAGACTCTTGAATATCTGCCCCCACGCGTAGAATCCCGCGTCGGGCATCTCATCCCACTTGTAATGCCAAGATTCGTCGCGGCCGGTAGTCTTGCTCTTGCGGATCTCGCGGTTGAAATGGTCGTCGAGCATGACGGTCTTGCCGCGGCCCGGCCAACCACGTTCGAATGCTTCCATCTCAAGAGCAGCCTTTACCGCCGGCCCGATGCCTTTGGCGTCATTTATTCGGATCTTCTCGCTCATGTAGTATTCATAACTTCCATCGCGATAAGGCTTGCCGCCAAGTCCCGAGACCGAAACCGTGCCGTGCCATTCTGCGTGGCCATCTGCGGTGGTCTTGATAAACTCTTTCTTGACGCCATCCCAGCCGCGAACAGCGACCTTCATATGCTTTTCGTCCAGATAACCTTCGCGGACGCCGCGGGCAATCGCGTAAACAAACATCGCGGATGCTGATGATTCGAGATAATTCTTCTCTTTACCGCCGAGGTCGAGGATGTCCCACCAGACGCCGGACTTCGGGTCCTGAACCTTTGTGATCGCAACGACAAGGCGGTCGAGAATCGCAACGATCTCTTTGCGGCGGGGATGATCCTTCGGAAAATGATCGAGCGTATCGACGATTGCCATTGCGTACCAGCCCATCGCACGGCCCCAGAAGTGCGGTGATTGGCCGGTTTGCTTGTTCGCCCAGAGCTGCTGCTTCGATTCGTCCCAGCCGTGATAAAGCAAGCCCGTTTTCGGGTCGAGGGCGTTCTTTTCCATCCACACGAACTGGTTGGCGATGTCGTTCCAATTATCTTCGCCGTATAGAACCGAATACTCCGCATAAAACGGCTGGGCCATGTAAAGCCCGTCGAGCCACATTTGCCACGGATATATCTTCTTGTGCCACAGGCCGCCTTCCTTTGTTCGCGGATGCGTCTTCAACTGTGACCGGAGGAGTTCGGTCATTTTCTTGTACTTATCCTGTCCGGTGACGCGATAAAGAGTCATCATCGCCAGTCCGGGGGTAATGTGGTCGATGTTGTATTCTTCGAGGTGATAATCCTTGTGGCCGCCTCTCTCGTCGATCCAATGATCCATGCCTTTCTGGATATGGCGGAAATATTCCGGGTCGCCGGTCGCATACCACATCTGCTCGATAGCCTTCAGCACAACGCCCTGTTCGTACGTCCACTTCGGCGGAATGCCGGGCTGGTTACGCTCATCTACCCAGATGCGGTTCATTGTCGTGTCGGCAAGGCGCTCAGAAACCGGTTGCGCCACGACGGTCGGAGCGACAGCCGAAATGATAAGGCCAGAAAGTAATAGAAGTGATTTCATAATCTCTAAATTGCCACTAGCTTTACTTAGTGGGTCATATGGCAAAAACGAAACCGTCCACTAGCTTAAGCTAGTGGCAATTTACACAACTATTTCAAATGCTTCGCCAGCTTCCATTTGCTGGTTTTGATCTCAGCAACTGCAGCCTTCGCCATTTCCTCGGCGCCGAGCGGCGAAAAATGCGTGTTATCCTCGATCCCGTTCGGATAGTTCACCTTCTCCCCGGCCTTCAATTGCAGAAACAACTTTCGAGAACCTTCGACTCCGTGTCGGACGATCAACGCTTCGCTCGATCTGTGCATATCGATCAGAGCGACGTTGTGTTCGGCGGCGACGCTTCGGACTATTCCCGGGTATTCGCCATGCGTGTCGTAAAACTTTCCGTCCTTATCAAAACGCCGCCGCATTACCGGTGTAAATAAAACCGGTTCTCCGCCTTTCGCTCTAACATCTTTTACGAACCGGATCAGATTATTGCGATAGCCTTCCGGCGGAGTGTAACGGTCGCCTTTGTCTTTCGACGAATCGTTATGGCCAAACTGCACAAACACCCAATCCCCTTTCTTTAGTTCGTCAACGATCTTCTGCCAACGGCCCTCGGAAATGAATGTTTTCGTACTTCGGCCGTTCATCGCGCGATTTTCGATCATCACGGTTCCCGGTTTGAAATGCCCGCCTAGCATCTCTCCCCAGCCGGTTTCGGGCCGCTTTTCAGGCAGTTTCGCCGCCATTGTCGAATCGCCTGCTAGAAATATCGTTACCGGAGCTTTTTGACCGTCCGCCGGAAATGAGAAAAGACACAGTAAAAGCCCCGATAATAGAAAACTCAGCCCATTTTCCACTGTCCATTTTCCACTTTCCATTGATTAAACCGGCCGTTTCGCCATCGGCTTGATATCCGTCAATTCTTCGATCCAAACCGTCCGCTTCTCATCGATGCTCTTTCGTGCGGCAATCCCGATAAGAATGGACATCGCGCCATCGCGGGTGCCGGCGTTCGTCTTTAGCGGATCGACCCTTGGAAGCCCTCGAAACATCTTGGTGTGCATACGGATGTCGCCGCCGCCATGGCCACCTTTGTATTTTGGGACCTTGATCGACTCGAATTCCGTTTTGAAATTTTCGTGAACGATGATCTCTTCGTAACCCTCGGCCTCTTCGTTCTTGAATTGACCCATCTCGAGCGCGTGCCGCTGTGCCTGATCGATCTTTGAAAAATCGCCCATTTGATACGGAATGTCCTGCCAGGTATCGAGCCGCCCGTTAAAACCATTAAACGAAAGCCGGTGACCCTCGTATGGCGAGTAGGTGGTGAGCGAGTAATTCAGCGTAACGCCGTTAGCGTAGATCACCTGCGCGGACATCTTGTCGTAAATGTCGATCTTCGGGCTAAATACGCAGTCGTCGCGAATGTAGCCGTCGTGCTTTTCGTTATCGACATACATTCGTTTCAACGTTTCGTCGGCGGTTATGTCCCAATAGAATTTGCACTCCTTTTTGTGCGAACAAGTGCGGCAGCTTGCACCGCGAAACTTGCCGTTCTTACCGTAATGCTCAAGCGAACCGTATGCCGTGACCTGAACAGGATCTGAATCGAGCCACCAGTTCATCAGGTCAAAATGATGCGTCGCCTTATGAACCCAAAGCGAACCTCCTTTCTCTTTCAGCCCGTGCCAGCGGCGGAAATAGCTCGCACCGTGATAGACATTGAGATACCAATTTAGATCTACAGAGGTGACACGGCCGATACGGCCCGATGCGAGAACTTCTTTTATTTTGGATAAATACGGCGAAAAGCGATAATTGAAGGCGACATGCACTTTCCTGCCCGTTCGTTTCTCGGCCGCCAGAATAGCCTTGCACTTCATCTCGTCAGTCGTCATCGGCTTTTCGGTGATGACGTCGGAACCGAG
>JBGTCF010000062.1:0-6682 GCA_041748975.1 Pyrinomonadaceae bacterium
CAGGGCGAACCGGCCGTCATCGTTTTTTGGACGGCCTGGTGCCCGTCCTGCAAAGAAGAAGCTCCCGAAATAAATAAACTGGCCGCCAATTTCGGTGGTAAAGGTGTCCGCGTTCTTGGCGTCAACATTGGCGAGGGCGAGGCCCGCGTTCGGGAGGGCATAAAGGATTTCGGAATCGAGTATGACGTCGTTCGAGATACCGATGCCAAAGTCGCAAAACGTTACGGTGTGGTCGGAACACCGACAATCGTTTTTCTTGATCGCGACGGAATCACCCGCTATTCGGGAAATGAATTGCCGGCGGATTATCCCGAAAGACTGAACGAATTGACGACTCTAAATTAGAGGCCTGACATGTTGATTCCCACGTCTGCCGCTTCGACGACCAGCACATGGAAACGCAGAAAATGAAAAAGCAATATAAAATTCAACTTTCGCTCATCTTTCTTTCCGCTCTCGTCGGGCTTATGACATTCGCCTGTGGCTATGAGAACGATTCCAGAGTTACTGCACAAAACAACAACGAGAACGTGGCGGGGCAAGCGAGCCCCGGATTCGACCATGGGGTTTTTGACGGACTACTAAAGGCCCACGTTACTGACACGGGATTGGTTGACTACGAAGGTTTTACAAAAGACCGCGTAAACCTCGACGCTTACCTTGACCGCATTGCCAAGACTGATCCGGCCATTTTGTCGTCGCAGAACGAGCGCAATGCTTTCTTCATCAACGCGTACAACGCCTACACGATTCGAGCCGTGCTCGACGACGTTCTGGGAAAGACGGATAGTGTCAAGAAAGTTGACGGGTTCTGGGATAAGAAAAAATACCGCGTAGCAGGCGAAGACCTCACGCTCGACAAGATCGAGAAAGTCAGCCGTGATTACAAAGATCCGCGGATGCATTTCGCCGTGAATTGTGCATCGCTGGGCTGTCCGCGTTTACAGAAATTTGCTTTTACGGGCGCCAAGCTTCAGGAACAATTCGAATTGATCACGAAAGATTTCCTCAGCGACCCGGAACGAGGCCTCAAAATCGACAATGCAAAGAACAAGGTCTGGATATCGCGAATATTCAGTTGGTATGCGGGCGATTTTACCGGAGACACCAGTAAATTGGGGTTCGTTAAAGGTTTTATAAAGAGTAAGTTTACAGCTTCTGCCGGGGCAAACTTTATTCTTGAAAACGGTCCAGCCGAGGTCGTCACCTATTTGAAGGAGAAGAAGCCGGATGTCGGATACCTGGAATACGATTGGACGTTAAATTCGCTCAAACCACCCGTTGTGAGCAAAAAGTAAGCTCGTATCGTATGAGTTCAATTGTTGCGAGAAATATGATGGTGTCTTCGGTCGCTGGCGATGGGTCGCGGCCGGTAGATCGAGCCTTGTCTACGGCTGCAAACGCGGAAAGAAAGCAAAGTGTCACCGTCATAATTCCGGCTCTGAATGAAGAAAAGTCGATCGGAG
Source organism: Pyrinomonadaceae bacterium (assembly GCA_041748975.1). Lineage (GTDB taxonomy): Bacteria > Acidobacteriota > Blastocatellia > Pyrinomonadales > Pyrinomonadaceae > OLB17. The sequence continues at coordinate 1,467 of JBGTCF010000062.1, forward strand.
CGGTTCTCGAAGCCATACCCGATCTGCTGGTAGATGAAGTGATCGTGGTTGACAACGGGAGCTCGGATCGCACGCCGGAAATAGCACAGCGGCGGGGAGCAAAAGTCGTTTCTGAGCCCCAACTGGGTTACGGTGCCGCGTGCCTCAGAGGGATTGCGGAAATAGGTGAAAATTGCAAAATCGTCGTCTTCTTAGACGCTGATTTCAGCGACTATCCAGAAGACCTAGGAGAACTATTATCTCCGTTGATCAGTGGAAAAGCCGACTTGGTAATTGGCACGAGAACGACATTGAGCGAGTCGCGCATGGCCTTAACGCCGCAGCAGCGATATGGCAACTGGCTCGCGACGACGCTCGTGGCCTTATTCTTCGGGCATCGATATACGGACCTCGGCCCGTTTCGAGCAATACGCCGCACTTCACTCGAGAGTCTTTCGATGTCGGATCGAGGTTACGGATGGACGATTGAGATGCAAATCAAGGCGGTGCGAACAAAATTGCGGATCGCTGAGGTGCCCGTCCGTTATCGGGTTCGCATTGGGCGTTCGAAGATCAGCGGCACCGTGAAAGGCACTGTTTTGGCTGGAGGAAAGATCATTCACACGATTCTTCGGTACGCGTTGATGAAAACTGCCGTGACCGTATCGAAAGACGGCAATGACTAACGCTTCGCCGAATACCGCGATGGCGAGATATTCGCGAGGGATGACGATGACGGGCCTGGCGGGCCTGGCGGGCCTGCTGGTTTTGTCAGAAGCCGGATACCTGTTGCTGCTGCATCTCAATGCCGTTAATGGTTGGGAAGCTGTCTCGACCTTTTGGTTGATAATGGGAGCCCTGTTCGCAATTTACGCTGCTGCGTCAGTTTTGACAAATCGCTGTAAGGAACTTGGGAAGCCGGCTATATGGATAATTATCTTTGGCGCTGTTTTATTTAGATTGACTCTGCTTCCGGCCGGAATTCCATACGAATTCACGCCGTCAAAACGGATCGAGGCTATGTCAGCCGATCTGGCAGGTGCCGAAGTTACTTACGATCGCTTTTTGCTCTTTGACAATGATATCTGGCGATATTTATGGGACGGTCACGTTTGGACGCACGGCATCAATCCATACGCCTATCCGCCCAACCACGAAACTCTCGATAAGCTCGCCGGTGAAACTTCTTTAGTACCGGATTCAACTGTTGACGAGAGTTCAGAAGAGACTGATTTGACTGGCAAGAATGATCCGCTGAACGAGTCGTTTGTCGAGGAAAATAGTAACCCCAAAATCGAAGATCGGTCGCTGACGGACGACAGAGAGATCTGGAGGGATATCCGGGAAAACGTTAATCACGCGGACGTACCGACGATTTATCCTCCTCTGGCTCAGATGGTTTTTCGTCTGTCTCACATGCTGGCCCCCGGCAGTTTGCTGATGATGAAATCCTTGCTCGTCGGTATGGAATTGATCGGGATCGTGTTTATCATGCTTACGCTGCGTCGGCTCGATCTTCCGGTTGCAACCGTGGTTCTGTACGCGTGGAATCCGCTGATGATTAAGGTATTTGCGGGGAGCGGCCACGCCGATTCGATATTGATGGCGGCCCTTTGTGCGACAACTTTTTTTATGGTGCATGGCTGGAAATCGGCGGCAGGTGCAGCATTTGGTTTTGCCATACTGGCAAAGTTGAGCCCGATTATTCTTTTGCCGTTTATCGCCCGACGGGTCGGTTGGGTAAGGTCGCTGATCATCGGCGCCGTAGTTTTTGCGGGATATTTTCCTTTTTTGGATGCGGGACAGAACCTATTTGCCGGACTGTTTAAGTTTGCGGGCGAGTGGCAATTTAATGCTGGATTTTTCTATCTGATCCAGTGGATAGCCGGTTCTTTCGCGGCGGACCCATCCAATCTCGCACGGCAAATTTGTGCTTTCGTGATAGTTGCAATCGTTCTGTTTCTGACGTGGCGCGACGATCTTAGTGAAAAAGCGTTTGTGAGATCGGCGGCGATAGCTATGGGAGCAGTCATCGTTCTTAGCCCAACGGTCATGCCGTGGTATCTGAGTTGGGTGTTGCCACTCGCCGTTTTGGGGCGTCAGTACATATGGATTTATCTGTCAGCCCTTGTGCTGGCCGCGTTTCATGTCCTGATTGACATTAAAGAATACGCGGTTGTTTTGTGGGTTGAGCACGGTTTGTTTTTTTTAATTCTGGTGGGGCAAGGATGGTTCAATCGAACGCAGTCCTTGTCTGAGTTAAGGGGAGTAGCCGATGCATAAAGCATCGCGATCGAACATAAAGGAGTTGATCATGAAATCAATAAGAGTCAAATATTTGTTGGTTGCGGTCTTTTTGTTTTTGCCGACCGCAGCTTATTCTCAGGGCAGCGGTTCCTTTCCGGTTCCGCCGGTTCCGCAGTCAACCTACGAAGACCGCTTGGGCGAACCTTCGAATTTTGTCGTCACGCGTTCGATGTCCGGCTCAATCGTCGGTGTCAAAGAAGGCATCCTAACGCTGAAAACTGACAAAAACAAGGAATTCAAAATTGCGCTGATTAAGGAAACGAAATATAAACTCGGCAAGAAAAAAATTGATGTCGCTGAGCTTGAGGAGAGCATGTTCAGCGACGGCAGGCCGATTAAAATCACCTATCGAGATTTTAAACACCCGCGTGTCGATAAAGTAGCTGTGGAAGTTCGCTTCGAAGAGGACAAGGGTAAAGCCGGTCAAAAACCCGTGATTACATCCTAACAATCACCACGCCATAGGACTATTTGGAGGAATTTCAACATGAAACATTCAATAAGATACTTGCTTCTGTGCGGACTTTTGATCTTGCCCGCAGCAGTTTTTTCCCAGGGGAGCGGTTCGATGAAAGCTCCTACGATGAAAGGACCAGGTAAGTCAGGCGGTAATTTTGTTGTCACCCGATCTGTTCGAGGGGTTGTGACCTCGGCCGCTCCGGGTTCGGTCAGGATAAGGCTTCGCAACGGTAAAACTACGTCCCTGACGGTTAATGATCGTACTCAAATTACCCGCGGATGTATGGCCGTCGGTCGTCGCGTAACGGCAATCTACCGTACAAAAGATCGCCGAGCGACCGTCATTCGATGCATTTAAGCGAAAAAGATCATTTCTGGAAAGAATATGAACTGGCAGTCATTACAAGAATGGTTTTTTAGCCTAGGCGAGAATTACGGGGTCAATCCGTTGATTTTCGGAGCTATCTACGTTGGGGCGATCCCCTTTTTCTCAATTTGCGTCGGTTGGCTGATACGCAACTATCGCAAAGGGGAATCGATTTTACTGCCGGCATTTCTTGCGATGTGCTGTTTCGTTTCGGCTTATGTCTATTTGATCATCGCTGGCAAAAATGTTCCATACTGGGTCTATGGATTTTTGTCGGCGATGATCGCTTTCGGAGCGTGGTCGACTATAAAGAAAATCCGTCGCGGTGTAAAGGATGTTGAGGTTTCGGCAACAGGCTCGGAAAAAGTAAAAAGCAAATGAGCAACGTCTACGACCTTATTGTCATTGGCGGCGGTTCCGCGGGGCTTGTGGCCGCGGGGGGCTCTGCGATTCTCGGCGCCCGCGTGGCTTTGATCGAGAAGAATCTTCTTGGCGGCGACTGCCTGTATACCGGTTGCGTTCCTTCAAAAGCCCTGATCAAATCGGCTCGGTTCGCTCATCAGGTTAGGAATGCCCGCACCTTCGGTTTTGAAACGGTTGAGCCAATATTTCTTAATGAATCTTTTGCGACAATCACCGGCCGTGTCCAGAGCATTATCAAGACGGTCGAAGAACATGACGCGCCCGAAGTTTTTGAAGATATGGGCGTCGAGGTCGTCTTTGGCTCGCCCCAATTTCTGAATCCTAACGAGATCGAAGTCGTGCTCAAAGAAAGCGGTGAAAAGCGGGTGATGCGGGCCAAACGCTTTTGTATCTCGACAGGTTCGCATCCTTTTGTGCCGCCACTCGAAGGGCTCGCCGAGACAGGTTTCATCACGAACGAAAATGTTTTTGAACTTACTGAACTGCCTCAAAGGCTGGTAATTCTCGGGGGCGGTGCCATCGGAGTTGAAATGGGGCAGGCGTTCGCACGGTTCGGATCAAAGGTGACGATCGTTGAAATGGGCGAGCGAATATTGTCCAAAGAAGACGTCGAGGCCTCAGAATTAATCACGGCAGTTCTCGAGAAAGAAGGGGTTGATATCCTGACAAAATTTGAAGCGGTCAAGGCCTATCGGGGTGACGATGGCGTCAAGGTGTTGACCGTCAGATCTGAAGGGGACAGCCGCGATATCGAGGCCGACGAGATCATAATTGCTGTCGGTCGCCGGCCAAACCTCGACGGACTCGCTCTGGAAAAGGCCGGCGTCGAGACCGAACCGCAAAAGATCAAGACAAACGAATACCTGCAAACCTCTGCGAAGCACATCTTTGCAGCCGGCGACGTGACGGCCCACTTTCAGTTCACACATATGGCGGATTACGAAGCTCAGATTGTGATTCAGAACGCCTTTGTGCCGTGGCCATTTAAGAAAAAAACAGATTTTAGAGTAGTTCCCTGGACAACCTTCACCGATCCGGAAGTAGGTCATGTCGGGATGACGGAAGCGGAAGCTCGAGAATTACACAGTTCAGACGTCAAGGTTTACAAGGTCGGGTTTGAGGACAATGACCGGGCCCAGGCGGAGAGCTCTACGCAGGGGTTCGCAAAGGTTGTCACCGATAAGAAAGTTATCATCGGCGCCACGATCGTCGGCCCGCATGCCGGCGAATTAATCCACGAATTTGTTTGGGCCGTGAAACAGCGGATGAAAATTACCGATCTGAACAAGATCATACGGGTATATCCGACCCTGGCGAAGATCACGCAGGCAGTAAGCACCGAAGCAACGCTTGAAGACCTCAGGTCTCCGTTTGTCCAGAAATGGTTCAAACGTTACTTGAAGATCTGGCGATAAGAACGGGGGGATGTGATGGTGAATTCAAAGCCCGCGATACTGATCATGACTAAAGTGCCGAATCCCGGCTTGGTCAAAACGCGTCTGCGCCCGTTTCTTTCCGATGACCAGTGTGCCGAGATCTCAGCTTGTTTTCTGAGAGACGCCGTAGATAAATGTCTTAATATTACACCGCATGTGATCGTCGCATACGCCGCGGATGGCGATGAAGGCTCGATCTTTGACCTTTTGCCGGAAACTGTTACCTGCATTAAACAGAATGGTCA
>JBGTCF010000063.1:0-8727 GCA_041748975.1 Pyrinomonadaceae bacterium
CTCACTGCCCCGGCCTCGCCGACAACCTCACCGTTGCCCCCCAATTCTGCCGGCACGGTTCGCTGCCTGCCGTGCCGCGTCGCTGGGCGGCTGTCAGGGTGCGTTCGTCGAGCTTGAGCAGGCCGCATTCGGCCTCGCCGATGCGGGTACGCAGGCTGTCGATATGCGAACGAAGCAAAGCGATCTCGTTGTCACGCGTCGTATCCGGCATACGCGGAGAGCTGACCGCTGTACGCGATTCCATCTCGATGCGGCTCAGCCGCGATTCCAACTGATAAAACCGCTGCTCGACCTGATCGATCCGCCGCGATAAAAACACATCCGACTGTGCCGAGACCGTCTGCACCCTCTCACCCAATAAGCCCGAAAACCCGCTATAAAACACGATCGCCGCTAACACAACCGTCAACCCATTCAGAAACCCCTGCCTGCTAAATTCGAATTTCATAATGACTACCTCTCGACCATCAGATGTTAAAATCCCCCCTCAGGATGCGACCGACCCATTCTACTGTCGTTCCCATCACCCTTTTCTTGACATTAAATGAACTGGTCTATTAATCTAGTCTATGGATAATGCCATGAAAACAGAAATTGGTTCCTATGAAGCAAAAACCAAGCTTCCCGAATTGCTACGGCAAGTTAAAGCCGGCAAGAGCTTTACGATCACAAACCGCGGTAAAGCCGTTGCCGATCTGGTGCCGAGTGTGAACGAGCGTTCAAAGAACAAGATCGACGCCATCAAGAGTCTTCAGGCGTTTATTCGAGGGGGCCGGATCAAGTCTGTAAACATCAGGTCACTTATTGAAGAAGGCCGGGCATGAATTTCGTGCTTGATAATTCGGTAGCGATGCGTTGGTTTTTTGAAGATGGAAGTCCATCCGATCTTGCGTACGCTGATAGCGTTTTAGCATCGATGTTTGAATGGAGCGCCGTCGTTCCCGTCACTTGGGGACTCGAGGTCGCCAACGTTCTCGCCCGGGCTGAGGCAAAACATCAGGTGACGCCATCCCAGAGCGGGTCCTTCATCGAGATGCTCCGGGGCCTGGATATGGAACATGACACCGACACTTTCGAACATTCGCTTTCAGATACCCTGCAGTTCGCCCGCACTTATAAACTGTCATCCTACGACGCCTCTTACCTCGAGTTAGCGGCCCGCTTGGACATACCCCTTGCGACACTCGACGAAGGCCTGCAAAAAGCTGCAAAGAACACGGGGGTGAAACTCTTCTTGTAAATAGGGCCGCTTCAACCTATGCTTTTATTTTTTCTGCTCACTGTTTAATAATCACTATTTTAACTATTAGCTCCCCAATGTATGCCAGTACACAAAGCAGCGACCAGAACGTGTGTAACCTAAGGTTTAAACATTAGGTAGACACGCTCGGAAGGACGGTGGGGAGCATGGGGCAAACAGCAAAGCCGGGGAGACCCGGCGCCAATGTACGTCGCCTATTCATTTTCCACTTTCGCTTTCCATTTTCCAGTTTTCGGTTGGACGATACCTGCCTGAGTAATAAAGTGGATGACTTGGCACTTTTTGCCCGCGAATCACGCGAAAAAACGCGAATAATCAGAGTTTAAGACGGGTTCCCCATCGACTCCTTTTTCGTGTAATTCGCGTATTTCGCAGGCAATACCTTCTTCGACGTTTATAGTGCAGTTGTCCGACCGTTTGCCATAGTCTGTGTCCCAAATAATTGGTCCGACGGCTTCTAGCCGAACGTTCTTGCCATTCCGCGTCCCAGCAGACGGTTGTATTCGGTATTGACCACCTCGTAACACTCGCAGACGGCTTCTTCCAACCCCTGCCGATCAAGAACCGTTATCGTTCCCCTGACGTTTTTGATCAGCTTTCTCTTTGCTAGTTTTTGAGCCGAGAGTGTTACGCCTTCGCGCCGGACGCCGAGCATATTTGAGATGAGATCGTGCGTCATCACCAGCTTGTCCGTGTCCAGACGGTCGTGACTGAGCAAAAGCCAGCGGCAAAGCTGCTGCTCGAGCGAGTGAAGTCGGTTGCAGACGGCAGTTTGCGAGATCTGGGTTATCAACGCCTGTGTGTACCGAAGAAGCAAATTGTTAAATATCTCGCCTAGAGTAAATTCGGCCATCATATCCGCCGCGGACATTTCGAAGGCATCGCCCGCGCTTTGAATGATCGCTCGATTTGGAGTCGTCTTACCGCCCATAAAAAGAGCGATGCCGAGAACTCCATCGTTGCCTACAACGCCGATCTCAGCAGTCGCTCCGTTCTCCATCTCGTATAGCAGCGAAACGATCGACATCGTCGGGAAATAGACCGAAAGCAGCCTGTCCCCGGACTCGTACAAGGCCTGACCCAGTTTGAAGCTGACCGGCTTTAACAGGGGTATTACCCGATTGAATTCTTTCTCGGGCAAAGCGGCCAACAAGTGATTTTTCAGAACGTCATCCGTATACAGTGCCGCGGGCATTCAAATATACCTCCAAAATAAAATGAGAGACCGGCTTGATAATGTTTCGCCGTATTGTAGCACAAAAAACTATACTTTGTGTGATATCGCACTATTTGACAAAGGGCAAAAAATAGAAAATTTCGATGTAAATCTCATGGTAGAGAGTAAATACGGGGTAAGTGTTCCACCACACCGACTTAATCTTGCGTTTAAGCTAAATTAATAACAGTCCAAAATGTTTCGGCATTAAATGCCTTTAGAGAGTTAGGGAGCGAATGATTTCGCGGATATTCAGATGTCACTTATTCGATTTCTGGTGTACTACATAAAGCTGCAATTGAGTGTGCTGCTTGGTTTTTATCAAACCTGTCATCCGCTCGGGATAAATTGGCGATGGCGCTTTTGGAACCAAAGATACAGAGTTCAGAATCGTAATTATGGAGGTTGGATATGAAAGATAAACAGGTCATGGACAACGAAGCTGAAGCAATGCAGGAATGGTCAGAATGCGGCAAATGTAGCGATGCTCACTACCATTCCATGACGGAATGGCTAACTTCGCACCCGGCAAAGGGGTCCGCCGAAAGTGTTTACAAGACAGCAATGTTATATGAAAGCGCTTTGAGTAGATATCTCGAATGCTTAAAGACACTTCCTGTGTCGACCGAGGTCGAACGTGATGTTGCTAAAGCTTTCGCCTATAGATCGTATTTGACAAGTGATATTGAGCTTTTATTGCCGATGCTCGCTGAAAAGCGGTCAGAGGTGTTTCGCCGGATGCCCGACCTCACGTGATGGACTAAACTAGGGGGAAGGTCGATATTTGGCGTTTTGGCGGGACATCCCGCCTTTTTTTATGTTAACCGTTAGCCGCGAGCACGCCCCCTAATACAATTTAACCCAGATTCCGCATTAGGAATTCCACTGCCGTCAGGACATTGGAAAGGGTTTTCTCCAGGATCTCTGCGTCTGCCTCGGCGTTCTCTGCCTTGAAGTTAGTTGAATAGTGATCAAGATCGGTTCAACGCAGAGGTCGCAGAGAAAGACGCAGAGTTCGTTGAGCATTTACGCAGTTGCGATTTCTCTACAAAATTTCCCTAACGCTTAATCCGGGTTTAAGGCGGAAGACATTTAATGCCCTGACAACCGACCACCGCCCACTTTGCTATTATAGTGAGAATGGCGAACGACGATCACAGGCACCTGACTGCTGCGGAAGGTGCGCGGATCTCGATATGGCGGCTGGGCGGGCTGCCGTGGCGGGAGTTGCTCAGGCGGGTGTGGCAGGAGTTGTACGAAGGCGGGTTGCTAACGCACGCGGCGGCGCTGGCGTTCTATTTCTTTTTCGCCATCTTCCCGCTGCTGCTGATACTCGCGACGCTGATGGAATACTTCGGCGAGGTCGGCGGGAAGCTGCAATCCAGTCTGCTGAGGTTTCTCGGCGAGATCGCCCCGCCGTCGGCGTTCACTTTGGTAACTACGACCATTGGCGAATTTCATTCGTCGGCTATCGGGCTGAAATTTTGGCTAGGCCTCGGATCGGCATTATGGCTCGCATCGCTCGGCATCGCGGCCCTCAGCGAATCGCTCAACGTGATGTACGGCGTGCACGAAACCCGCCGCTGGCTACACGTCCGGCTCTCGGCGATCGCATTGACGGCCGTACTGATGACGCTGATCGTGTTTGCCCTGCTGCTGATACTTTATGGAGGCGAGATCGGCGTCGGCGTCGCCGAGTATTTCCAACGCGGCCAGCTGTTTGCCACCCTTTGGACGCTCGGCCAGGTTCCGATGGCGATCATTTTCGCGTTGCTGGCTTTTGCGATGATCTACTATTTCGCTCCCGATCTAAAGCAGCAAAAATGGTACTGGATCACGCCCGGCTCGCTTGTCGGGGTTGCTCTGTGGATAGGGGTTTCATCGCTGTTCAGGATATATCTGCGGCACTTCGATATGTACAGCAATAATTATGGCTCGCTCGGTGCCGTCGTCGTGCTGCTGCTTTGGTTTTACCTGTCCGGAGCCACTATCCTGCTCGGCGGTAAGATAAATGCCGAGATCGAGAACGCCGCCGCCATGGCCGGGGCACCCGACGCCAAACTCCGCGGAGAAAAAGCCCCCGATGATCACGAGAACCTAAGCGTCGACGCAACTGCTTGACTTACGATCTCAATCGGTTTACAAAGAAGCATCCGAAATTTTCAGAGCTTGGAGGGATACAAAGTATGGGACGCAAGATCTTGGCGTTGATAGTAGGATCGATCGTGGCGGCCGTGGTCATTATGATCGGCCAGATGCTAATGGCAACAATGTGGTCGCCTACAACGACCGACATACAGAACGACCCGGAGGCAATGCGCGCCTATGTCCAAGGGCTGCCGTCTGAGGCGTTCATTGTGCTGATCGTCGTTTATGCCATTGCGTCGTTCGCGGGCGGATTTATCGTCACCAAGATGGGAAGGCGGTTCAGCCAGGGGATGAATCTAGCGTTGATCGTAGCCACACTGCTATTTGTCCTCGGCATTCTCAACTTTTTTGTTTTCGTGCCGTACCATCCGCTGTGGGTCTCTCTGATAAGCCTTGCGGTCTATTATCCATTTACGCTGCTCGGTTATAAGGCCGCAAGCTAGATCAGGGCTTCATTCCTTCGTTCCATGTCGGCCTGAAGTCAGAATTTACCAGCCACTCGACCGTATGAGCGATGATTCCCTGCCGTGCCAGGGTGCGGTGATCTTCGCGGATCGTTTGAATGTGTCTGAATTACGGGTTCTAAGAAGTTTAGTTCGCCAGGCCAGTATAGTATCGCCAGTTAGCCGAATGATCCTTCGAAAGTTTCTGCTTTGTCAGAATCGCCCTTACCATTTCGACAGGAATCGCTCCTTCTTTAAGGATCGCGTCATGAAATTGCTTATCGGTCATCCTTTTTGTTCCGACTAGCTCACGATGCAGATTATAAAACTGCAATCCGCCCATCATATATGCCATCTGGTATAGCGGCCCGTAATCGCCCGAAAAAGAGCGGCGCACTTCGGCAAGCGCGTTGTCGCGTTCGTGACCGACTTTATTGACGAGAAGGTCGACGCATTCCTGTGGAGTCCATTTTTCAAGATGGAAATTCAACGAGAAAATTATCCTCGCAGCCCGATGCGAACGCCAGAACAAAGCCCCGATCTTGTCTTCGGGCGTTTGCACAAATCCGCGGTCCCAAAGGATAAATTCCCAGTATAGTGCCCAGCCTTCTCCCCAGAAAGGCGTACGGAACATTTCACGATATGGACGGTAGCGACGCGTCATATAGCCTTGGAGGTGGTGGCCTGGAATAAGCTCATGATGCGTGACAGCCCTCGCAAAATGCGGGTTGTTGCCTCGCATTGACATCATCTTTTGCTCATGTGTCATACCGTCCGTCGGATATGCAACGAGGATCGTCTCGCCCCCTAAAAAGAAAGGGGCCACGAGCTGCCGCTCAGGCGTCATCATTTCCATTCGCCATCCGTCACGGGCCAATGCAGGTACGGTTACGAGGTTATGCTTTTCGACATACTCGATCGCCTCGTAAGCCTGACGCTTGATCAGTTCGGGCTGTTTGCCCGGCTCCACGTATTTAAGCTTTACGGCTTCGACCGCTTCCATATAGTCATCGCCAAAACCCATCTCGCGCGAAGCCTTTTTGAACTCGACCACGCACCAGTCGAATTCTTTATTAGCGATCTCTAGTAACTCCTCCGGTGAATATGGGATCATTTCGAACTTCAGCTCTTCGATCAGGGCCGAACGCCCGATCGGATCGCCGATGATCGTGGTCTTGTCGTCAGCCTTAATCCCGACCAGCTTTTCGGTTATGAACGTCGCATATTTGCCGAGGGCGTCGTCGGCCGCCTTGTACGGGGCCTCATTCCACCATGTAAATGCCGGATCGTAAGCATTGTAGAACGTATACCAACCGCGAAGTGTCCGCCTCAGTCCTTCGACAGTGCGGGCCGCCCGGTTGGCCACGGTGCGTTTTGGTTTCGCGGCGCTGGCGGCCTCAAACGACTTTTGCGTCTCGGCTATCTGCCTGGCCAGGCTATCGAGAACAGCCGAAGTTTTGGCCGAATCGGCAAACTCGAGCCTTCGGCGCGTGTCCTCGAGATCGCTGATCGTTCGTGAGAATGGGATAAGGCTCGCCATCTCGGCCAATTGTGCTTCGGCGCGCGATAATTCGCTTATCTGGTGCTCAAGATGGTTCCTGAACAGCAGGAAATCGATCTGCTCGTCGTGATTCAGCGAAGCGTAATTGAGCCCGTTCAGCGAGGTCAATGTTTCGCCATAAAGCTTCCGAAACCGGGCCGAACGGTTGGGCGAGGTTTGGGCTGTGTAATAACGGTTCAGGATCCCCTGGTCCTGGGCAAATTTTTCGATCATGCCCCGCATTCGTGAGGGCGGTTCGTTATATCGATCGAGTTGATCAGGGCCCGGTGACTGCGGGATCGTCGTCGATCCGAGCACCGCCGAAATAACTAATATGAGGGCTAACTTTTTGAGATTGTTCATACGCTTTAATTAAATTAGAAAAGTTTTTACCTTGCAGAATACTGGCAAACTGCTATTATTTTGCAGGGTTGATCCAACCCTGCATTAAAACCACATAGTAAGTACGGAGAAAAAGATGAACTTTCAGAGTAAATTTCTAAAAATGTCCCTTCTCAGTGTTGCGTTTGTGCTCTTTAGCTTTTCGGCTGCTAATGCGCAGGACAGTGAGTTTTCCTTCACGGTATACAATAAAACAGATAGTACGATAAAAAAACTGCTCGTCTCGCAGGACGGTAAAAAATACGGATTTTTCGACATCGGCTCGGGCATCGCACCGGGCAAAAAAGCGGAACTCGTCTGGAGCAAATCGACCGACAACGAAAAATGCGTTCAATGGGTAAAGGCCGTTTACGCTGACAAATCCGAATCAACCGCGGTCAAATTCGATTTTTGTGAAGAAGATCTTGAGCTTGAATTCACCGACTAGATCTTTAACAGCTTTTCAACCGAACGATCAGGCAGCGCGACAGTCGCAATGCCTGATCTTTATTTATCCCTAATTTCGCATTAGAAGATTTCAATGCCTTTCAAAGTCTGTGTTTTCTCAGCGGCCTCGGCGTCTAGTCTCGGCGAACTCTGAGTTGACACGCAGGTGGATTAGTCGTCAAGACCAGTTTCGACGCAGAGGCCACTGAGTAGGACGCGGAGTTCGCTGAGGACAAACGAATTTCTTAACAAAATGAGCCCATTGGGTTATCAGGTTTATCCCAGATTCGGCAATAGAAGCGCTAAATCTGGGGCAAGTCTTCTAAACGATCTCGCGTAGAAAACCCACTCCGTCGGCTAACTCGACACCAAAGTTCGCAGCGACCGTCTGGCCGATGTCCGACAGCGATTGACGGGTCCCCAGGTTGACCCCGGCTTTCGCGGCAGGGGAATAGACCAACAGCGGCACATACTCGCGGGTATGGTCGCTCCCGTCTTTGGTAGGATCGTTGCCGTGATCTGCGGTCAGGATAAGCAGGTCGTCTTGGTTAAGAGCATTCATGATCTCAGGCAAACGTTCGTCAAAGTGTTCAAGGGCTCCTGCATAACCCTCTGTGTCGCGGCGATGGCCGTACAGCATGTCAAAATCAACCAGGTTGCTAAAAATTAAGCCTCTTGAAGCATCCTTTAGCGCTCTAATAGTCTGGTCGATTACCTGATCGTTGTTTTTTGCGGGTAGGTCCTGAGTAACACCGACATAATCGTAAATCGACGCGATCTTACCGATACAAACAACATCATGCCCATTTTCCTTTAACAGTGACAATAGGTTTGCCGGAGGCGGAGGCACAGCATAATCGTGCCGATTCTCAGTACGCCGAAAATCGTGGGCATTGCTGCCCGAAAAAGGTCGAGCAATGACGCGACCGACCTTATCGTCGTCGTCGAGAATGTTCCGAGCGATCTTGCAAATCTCGTATAGGCGGTCTATCGGAATCACATCCTCGTGTGCAGCAATCTGGAAAACGGAATCTGCCGACGTATAAACTATAGGCTTGCCAGTCTTGACGTGCTCCTCGCCGAGCAGTTTGATAATCTCGGTCCCACTCGCTGGAACGTTTCCGAGCACTCCGGGTACGCTCGCCTGGCTAACAAAGCTGTCGATAATTCGAGTGGGAAAGCCATTCGGGAAAGTGGGGAACGCTTTTTTGAGAATTATTCCCGCCATTTCCCAATGGCCTGTGGTAGTGTCCTTTCCGTTCGATTTGAGCGTGCATTTGCCATAAGAACC
>JBGTCF010000064.1:0-3506 GCA_041748975.1 Pyrinomonadaceae bacterium
ATTGATTCGCAATCTTCAACAGAAGAAAGTACGCTCTCGGCACGCTCACGAGGGCTATTTATTCTTCGATGCCGGTCCGGCAAAGGAATTCCATTCAAATGTACGCCTTATAACAATCTTTACATTTCTGAACTACTAGGATAATTATATTGATATCAGGAAGATAAAGACCGGTGTGCGCAAATCTTTACTGCGGTGAAGATCTACGACCAGATTCTGAATGCAAGTGCACACTCTTTGACTTAACCGCCTCTCTCGCTGGTGAAAGTCGTGTGTTAGCACAAACATGGAGAATCAAAATGCCGACGCCGGCAACATCCAAAACGACGGACCCCGGCCTCTTTTGGGAACTTTCGATGCGGTTGCACTGATCGTAGGAATCGTCGTAGGTGCCGGAATTTTCAGCTTCCCTTCACTGGTCGCGTCCAATACCGCGAGCGGACCGACTTTCATTCTTGTCTGGGTCCTTGGCGGCCTGGTTTCATTGATCGGAGCTCTCTGCTATGCCGAATTGGCTTCAGCCTTTCCAAGCGCCGGTGGCGACTATCATTTCTTGAAACGGGCGTTTGGGTACAGACTTTCGTTTTTGTTCGCATGGGCCAGGATGAGCGTGATCCAAACTGGATCCGTGGCGATCCTGGCTTTTATATTTGGCGACTATGCCACTCAGTTGTATAGCCTCGGTGAATTTTCACCAATGATATATGCGGCCCTGGTGATCGCGCTCTTAACGTCCATCAATATTGTCGGGATCCAGTTTGGGGCCGGGATCCAAAAACTGTTGACAACACTTCAAATAGCCGGTGTGATGGTAATTATTGTCGCCGGACTATTCTTTGCACCGGCAGTATCTGCGGGTGTCGAAACCGCATCATCTACAGGACCAGGGGTCACTACACTGGGATTGGCGATGGTCTTCGTGCTGCTCACTTTTGGCGGTTGGAACGAGGCGGCTTATATATCAGCCGAAATGCGTCGGGGACGAAGGCAGATCGCTAATGCCCTGATCCTCGGCATAGCCATAATTACTACTCTTTACGTGCTCGTAAATCTAGCATATCTCAATGTGCTCGGTCTCGACGGCATTGCCGCGTCCAGCGCCGTCGCGGGTGACTTGGTGCGGCTGACCTTAGGCGAAGGGGCAGCATGGCTGCTTGGCGTAATGATTGCAGTTGCGGCACTTACATCGGCAAATGCGACTATCTTTACGGGGGCACGGACAAATTACGCTCTGGGACGCGATTTCCGCACATTTTCGATTCTCGGCCGCTGGAATGAGCGTGCCGATTCACCAATCAATGCGTTTATAGTTCAGGGAGTCATCGCCTTGGCTCTTGTCGGGCTAAGCGTCCTGACCCGTGAGGGCATTAAATCGATCGTGGATTATACGGCACCTGTTTTCTGGTTTTTCTTTTTAATGGTCGGCATTTCGCTTTTTGTTCTACGACGGAAGGAACCGGACGTCGAGAGGCCTTTTCGAGTTCCTCTGTATCCGATTGCCCCTTTGATTTTCTGTTTGACGAGTCTTTACTTGTTATATTCGAGCCTGATGTATACAGGGTTTGGCTCATTGGTCGGAGTTGCGGTTCTGGCTTTGGGAGCCCTTATATTGGCGATTTTGCCGACACTTGAAACTTTTTTGAAAAAGGACGATATCAGGAGGAAAAAGGATGAAATTTCTGCGTTTTAGTTACATAGGTTTAATAGTAACGGCAATTTTTGCTGGGGGCTGTGGGCCGGATCCATCGAGGTTTGAGACAAAGTCGGCTGTAAGCAACGCTGCGACAGGTGCGGTCCCCGCGGTCGAGGCAACACCCGGCGCCAGTGCTGCGGGCGAGCCCAAACTGGACGTGCCTTATGTGCCAACGCCGACCGCCGTAGTTGACGCGATGCTGGCCATGGCAAAAGTTAAGGGCGACGATGTTCTTTATGACCTTGGCTCGGGTGACGGCCGCATACCGATCACCGCCGCCACGAAGTTTGGCACCCGCGGGGTCGGGATCGATCTTAACCCCGTGCGAATCGAGGAAGCCAATGAAAACGCCAAGAAGGCGAATGTCACTGACAAAGTGCGCTTTATTGAAGGGGACATTTTCAAGGAAGATTTCAACGAGGCAACTGTGGTCACATTGTATCTACTCCCAGATGTAAACCTTAAGCTGAAGCCGACGATCCAGAGTATGAAACCAGGTACACGCGTCGTTTCACATAACTATGATATGGGCGACTGGGACCCGGAAGATTCGCGAAAGATCACTGTGGACGGCACGATCCACTATGTATATTTTTGGCGAGTGCCGGAAAAGAAATAAGCTAATTCATCCCATTTTAGATCTGTAGGAGGCAATTAATGAAATTGATGAGTCGAGTCTATTTAACAATGACAATTATGGCCATAATGGCCGTCGGCGTAGCGGCCCAGGTGGCATCGCCGACGCGGGTACCTGATGTTCCTTATGTTCCGACTCCCCAGGATGTTGTCGAAGCAATGTTGAAGGCAGCAAGCGTTACGAAGGACGACGTTCTTTACGACCTCGGAAGCGGTGACGGCAGAATCGTCATCACAGCCGCAAAGAAATACGGCACGAAGGGTATGGGCATCGATATCAACCCTGCCCTTGTTGCCGAGGCCACTGCAAATGCAGAAAAAGAGATGGTCTCAGACAAAGTGACCTTCATTGAAGGTGATCTTTTCAAACAGGATCTTAGCAAGGCGACGGTAATTACACTGTATCTACTGCCGGACATCAATATAAAGCTCCGTCCAACGATCCTTGGTCTAAAGCCCGGCACGCGAATTGTTTCGCATGCCTTCAATATGGGTGACTGGGAGCCGGAAAAAACGATCGACGTAACCGGCCGCACCGTATATTTTTGGCGTGTTCCTAGTCCCGTGGCTCCAAAGAGTCAGTAATGATAGGCGGGCGAGGAATGTTCTTGATGAGGTCTATCTTATTACTCCTTTTGGCGGTCACTTTCGGCTGCAGTAATGCGGCGCCGACGGGAGCCACTGAGAATGCTGAATTTCAGTCGCAGGATGGCGTAGGGTTTCGGGCCGAGGTCGTGGCGTCAGGGCTGGAAGTGCCCTGGGGCTTCACCTGGCTGCCAAACAAGGACCTCCTCTTTACTGAACGGCCCGGCCGTGTACGGATAATCGAATCCGGCAAGCTGCGTCCAACGCCCGTCTTTACGGTACCTGATGTCGAGCCGTCGGGTGAGAGCGGGCTGATGGACATCTCGCTCCACCCAGATTTTACGGCAAATGGGTTTGTCTATCTCGCATATTCGTACAACCAGGACGGCCGGAGGGTAAAGGTTGTCAGGTATAAATTCACTAATAGCGCATCCTCGGAAGCAAAAATAATTATCGAGAATATTCCCGGTGCTCCCAATCACGCCGGTATTCGTGCGCGGTTTGGTCCTGACGGCAAGCTTTTCGTTACGACGGGTGATGCTACCGATTGGAATCTCGCCCAGAAACTCGATTCGCTAGCCGGCAAAACGCT
>JBGTCF010000065.1:0-1723 GCA_041748975.1 Pyrinomonadaceae bacterium
ATCATCAACCACGCCCTGTACCAGTCATCGGGCGGGATCAGGCGGTTTAAGTCAAAGGGCAATGCACTTTGAGCACCGGGGCTTTGAAAGAATTGGTCAAATATCGGTACCAGTAAAATGCCTGTGGCGGTTTCAAAAACAGCCCCAAGAAACATTGCCACGATCGCAAAAAGGAAGATCAGCCAGAAAGGCCGTACATATTTGAGTAGCCGTTTGAAATCGTCCATTTCTGCGAGTAAAGGTATGAATATACTGCAGTCACAGAGCCTATCCAAATCCCTTATTTGCAACTCTGTATTCCGATAGTGCATCTTTTTTACATTGGTCCGATTCTCGGAGTGAACCCTATGAAAAATTCGTTTGCTGTTAAGACGCTTTTAAGTGGACTGATTTTGTTCGTATTTTGCGGGGGCATAGTCGCCCAGCTGGACGTGGCTCGAAAGACGACCGCGATCACCTACCCGTTGGATGAAACCGTTCAGATCCAGTTCCGCGGTACGACCCGATTCCCGCGTATGAAAGGTTCGGCAAAGGTCAAGCGTACGACTCGGACCGGCAGTCGGATCGAATTAAACGTCGACAATATGCCCAGGCCTTTTGAACTGGGTGCCGGATATGCAACCTACATCCTGTGGGCGATCTCCCCGACGGGCCATGCCGACAATCTCGGCGAGATCAAGCGAAGCGGCCTCTTTTTCATAGATTCCAAGATGACGGTGACCACCAATCTCCAGACGTTTGCCCTTTTAATAACGGCGGAGCCTCATTTCCTTGTCACCCGGCCAAGCCAGACGGTAATGCTCGAGAATCTTCCCCCCGTAAACCCAAGGGGCACATTGGTGGCAACCGCCCCGGCAGTATCTTATTTTGGGAATTCCAGCGATTATTTCCGTGATCCGCGGACACCGGCCATCGCTGAAACGGATTACGCTAAGACCCCACCCGCAATTCTTCAAGCTATACAGGCTGTTGCACTTGCCCGATTCGCCGGTGCTGAGCGTGACGCTTCAACCGAACTTTCTGAGGCGGAAACCCTACTCCAGAATGCACAGAATTCATTTGCTGCAGGCCGGGATTCCGAGGCTGTCGATATTGCAGCCCGTAAATCCATAAGTGCCGCCGTGCGTGCGGAATCCCTAGCCGGGCAGCGAATGGTCGCCCGTGAGCAGCGCAACGAAAGAACGCGTTCGGATGCCGAGATACGTGCCGCCGAAAGCCGCTTTTCCAACGCTCAGGACGAGATCAACTCATTAAAGGCGGAGCTTGCCCGAGAGATCCGAAATCGCGAGCTTGCCGAGCGTGATGCGATGAATTACTCGACTCAGCTCAGGGAGGTCCGCGCCGAAAACGTCCGTCTTAGCGAGGACCTTGGCCGTTCCCGAGTCGCGAACGAAACGGCCAACGCTAAACTTGCCGAGATCGAGCAAGAACGAAACGCGATTCGTGAGCAAGGCGAACGGGAAGCAAATAAGCTGCGGTTGGAAAATGCCGAAAGGGACCTTCTCGCGGCATTGAAAGCGTACGGCTCGGTAGTCAAAAATGAACGCGGGATCGTGTTAACCCTGCCGGAGAATCTGTGGACCGGTATTCGCTCGAGCAGCCTGACGCCGCAGGCTGACGGCCGCCTTGCCTCGCTTGCCGGGATTCTGGCTGACAATCCGGATTACCGTATCTTGGTCGAATCACACACCGACAATAGCGGAACCTCGGATCAGGTCCAGAC
>JBGTCF010000066.1:0-5292 GCA_041748975.1 Pyrinomonadaceae bacterium
TTGCGAGTTGTAGAGGCGGAACTCATCGGCGAAAGTACTGCTGAATTGGTAGATCGAGCAGCAATATTAGACTCGCCGGCGGGATAAGTCAACGAACTTACCCACTGCTTCAAGTGCCTTTGGTATGAGATCAATCCGCGCATGACCTTGTCCATAGCTGAAACAAATTCCGCCTCTATTTGTAACTACGCGATAGAATTTGAGTTTATGGCTCAAATTAATAAAATCGATTTCTAAACAGTTAGGATTCCAGGAAAGGCTTGCTATATTTGTCATATGAGTACTCACGAGAAGAAGCGTCTGGACGATCCGCCTGCGACGATCAAATTCAAGATCCAGCGGCGGGAAAGGGAAGGTGCCCCGGCGACGTGGGAAACATTCAAAATTCAATATCGCCGTAATCTGAACGTTATCTCGGTGCTGATGGAGATCCGGAAAGATCCGGTCACGATCGAAGGTAAGCAAACAACACCCCCGGTGTGGGATATGTCGTGCCTCGAACAGGTCTGCGGTATCTGCACGATGGTCATTGACGGTAAGGTGAGGCAGTCGTGTTCGGCGCTGATCGATGACCTGCTGCTGGCGAGCGGCGGTAACACGATCACGCTTGCACCGATGTCAAAATTCCCTAATGTCCGCGACCTTAAAGTCGATCGATCGAATATGTTTGAGCACCTGAAACAGGTGAATGCGTGGATCGAACTCGACGGTTCGTATAACCTTGGGCCCGGGCCGCATATTCCCAATCAAACAGCCCAGGAAAGATATGAGCTTTCCCGCTGTATGACCTGCGGCTGCTGTCTCGAGGCCTGCCCGCAATACGGCGACGGCAATTACATTGGCCCGCAAGCCATAGCACAGGCACGTCTCTTCAATATGCATCCCACGGGTAAAATGACGTCCGACACTCGTCTTAACGGGCTTTTGGGAGATGATGGCATCGCTAATTGCGGTAATGCCCAGAACTGCATCGAAGTTTGCCCAATGTCGATCCCGCTGACGAAGGCGATCTACGAAACTAACCGGGAGATCACCGTGGACGCGATCTTTGGCTGGCTAAAGAAATAACACGGAAGAAAGTTCCTGGCTGGAGCGGAGGGGTTTCGACGCCACTACATCAGAAGCTTTGTGTGGTCCGCCGCAGGTATCGCCAGTTCAATGGCGGTAGAGGTTGCGTGCTCCCGAATAAATTGTTCTGCAGCGTCAGATTCAAGAGGCGAGGCAAATAAGTAACCTTGACCATATTCGCAGCCCATTTCGGCCAATTCCGTGAGCTGCTCAAGAGTCTCTATTCCCTCGGCGACGACCTTCATTTTTAGATTTTGAGCCAAGCGAACTATTGTGAGAACAACCTCACGGTTCTCGTCATTCCTTCCCATTCTGCCAACAAACGATCTGTCAATCTTTAAGAATTTTACGGGCAGTCGATGAAGGTAGCTTAACGACGAATACCCGGTGCCAAAATCATCAAGGCTCATTTCGACCCCGAGGTCTTGCAGCCGATTCAAAATAGTCTCTGCAAGCTCACTATTCTCCATCAGGTGACTTTCGGTTATTTCGAGTTTTAGGAAACGCGCATCAAGCTGGGCCTCTTTTAGATTAGCAGAAATCTTTTCCGCAAGATCGAGCTGCAGAAACTCTTTGGAAGAAAGGTTAACGCTAACTGTAAGTGCTTCGGCTCCCGGAACATTTGTTTGCCATTCACGCAATTGCCGACAACTTTTTTCGACGACCAACTGGCCCAACTTCATTATCAACCCGTTTTCTTCCGCGATCGGAATGAATTCATCAGGTGAAATCGGGCCTCTGTTTGGGTGGACCCATCGCAAAAGGGCTTCAAACCCGATCAGTCCACCGGTGTCCAGCCGCAAGATCGGTTGATAAAATACCCTGAATTCGTGCCGTTGAAGCGCTCCTCTCATCTCGGTCTCGATTTGGAGCTTCTTGCTTGCATACTTGTGCATCGCCTGATCAAAGATTTGATACTGTGCTTTGCCTCGCGATTTAGCGCAATACATGGCAATGTCGGCGTCGCGAAGCATATCGTCGGCACTCACATAGTCCGACGTGCTCAGGGTTATTCCGATACTCGTCGTTGTGTAGATTTCACGACCACTCAAGTCAAACGCGGTTTTAAGGTCATTTTGTATTCGCTCGGCGACCAGCAGGGCCTCGGCCGTGTCCGTGATCTCGGAGAGCAAGATGACAAATTCGTCCCCGCCTAGGCGCGCGATCAGGTCGCCGGGACGAACGCAGCTCTCCAACCGGCGAGCAATAAACTTCAATAGCTTGTCGCCCTCCGCATGACCCAGCGAATCATTGATCACCTTGAACCTATCAAAATCAAGATATAGAACGGCGAAGGGAATACTCTTACGATTCCGGGTCCGCCTCAGCATTACGCGGAGGTGTTCCATAAACAGGCTGCGGTTCGCCAGTCCTGTGAGTCCATCATGCATCGCATCATGACGGAGCCGCTCTTCAGCACGTTTCCGGTCAGTAATATCAGTGAAGACTCCCATCGAGCCAACGATATTTCCGTTTACATCTGAAACTGGTGCCCCGCCGACGCTGACCCAAACGATCTCGTCCGACTTTGTGCGGATCCGGATCTCATAACGGTCGGAAATTCCCCTTTCTCTACGCACGTTTATCGCATTGACAAAGTCAGGGCCCTTGTCGGCCAAAAGCATGGACCAGTCTGCGCCCAATAATTCTTCTTGGGTATAACCAGTCATCTCGCAAATACAATTATTCGTGTAGAGGATCCTGTCCGAGCTATCCACCTGCAGCAAGCCCTCGGTCATGCTATCCAGCAGTGTTCGCAGGCGGCTCTCACTTTGCTTCATCGCCGCTTCTGCCTGTTTGCGTTCTGTGACGTCCGTTACGAGTTCAAGACGTGCCCGACGGCCGGAATAGGTTATGGACTGTGCTGCAACCTCGACATCGATGATCGTGCCGTCTTTCCTGCGATGCCGTGCGGAACGTTTGGAATCTTCATTCGCATCGTCCGGAGCCAATTCAAATCGGCCAGAGAAATCCTCTTCGCGTATGACGTCTTTTGTACTTCGCTCAAGAAATTCCTCCGGCGAATAGCCGTATTTCTGGCTGGCTGCGTCGTTTACGGCTAAGAACATTAGAGTTTCCGCATCGAATACCCAGATCGGATAAGGATTTCGGTCGAATAGAAGTCGATAGCGGGATTCACTTTCGCGAAGGGTTGCTTCCGCCTGATTTTGTTTCGTAACGTCCTGAAAACTCATTACCCGGCCGACTGTGCGGCCATCAAACTTCTGAGGCTGGGTGCATCGCTCGATTATGCGGCCATTTACGAGTTCCAATACATCTACGCTGACTTCGTCGGGATCGGCGGTCGCACGGTCGATCAGGGCCCGGAGCCTGTCCGGATCCTTGACCATAGCCATTATATGAGCTGAGATCTGAGCCGAATATATCGACACATCTCGCAGCTTCTCAGGGACATTCCACATTTCGAGGAACTTTTCGTTGGAGGCCACGATCTTATTTTCAAGATCAACAGCCAGAATTCCATCAGCGGTGGCCTCGAAAGTAGAGGAGAGTAACGATAGATTCTTCTGTAGTTCGTCGCTGGTCTTCTTCTGTTCGGTGATGTCCCGGTTATTCATGAGAATAGCGGGACGGCCTTCGTAGGCGACCAGAGAAGCGTTGATGAGGAATACTATTGGCGAGCCATCCAAGCGAAAGTGAATCGATTCATATGCACGGCAGCTACCGGTAATGATCAATTCATTCATTAACAGCTCGCCGCGGGAAACATCCTGCGTGTGGTCTTTCAGGCAGCTTCCAAGGAAGTCTTCACGCCTGAAACCGTATTCATCGCAAGCCTGGTCATTGACGTCTAGGATGATCTCGGTGACGGGTTCAATGATCATGATCGAGTCATTGGCCAGCCGAAAAAGATTTTGATATTCCTGGAAGCGCTCCTGAATCGCCTCGGGAGCCGCTTGTCCGGAAATGTCGCGGATTATGGCTATGAATACTCGTTTATTTTCTACGTCGTATCCGGTAAGAGAAGTTCCGGTTTCAATTTGATGTCCGTCCTTATGCTGGATCGGCAGGTCGAGGATGTCGCTGCTTTTCTTTCCGTCTGTGAGGTAGCGTTTGAGACGGGTCGAATGCCGGCGTCTAAGCTTATTAGGAACAAAGTCGATGAGGTTGCGACCCGCCAATTCCATGACAGGGTAACCGAAAAGCTGCTCGATCGAGCGGCTCGCGAACAAAATCGTGCCGGTCGAGTCTACGGTAACAATAGCCTCGCAGGCTGAAACCCCGGTCTGGATCTGATCGGATCGCATACTGATCGAACGAATCGTCCTTATTCCCTAAACATTAAAAGTAGTTTCGTGAACCTGATCGGAAGGGCATTGAGAATATGCCAGTCTCCGGCCGGTAATGGAAAGGGTAATCGACTTAAACTGAAGTATATTGAACGCGTAGGAGATCGGCTACAGACTGCACACTGCGGCCATCGTTAATATTCTATAACAGATCAACGATGTTCAACAACCATTTTTCTTGGTCAGGGGGCTGATTATCTGTCTTTTTCCGGGTCATTTCAATTGCTGACCCAATGTTTCTAAATGCTTTACGACACTCTCGATCAGCCAATTCGGCGTGGATGCTCCGGCGGTGACGCCTACCCGCTCGGCTCCGGCAAGGTCATTTATGTCGATCTCTTCGGGGTTTTCGATCAAGAAGCTTTTATCACATTGCTCCTTACATACGCCCAGTAACTTAACGCTGTTCGAGGAGTGTCGGCCGCCGATTATGTAAAATACATCGACCATACCCGCAAGGGCCCGGGCCGCTTCCTGTCTGTCACGTGTGGCCGAACAGATCGTGTTTACGATCTGCACCTCGTCATCGGTGCGCGATTTGATCGCTTCAGCGGTGTCGAAAAAAGTCTTTGCTTTTATCGTCGTCTGGGACACTACAAGCGGGTTTCGCAGCCATGGAAGGGCAGCGACCTCGCTCTCGTCCTTGATGACAAATGCGTGATCTGGAGCGTAGCCCTTGACCCCGATCATCTCAGGATGGTCAGGACTACCAACAACAATGACGTGCCGGTCAGCCTCAGCGGCCCGGGCAGCCAGCTTTTGAACGCGGGTCACAAAAGGACAGGTCGCATCGACAACCTTTGAAGCCATTTCCTCAAGTTCTTTCTGAACTTGCGGTGTTACACCATGTGCTCGAATTACTGCGGTTTCGCCTCGGCCGATCTGCACCGGTTCGCTGATCGTCGTGACACCA
>JBGTCF010000067.1:0-22129 GCA_041748975.1 Pyrinomonadaceae bacterium
CACTTGCCGGAAACCGCGATGATCTTGTGGCTGCAGCCAAGAGCCGTCCGTATTAAGTTCTGCCCCAAACGCGGTTGAGCGGGCAGATAACTGCTTACGTCTCCGGCGTGAAAATGGGCGATTGCATTCAGTCCGAAAAGCCGTGCTAAAGCAATGAAAAGGGATTCGCGGTAAAGGCTCGCATTGCTGCCGACATGTACGTAAACCAGCTCGGGTCTCCGCCAAACGCAAGCCACCATGAACTTAAACGCTGCGCCTATCGCAAGAAACAATTTGTTTAATTTTTGGAGGTCCTCGGCCTGGGAGGCGATGTAAGTTAGATCGTACTTTTCTCGGAGCCGTGATCCAAGGATACTTGCAGCAAGCGTCGTTATTCCCCCGCGGGTCTTACTCAGATGCATGCCCACCATGACGACACGGGGCCTTCGGCCACGCGTAGTGCTGGCAGGCAACCGCCGGGCCGTAGCCTGAGGTGAAATGTACTTCGGTCCGTATGTATCCATTTTACTGATACTTCGAAATAACGTGGCTCTGCTTCTGGAATCTGAAAATCCTACGGTTAGTCAAGAGAATCAAAGCGTTAGAGATTCCAGAAGCAAATAGATCGAGGCAATACTCGCTGATGACCAGGCCGCTCTTCGTATGATTCCCAGACCCCCCAGTTTCCTGGAGAGAACGGCGACCTCGATCACTCCCATTATCGAAAAGCAAGCAAGCTGGGCTATCGCAGCTCCGACAGCTCCATAACGCGGGATCGCTATCAGGCCTGCACACACACAGGTGATGAATCCCACAACATTTGCCAAAAGATCGATTCGCTGCAATCCGGTTGCCACGAGCCCCCGTGAGGCGACCATTATCAGACAAAATGGGATGATGCTCATCACCAGTGTTTTGAGAGTCGGTGCCGCGGTGGCGTATGGTTCGCCGAAGAGCAGCACGAGCACTTGTTCGGACAAAAACATCGAACCGACGGCCGCAACAAAGGCGATCGACAGTGGGTAGCCGGCTAATTTTGAAAAATAAGTGCCGCTCGCCTGAGGGGCCTGTGCGATGTGACGTGCGAGGCTCGGCTGAACCGCGTTGACGTAACCGCCAAGAAGGATCGAGACAGGCATGAGAAAGCGTGACGCGGCACCGAACTCCGCGGACTGAGCCTCGCTGCTGAAGTATGCAAGCATAAAAAGAGGAGCCTGCCAATTCAGGGCCGCCATCACGCCCGTGCCCGCGAAAGTTGGTGATACCTTTGCTAACGTTTGAAACTCTTTCCAACAGAATCTGAACTGGTCCGCTCGCACCTTGTTTGCGACAAGATGGACGACCATCGCGACCACACGTATCAATGTGAAAGACACGCAGATCGCCACAATGTTGTATCCAGCCAAAATAAGTCCAAGCGGAATGATCGTCTTGAGAATGTTCTCCATTGTGGAGATCGCAGCTATAAATCTAAGTCGCCCGCACGATATGGCTACCGCTTCGGAGACTGTGATAACGTTCGATGGCAGCAGCGACAGGCTGAGGACGAAGGCCGAGAACACCACCTCCGAAGACCCGCTGACGATCAATGCGCTGCCGCACATTACGACCGCGCAAATAACGCTCGAAAGCGAAAGAAACACTCCTGAACTACTGATAAATTCTCGAGCTGCGTTCGGACTGCGGCGACTGAGTTCATTTACCAGGTAAGTCATCAGGCCGAGGGAGTTGAAATTGAAGAAAAGGGCGTAAAGCCCCATCACTATCGCAAACCGGCCCACGTCCTCAATGTCCCGCAACCTTGCCAAGAAGATCCAGACAAGAACGCTGCTGGCGATCCCGACCACCCCGGTCCACGCCATCCACAGAAAGCTTCGGCCAAGCCTTGTAGGCTCTGCTCGTACTTCAGAGTTTTGTGGACTATCCATGAATGGTCTCCCTTCGTGACCGTTCTTGAAGACGCATTATCCTACTTAGCGCCATAATGACACCTATCAAGAGAAAGCATGTGCGCATCGGCGGCCGAGCCGATCCCAGCGACCCCGGCTCTTTCACGCCCGATATAATAAAGGCAATGATACAAATGGCTGCCCCGACCGAAAGCGCGGCAATGAGTCTATCGCCGCTGCGGGCGGCGCGAATAGCCTCGATGATTCCATACAGGAGCAAGATCGAAAAGAGGATGCCGCCAAATATCCCGGTCTCGGCCGTAATGTGGGCAAAAATATTATGAACGGGATTCCCGAAGACCGTGGAGACGAACATCCCGGTCTCGTCATATCTCATCATTGTAGACCGGTACCCGCTTAGCCCCACGCCGACAACCGCATTGTCCTCGATCATCAGAAGGGCATTCTGCATCAATGGGATCCGAATGGCCGCGGCACCTTGGTCGTCCTCGGTCAGCCGTTCATAGATCCTGCCCGAAAAGGGCAAGAGTACTATGCCAATGAGCACCCCGGCCGTGGCTAACGACAGAATGTAGCTTCTTTTTTCATCCTTCGATAGCCGGAACCACGCAAAGACGGTCAGCAGAACGGCCGCGGTTACCAATCCGATCCAGCTGCCCCTGGCGAGGGACAATATAACGGCGACGGTGGCCGAAAGGGCCGCCGCAACCAGGAAGATCTTATCGACGGCCGTCAATGTCTTGACTCTAAAGAGAATAGGAGCGGCGACCAGCGGAACCAACGACGAGATCACCCACGCCATTTCAGTCGGCGTTCTAAGAAGTGCCGGCACGCGACCGAGTGACTGGGTCTGCGTGCCCAGATGTTCGTCTTCGGTACCGGTGCCCAGTGCGGGCAATTCCAGCGGCCACTGCGTTGCAAACTGGACCAGCGCCACCACTCCGGTGAAAAATACGCCCAGCCCCAGCAAAGTGATGAGTAAATGAATACGATCCTTACGGCCGAAATGTGAGGCCGCGGCATAGGCTATAAGGATCGATGAGGCCAGAGAGAACAGGGAAAAAACCCCTAGCGCCGGAGCACCCGCGAGCGCGACCGAGGCCGTCGCGGTTACGAACAACGCGACAAGTATGTACCAAAGCGGCGACGTAAAAACTCTCTCGCGGTCGTCATCCGTCACTTTGTCGTAAAAAAGCAGTATCAGGGCAAATACCAGGGTTATGGATATGTTGAGGCCCGACGGATCCTCGATCTCGTCGACTTTTAGCAGGTTCATGTCAAGCTTGAAAAAGAAAGAAAGAATGAACCCAGCCCTCACGAGAGAGATCAACGGAATGTCCAGAGCGAGCGAAACAACCCCGGCCATTAGCGCCGTACCCGTCGCAATGGCAAGGAGGAGCTGCACCCAGGGGTCCGAAGCCCCCGCAGTCACGGCGATCCCAAGCAGACACGACCCGGCGACCAGTCCTGCGATCAAGAGAGTGTTATTGATCGGCCCTGGCTGAGGGACGATACTATTTTCGTAACGGATCTTCATGTTCACATTGCGCCCGTTCCGCGCAGGACTGTGGGAACTGTTTTAAAGAGGATTTTGAGATCGAGCCGGAGAGACCACTTGTCTATGTATTCGAGGTCCTGAAGTATCCAGTCGTCGAAGCTCGTTTCGCTTCTGCCGGATATTTGCCAGATACACGTGATGCCCGGTTTGACGCTGAAGCGTCGATTGAACCAGGATTTATCGAATCTTTGAAAATCACGCTCAGGCAGCGGACGGGGGCCTACGAGAGATAGATCGCCAAGAATTACGTTCAATAACTGCGGAAGTTCGTCCAGACTGGTTTTTCGAAGCCAGCGTCCGACTGACGTCACACGTGGATCGTTCCGCATCTTAAACACCGGACCGGCAGCTTCGTTTAGACTCTCCAGCTCTCTCTGAATCGCAGGGGCATCGACCACCATAGTACGAAATTTGAACATCCTGAACCGGCGCTTATTGAGCCCGACACGTTCCTGAATAAAGAAAACCGGGCCGGGCGAATTTAGCTTTATAAGGATCGCGATCGCCAGCATAAACGGAGCGAAAACGAGAGAAAGCGCGATTCCACCCAGAAGGTCGATCGAAGTTTTAAGGAAAGACTGCCACGGCGAAACTCTGTTAGCGTATATCGACAGGATCGGGACCTCACCGATCTCGCCTGTGACAGCTCGCGATAGCTTCAGATCGAAAAGATCGGAATGTATTCGTACCGTGACGCCCTGCTCCTCGGCCGCCTGGGTGATCGCCTGCATGCGGTCGTAGAAAGTTTTTATCGGAAGGCAAATGATTATCTCATCAATGACATTTCGCGAAAGCAACTCTGAGATATCAGAAAGCCCGCCGACTACATCAGGAGCATCGAGATCGTCGATGTACCCCTTAAAGTCGTAGCCGATCTCCGGATTCTTCTTCATCAAGCTGACAATCTTTTGCCCTCTGGCACCTGCACCTATCACTATCACAGACCTGAGATTTCTGCCGTGAAGTCGAAGTTCTCTCAGCATCTTCCGTTTTAGAAGCCGTAAAACAAACATTAAGAGGAACGCAACGACCGCAAATATAAGAAGAAACCGCTTCGGGAAAATGAGCCACTCAGCCAGTAAGATCAGCGTCGCGACTATCAGCGTCGCGAACGCGACCGACCGCAACACATCGGAAAACTCGTCTTCCCATCGGGCTAGTCGTTTGGACCGGTAAAGCCAGAACGATGACAACATGAACATCCAGCTTCCGAATACACCGGCAAAAAAGATCGTCGATTCGATAGTGGGCGTATTTGCGGCCGTGAAAATATATGCAGTCCCCTGTGGCCCCCCAAAATAAAATGCAGCCCAAAGGGCTATCCCAAGCGCCGTCAGATCTAGCGCTCGATAGAAAAATATTAATGTAGCCCTTAAACGCTCTTTCATATGGACGATCCGCTGACTAAATTTCTTCGATCACCGTCCTGCCGGAGGGCGGGAGCAGAGGGCGCCGGACCGTGCGGTCAGACTGGGCTGCAACCGGCAATTCCATGTAAGGTATCGATACAAGAACAGGTAGGTCGTATCGCGTTTCGATCTCGCGAACCGATCCCGCAATCTCGCTGGAATAACCTTCAATCGAACCTCTTTCCGCAACCAATGCCGCGGTCAATCCTGCAAGTGTTCCGACCAACAGCAGTACAAGCATGTTCATAGCGGGTTTAGGATTCTTCTGCTGGCCATCCGTTCGCGGTGAATCGACGATCGCGAAATTCATGATTCGCTCTTTATTCAGCACTTGACCGATCTCATTCTCACGAGCCTTTTTTTGATATAGGAGATAAGCTTCCTCATTAATGCTTCGCTGCCTTTCAAGTGTGGTTCGCTCGATGCTTCGAGAATTTAGGATCGTAGCCTCAGTAGTCAGCTTTGCGATCTGCCCGGTAAGCGATCTTTCGCGATCCTTAAGAGCGGCGAGCTTTGTCTCGGCATCGTAAAGTTCAGCTTGAAGGCGGCGGCGTAGCTCGTTGAGAGCGAAGGATCGTTCCTGCGGCGGGGCGGCGGTTTCTTCAGCAATCGTCTTTCTGATCTGATCGATCTGCTGTTGATTTTCGCGAACAAACCGGCTCTGAGGCTGGTATTTTTGCAGTAACTGGGTCCTTTGCTGCTCCAATTGGCTGAGCTCTTCCTTCATACGGTCCAGAGCCAGGACATACTTCGAAACATATCCAGTCTGGATCTCCTTAGGTTCCGCGGCTATATTTTCTTGAAGGGAAGTTATCTTTTTGCCAGTTTCACCTATCTCTGTTCGCGTCGCGCTAATCTGTGCCTGTGCGTCCGAAAGCTGCTTTTGGAGCAGGGATTGTTGAGTCCCAATGTCGGCACCTGATATGCCATTCACACTGTCGAAATTCTTTAGAGTTGTCGTCGCTGCGTTTAGTTTTTGGTTGAATTTCCCTGTTTGTTCGTTAAAAACCTGCGTTGCCTCCGGTTTCTCGTTGATCTGGACATGAAGTTCGACAAATCGTCGGTAAATAGCTTCCAGCGTTGACTTGGCGCGCAGCGGATCAGTATCGGTATAGGTGATATTTATTACCCTTGAGCTTTTTATTGGTACTACATCAAGGTTCCCTTGAACTCGATTAACAGCCCGTTCAAGGGGGACGTCCACTTCCGTTGCAGTCGATGGCAGACTGGCGTCATCTGTCGACGCTGTGTCGCGGCCGAGCAAACCCGACACGGCCAGCTTAAATTCCACTCGCTTCTGGCTCAGCCAAGTATCTTGTTTCGGTTTCTGATTGTGGACAAGATCCAGTTCCGTAACCGCCCCCTTGATGACTTCGAGACTCTTAAAAAGTTCTAACTCGGAGTTAAACTCTTCGTCGCTTATAGCTGTCGACGTGATATCCACGCTTTTGTCCGATGAGGTGATCTGAGGATCAATCCGGCCTCTGGATACCAAAAGGCTCATCGTCGCCTCGTATTTCGGCGTGATCAGAAAGGTCGCAGTCATACCCGCCGCAACCACGATAAAAAGAACCGCCAGGATCAGCAGCTTCCGTTTCGCTAGCCTTTTCAGGATCTCAGCCGGAGAATTGTCCATTGTTCTGTCTTTAATCATTTGAACCGCCGGTCGTTATCAAAAACGCGGGATCACGCCCCGAAACGCTTCTACGGCCTTGTTAAATTGGGAGATCCTTGAGTCCGGCACAAAAACATAGTCCCCATCTCTTAAGATCACGTCCTTTTCGTTTGCCTTTGCCTTGCCTTCGATCAATTTCAGGACATTTGCTGTCTGAACAACCCAGTCGCCCTTGCCATCGGGCCGCGCATGGACAACCAGAGTCCTCCGTGCATCGCGGGTAAATCCGCCGGCGAGAAAAATAGATTGGACCAGCGTTTTTGCGTCCCGCAGTTCATATCCGCCGGGCTTCCCGACTTGGCCGCCAACAAAAACTCGCGGCTGTATGAGATCGACGACTGACACAGTGATCATCGGAGATAGCAGAATCTCGATGTATTCTCTCTCGAGCTGGGATTTGAGTTCCGCAACTGTACGACCCGCCGCTCGCACCTCTCCAATTAATTGAGGGTTGATCATGCCGTCCGGCCTGACCAATATCCCGATCTCGTTCAGCTCGGAATTGGAAAAAAACCTGATGTTCAGCTTGTCACCAGGATTGATCCTGTACGACGCTTGCGGGGTATTAGCGGTATCAGCAGCAGATATTTGACCCAATACACTCGTTGTAGCCAACATAAGGCAGACAAGTGAACAGCAAAGAAATGTTAAGCGACGGAAACTCATGATCATCACGGTATCTTCGGCAAAGATATAGAGGCAATCACGATCGGTTTCCAGTTATGCTCCGCGCGTGAAGTGTGGTCAGAGTTCGTGTTGAAGTTCTAATTCGAAAGTCAGAAAACTCTACGTTGATCGACAGATCCGCACCGACCGATCCGAAGAATCTGACTTCACGGATGTTCGGGGAAAAGGAAGGTCCGACTTTATTAGCCCGCCTTTTTGATCTGTTGTATCAATTTCAAGGCATGGTTCCGGGTTATGAGAGGGAGCCTCTCATCTACCGAAACAGCGGTCAAATACGGTATTAGGTGAGGGGGGTCAGGAAGATCGTTTCGACGTAAAAAGCCATCGAAAGCTTCCAGCATCGCAGGAGTCCTTAGCGGCTGATTTTCGCGGGCGACATTGAATTCAAACAGCCATGTGTACTCATTGGCTATCCGCCGATATTCGTCCATCAGGTCTTTAGCGTTTTTGTTGGCGGTCCAATTGTATTTGACTGTTCTCTCACGCCCATCTTTGCGAACGGTAAAGGCTACGTCGCCGAGATTGGAGAAATCACGTTCGTATTGGTAATTTTCGTTGGAATTTAGAAAATCAAGTTCGGAAAGTGTGTGCTTGATCTTACCCATTGTCACCGCTGAGAGCGCGATGGGGTCGGTTATTTTTTCCTCAGAGCCATCTTTGACAAAGCTGATCTTTCCGCGCCCGGCATCGTCGTGCTCGATCAAAACCGGGCTATACGTAAATCCCTGACGAGTGAATTCATAGAAATAGGCTGGCGTACCCGCGATGACATCACTTGGGGAGCGAGAGATTTGTTCATCGGTCAATGTCGTGGACACCGGACGAATGTTCCTCTTCCCTTTGTCAGTGGATTCCGGGGTAGGAGTAGGCATCGGAGATGCTCCCACACTTCCTTTGACAGGCAGATAGGCCAAAGCGCAACCCGTACAAGTTAAAAACAAACTCACTGCCAAGTGTAATTTCATTGCGAAAAGTTGATATCCGATGCAGAACGGTCGACGAGCATATGATGCCGGTGAATACGGCTTGGTTGGCACCTTAGAGGTCAGTCAAACTTGACGGAGACTATCTTGGATACACCTGCTTCCTGCATGGTGACACCGTAAAGAGCACGGGCGGCTTCCATCGTTCGCTTATTGTGGGTTATGACTATGAACTGCGTCCTTTCAGACATTTCGGCGATCTTTGCGGCAAATCGGCCCACATTGGCGTCATCAAGCGGGGCATCGACTTCATCCAGCAGGCAGAAGGGCGATGGACGATATTTAAAGATCGCAAGAACCAGCGCAATCGCCGCCATCGCTTTTTCGCCGCCCGAGAGGAGGAGAATATTTTGAAGCCGTTTCCCGGGCGGCTGAGCAACCACTTCGATCCCGGCTTCGAGAATGTCATCAGATTCAAGCAAGGTCATCTCGCCGCGGCCGCCGCCGAATAATTCCTGGAAAAACTCGACAAAATTTTCGTTGATCGCCTCGAAAGCTGCCTTGAATTTCTCTCGAGACCGCTGTTTGATCTCACGAAGCGCCTCCTCGGTCGCTGCAATGCTATCGATGATGTCCTTCTTCTGTGAGGTAAGAAATAGGTGCCGCTCTTCGGTTTCGGCCAGTTCTTCGAGAGCGAGCATATTGATAGCCCCAAAATTATCGAGCCGTTGGCGGAGATCGTCAGATCCACTTCGCGCGTTCTCAAGATCGAAATTCTCGCCTACTTCGATGGTTTCGACCATCTGAGCGAGGGAAACGTTTAACTCCTGCTGGCAGTTTTCACTGACATTCTTTAGCTGTGTTACCGCCTCAGCCTGACGTATCTCGATCGAGGCCCTTTTGTTACGAGCATCCGCGGAACATCTGTTTAACTCCGCAAGTTCCTCGCTTGTGGCGTCCGAGAGCTCTCTGGCGGCGGTCAACGCGGCAACTGAAGCCTGTAACTCCTCACTCTCATTTGCCATATCGTCGCCTGCCGAGGCGATCTTATCTGTTATTTCGGTGATCGAAATGTGAAGAGCTTTGACCTTGGCCTCAGCTTCTTCCATCTCAAGCATTTGGAGACCTAACCGGTTTTCGATCTCTTTGTTTTCATTTTCTACCCGCCGAAGTGCGGAGACAGCCGAGCGACGGCGTTCATCCGAGGTCGCAGCGATCATCCGTTTCTCGTTCAGGATCGCCGCAGCTTCGTCCGTCTTCGCTCGGGCTGCACCAAAAACGTTGCCGATATTTTCGATCGAATTTTCGGCCTCGAGCCGGGCAGTTTCGGCCTCTTGCTTATTAGAAAAGGCGTCAACCTTTTTCCGCTCAAGTTCCGCAATCTCATCTTTGATCTGAGCTGCTTCTTCATCGACCACTCGTTTGTGCCGCTCAGCGCGGGCGATCTCTTCTTTGGCAGCGTGCACTTGGATCTGAAGTCCGTGAATTCCCCGGTCAACCTTGATGATCAGCGATTGCAGATCGACTGTCTTGCTCTCGAGTTCGACTAACTCTGCCCGGTTCGACTCGGTTTCCTTGACGGAGTTCTCTAACTCAGCGGCGATCGCCCTGCAGTCTTTATCCAGTTGATTCAATTCTCGTTTGAATGCCAGCAAAGAATCATTTTTTCCGGCTGATTTCTGTTTTCCGGCGATAAGCATTTGGCCGCTAAGCAAAATATCGCCGTCGTAATCCACCAGAATTTCTTCCGAGTTACCCCTGCCGGAATCAAGATCCTTTACCAATCGCGCCGACATCTCTCGTGGAAATATCTGCCGCAGGACAGTCGAAAGTTCACGGGTTACTCCCAAAAAGTCAGCTATTGTTTCGCCTGCAGCCCCTGAATTGTCCGCTCGTCCGTCTACCGGCTCTGGCAAAACAAGCATCGCGGTGCGACCAACTCCGTTCTCTCTAAGCCACGCCGACACTTTTTTGGCGTCATCGAGCGATTCAACAATCACCGCTTCCAGAAAGGGTCCGAGCAGCGTTTCGACGGCTGTTTCCGCCTCTCTCGCGACGTTCAGCCGGTCCGCAAGCACGCCTTTTAATTTCACGCCGATGGCTTTCTCAGCGGCAAATAGCTTCTGAACCTGCGGCCTGTAAACAGCCTTTTTCTCCTCAAGTTCCCGCAGCGTCGACAGCCTATGCTTCTTAGCAGAATATTCATCCTGAACTAATTTCAGGGCGTTTTCTGCCTCTCGCAATCGGCTTCTCGAATCGACGGTCAAGGCAAGAAGCTGCTCTTTCTCGTTATTTAGACCGACCAGTTTATGCTCTTCTGCCAATAGCCCTTTCGCCAATTCATCAGCGTTCTTTTTATTTAAGGCATAGGCCTCGGAGGCCCTCGCACCCTCGTTTTCGAGTCCCTTGGCGCGGGAGATCAGTCGATCCAGGTTATTCTCGATCTGTCGCCCGATCTCGTCAAAGCGTTCAAATGCCCCGGTGTGCTGCATCAGCGAAGCACGCAGCGTGTCGATCGACCTCTCGATCTCAGCCAGGTTTTCGGCTTCACGCCTGTAAATATCTTCCGATTCTCGAAGCTCCGAATCAGCACGAGCATGGCTTGAAGATTCCTGTTCTTCATCGCCCCTTAGTCGTTCGAGTTCGGCGGCGAGCAGATTGAGCCTCTGCCGACTGGAGGCAATCTCGACCCGAAGGGTATCGGTACGGTTATTGAGATTTACGATTTGATCGGATTTATAAAGATGTTCCCGCTCAGCCCGGTCACGCTCCAGGGCATTGTGAGAATGAATTTTTCGCAGCTCGGCCAGGCTCTCCTCTGCGTCGCGTGACTGTCGGGTAGCTTCGCGGGCTGCTTCTTCCTTCGCTGCAACCTGGCTGATCAGGTCATTCTCGGCCTCGACAGCCTGCTTGAGTTGGACTTTTAACTCCCTGGATAGATTGGAAAGGTATCTGCCTTCGGCCGCGTAGAGTTGCCGAAGAAGCGCACGAAATTCTTCTTGCAGTATTTTGAATCGCCGGGTCTTTGCTGCCTGGCGTCTCAGGGAATTTACCTGTTTTTCGATCTCGGAAACGATATCCGCGATACGGCCGAGATTGCTCTTGGCGGAATCGAGCCTGGACTCGGCGGCTCGCTGACGGGCCCGAAATTTTGATATTCCGGCCGCTTCTTCGATCAAATTTCGGCGGTCAGCCGGTTTTGCCGAGAGAATCTGGCCGATACGGCCTTGCTCGATGATCGCGTAATGAGCGCCGGAAAGGCCCGTTCCTGCAAAGAGATCCGTGATGTCTCGCAGACGGCAGGTTTTGCCATTGAGCTGATACTCGCTTTCCCCCGAAAGATACAGCCGACGCGTCACAGAAACTGCTTCGCCAGGCGCGAAATCCAGAGCGAACGAACGCGGGCGCCAATGCCGCCTGGTTTTCACCTTTGTTTCCACTGTGTGGACCGATCCGACCTGGGCGGCTTTTACAGTTTCGATCTCTGTTTCTTCGTCACGAAATTCCGCGGTTTGGGTCGAGACTTCCGCCAGCGCATCAACCGGTTCACCTTCGACCGCATCTATCTCGCTGAGGTCCACCGTATTCTCGTCGATCTCGCTGAGTGCCTCATCGATGTCCTCGAGTTCGTTTTCCTCGTTATCAAATACGGTGTCGTCGCGTACGAGATGCAGCACAACTTCGGCCATTCCGC
This sequence comes from Pyrinomonadaceae bacterium, assembly GCA_041748975.1. Lineage (GTDB taxonomy): Bacteria > Acidobacteriota > Blastocatellia > Pyrinomonadales > Pyrinomonadaceae > OLB17. The sequence continues at coordinate 11,836 of JBGTCF010000067.1, forward strand.
CGGGTTTACGGGTCTTGGTGCCGGCAAAGACCACGTCCTTCATTTCGCCGCCGCGTAAAGATTTTGCCCGCTGCTCGCCAAGGACCCAGGACATCGCGTCGGAAACATTCGACTTCCCACAGCCGTTCGGGCCGACCACGGCCGTTATGCCGCTGCCGGTGAATACGATCTCGGTATAATCAGCAAATGATTTAAAACCGGTGATTTCTAGACGCTGAAGCTTAAACATTCTATAGTGCTCGGAATTTGGGAAAGCACTATATTTTGTTGTATTTCGCAATGAGTGTCAATTGATTTCAGGGTATGTGTTAGATCCCGTTAGCGGCGGGCTTGCCCGCCAATCGCCGTGGGATCCCGCGGGCAAGCCCGCTTCTGAACGATTTTGATGGGATTTGTACTTGATTCTACAAGGAAGTAGAGACCCCTGGCTACAACCAAAATCCCAAAAGCCGAACTAAGCTAAATCAGCTCATCGCCGACGCTTCTTAGTCCTTGTTTCTCGGCACGTTCGTTATCCAGCTCGGTCAATACATCCAGCAGGAAATTAGTATTGCTCGATACGGTTATCACAATCGGAAACTCGTTCTCAGAGGTAGAGAATTCAAAGGTCCCTGAATTTATCTCAATGATGTCGCGAAATGCCTTAACGCCATTATTCCCGTTGCATTCCGAATCGACTATTTTGCCCTCGTTAAATGCTACGTTTGCCAGGTGCAGATCGGCCTTGATAACCAGGAGGCCGGTCATCTTTGCGCTCTCGATCACCTGCACCGCGTCAAAAATACTCACATAACCCAAATTACCGGCGAAAGTAACATCTGTGCGGACCTTCTTAGGTGTTTTGTCGCGATCTAAAGCAAAATCGGGGCGCCGTCCTCGGCGGATCGCTTCCAGTCCCGGTGCGACTGAGATTCGCGGGTCGAGAAGTTTTGCTTCCTGAAGCCGATCATATGCAAGGTCAAAGTCTTCTCGTGCAATGTAAAGGCTCACCAGGGCGAGGCACTGCTTTGCGGCTTCGTTGAGATTCTTTTGCCTAACGCAAATGTCACGCATCTTTTCGCGCAAGCTGATCGATCGCGGGCTTCGCTCGAGCGAACCCCTTAATAGATCAAAGGCCTTTTCCGGCGAACTGTATTTAACAAAAAGATCCGCGTCGAGCAGCACCGACTCGATCGTCGACTCGCTGACAGGTGCCGTTCCCATTTCCAAAACAAGACTCATAATTCGAGGAGGTGAACAAAAATGTTCAACACTATAAATTACCACAGTCGTGCTTTGCCCGTCATCATTTATTTGCACGCAAAAAGAACGGGATCGCCGTAAACGACGATCCCCGGGAATTAGCCTTGACTGGTGTTTAGAAATCAAAACGCAGCCCGACCCGAATGGCCCGTGGCCGAAGGGTGCGGGTCGGAACTAAAAAGTCCAGATTCACGGCATTAGGTGTGAGATTGATAAACTCCGAACCGAAAGTAAACACCCTGGCATTGAGAATATTACTAAATTCGACGTTGGGGCGCAGGCGGTACCGTGCTGTCTTAAACTCTCCAAACCGGATCTCCCGACTGACGTTCATGTCAAATATGAATTGCTTAGGACCTACACCCGCATTTCTTGGTAAGTTGCCCGAGCGCCCGATAGGTGCAAACGAAAGTTGGTTAACCAAGCTTTGCGGATACGGGGAATTAGAGTCACGGAAACGAATATCGGCAACATTACCAGTAAAATTCGGACGGTCATTACTGTTGTCGTCAAGATTACGATCGATACCGTGGCCGAGGTTAAAGCGTGAGTTCGAGCCAATACGCAAAATAGGCGAGACACTTAACCCGAGCAGATATTTGGGCATCTGAAACGTCCCCGAAAGAGCAAATCGATGCCGTCGGTCCTGAATTCCTAATGAGCGTTCGGCGACAAAGTCCGCAGACGTCTGAGCGTTCGTTGTATTGTTTAGTCCGTCGTCGATCAATTTTGAAAGTGTATACACCGCGCGAAACGATCCGCCAAAGCCCATGCCAATATTCCTGAATCGCCTACGCAACTCGAAGGTAACGCCGTTATACAAACTACTACCGATCGACGCGACCTGATCGATATTGTCATTGATAGAATTATTCAGCCGACGTCCGACCTGCGCCTGCAATTGGGCGCGTGCGATGCCGATAGGCGCTGATGCGGAGGTCGAAGTATTGCGCGAGGCCAGATTCACCGTCGTAATGCCGCCGGCGGTAACAACGCCCGTGGGATCGTTTGGGTCCCCGTTAACGAAGACAATTGCAACATTTGTATTTCCACGTACGAGATAGTCATTGTAATCGACAAATCCCGGTTTTAGAATATAGGCATTAGCATTAAACTCACGGAAAAGGCGTATCGTCTTGTTATACGTGTAGTTTGACTCGAAGACAAACCCGCCGCCAATGTCGCGCTCGAACCCTACGTTGAACTGATAGCTCTCCGGAATCTTTAAGGTCGGATCAAGAATCCTCAAGCTGTTCGAAGCGTTTCTAAACCCTGTCTGTCCTGCCGGCAACCCGGCCTCAAAAGCCCGCACCTCGTCCAGCGTAGGAACGCCCGGAAATTGAAACCTTCGCAAAACTATGCATTTCGGTGTGTTGTAATCCGCACTGGTTGCGACATAGCAATTGTCCGTATTGGCGTTGCTCGGGCCTTGAAGATTGCTGGTATTATAGTTCAGTCTCGATTCGGTCAATGTCGAATCGTCAAACGTCCTAAGCAAGACACGATTATAAAAGATACCGCCACCGACACGTATCACGCCCTTGCCACTCTTGAAGGGTGAATAGGCTATTGCCGCCCGCGGACCAAAATTATTATTGTCCTTCAATATCGATTCCCGTTCGTAGCGCAAACCCAGGCTTATTGTCACTCTGGGTTTTACTCTCCATTCGTCCTGGACGAAGAAGCCTGAATATGTATTCTTCTGATCTGCGGTTCGGCCGAAGTTGAATCGATATTGTGAAATTCGGTTATCTAAAAACGCCCGTACATTTGCAAAATTAAACGTTCCCGTCGAATCGCTCAAATCGGTATATGTTGATTTGATCGACTGAACGTCCACTCCAAATTTAAGGGTGTGTTGTCCGGCAATGACATTTAACGTCTCCTGGAATTGATATCGCTTTTCCTCTCTATTACTTGGGAAATTATTCGCCAGAAAGGTTGAATTTCCCGCGGTTAACGTTCCATTTCGCTGATCGGCGAGAGAAATGTTCGCATTGTCATTAAGCGCTATCAAGACCACCGGGTCGGTTATGTTGTCCGATGCAAAGTTTGGAGTGAAGATCGAATATTGAAATCGAAACTGGTTGACCGCCTTCGAACTGAAAACGTAGTTGTCAGTAAATTTTATCGCCCTAGTCGATTGCGTCGGGCCTAAGATCGCTTCCTCAAGCCGATTCGTCGCGGTGCGGAATTGCCGCGTGCTGCGGTTTTTGCCGATCTCAAAGTTGAGCGTGATATTGTGGGCATTCCCAAAAGTATGATCAACTCGCTGCGTAAAAAAATTCTTTATAGAAGGTGTTTCTACCGTTTTGACATAAGGGGCCACAAGGGCCGGACTAAAAGCTGGATTGGGGAAATTATTGGTTCGTTCCAAGCGCTCGGGGCCACCAGTCGGGGCGGGCAACGCCAGTCGCGGATTCTGTCCGACCGGAACGATCGTGTCTATCCTCGTCGTATCCTGAAAGTTGTCATATTCGTAAGCCGAAAAGAAAAACGTCTTGTTTTTGAAATACCCAAATGGTACTGGCCCGCTGAATGTAAAGCTTGGGTTATATTGCGTAAAACGGAGCCTACTCAGATTACGGCGGTTGTTGTTGTAGGTATTAGCATTGAAATCGCTATTTCGATATGCCAAAAAAGCTCGCCCCCGATACGTCTTGGAGCCAGCCCGCGTACGTATATTTACGCGTCCACCGGAAGCACGACCGTACTCGGCGGAGAACTGGTTGGTTATGACCTGCACTTCGGCAATCGCATCGATCGACGGTTGAAAACGCGCCTGCGCCAACCGGTCGTCGTTGTTGTCGAGACCGTCGATCGTAATATTGTTTGAATAAGCCGCTCCCCCACTGAGCGAAAAAATTCCCGATTCGAGCGGCGAGGTGCGTGGGTCGAGATTCGTGTTTGTCCCAAACGGCCTGTCTTCTGCAGCATCTCGAACTGAAAGCGGTTCTTCAGCCGTCCCGCCCAGGGTGAAAATAAAGTCGAGCGGAGCCCTGTTTACATTAGGCAGTTCTTCTATTTCTCGCTGCGTAACTGTGCCGCCTACGATCGTTCTGGTCGTATCGACCAATGGAGAGTCGTCTTCAGTCACCGTAACCGTCGCCTCGGCCCGCACGTCGGCAGGCAATAGCTTGAAATCCTTTACGATATTTTGAGCCGAGATCGTCGCGATCTCGGGTGTTTCCTGAGCTCCGAAGCCCGTTCCCGTCGCCTTCACCTTGTAATTTCCGGGCTTAAGTTTGAGGATACGGTAACGGCCGTCGTCGTCTGTGACTACCGTTCGGGATTCGCCGGTCTCGACCAATGTGGCCGTGACGGTAGCACCAGCGATAGCTAAACCATTGGAATCAGTGATCCTACCGGCAATGGTGACGTCGTCAAGGTCTTGGCCAAACGATAAGAAAGTGGTGCAGATGATTACTGCGGCGAGCGTCGAAACGCGTAATAAGATTCTTCCAAACATCGGATTCTCCTAGAACTAAATAGAAAGTTGAGCGAATGCCAAATCGTAACGTAGTAGCGAGAGGAAATCAAAGGTTGAGTCGGCGCCAAAATGTCAGTCTTCGACGACTTGTTCGCTACGAGTGCGGAAAGCACGGATACGTGAGATCGGGATCAGAGCTTCACCGCTTCCGAACTCTTCGCGTTGGCGTGAGAATTCACTGGCGTGAGTCTTTAGGTACTCGAAGAAATTTTCAAATTCACGCTGCATCTGATCCATCTTTTCGCGCATGTTAAGTATGATCTCGACGCCGGCCAGATTGACCCCGAGATCACGGGTTAGTGAAAGAATGATCTCAAGCCTTTCGAGGTCCGAATCCTCGTATAGTCTTGTATTTCCTACAGAACGCGACGGGGCAAGCAGCCCCTCGCGCTCATACAACCGAAGTGTCTGCGGATGTATATCATACAACTCCGCTACGGCACTGATCGTGTAGGTTCGTATACCTTTCTTCATCTCTACAGTTTCGGAGTCACAGAGTACCGGAGTACCTGAGTAAGAAAAGTTTCTTACTTAATTTTGATGGCTACGCAAGTAACGAGCTAAAGCAAGTGTCATTCGCGAAACTTCTGTTAGCATGACGTACAGTTCATCGAATTCGCTTCGTTCAATGTAATTCAGTCCCAAGGCTATGTGCAGATGAGATTGAACTTCGGCTGCTGACCCCCTCGCGATGTTTAGAAAGTTAGCAAATTCGACATTTGATCTACGGCCGTGGCCCTCGGCAATGTTAGCCATTACAGATACGGCAGCCCTTCGTATCTGATCTCTCAATCCAAAATCTCTCGCGAAGCTGCCATCAGACGTCAAACGATAGATTCCTAATGTGACCTCATAAGCCTTCTGCCAAGCCTTTATCTCTTCAAAGCTCTCGAATCTGCTCATTCTTTCAAATCCGGTACTCCGGTACTCTGGTACTCAGGTACTCAGGTACTAGAAACCTATTCCAACCCCATTACTTTCCGTGGATTTTCAGGATTCAGTTTTTCAAATTGCCGCAAGACGTCTTTGGTTTCCTCGGAAATTACTCTTGGCAATGTTATCTTGACCTCGACAAATTGATCACCGCGGAGCTTTGGATTTCTCAGGCTGGGAAAGCCTCGCTCGCGAAGGCGAAATTTCTGCCCGGATTCGGTGCCTGACGGGATCTTTAGCTGAGCTTTACCCTCGACCGTCGGCACCTCGATCTTCGTGCCGAGAGCGGCCTCGGAGACCGTAATTGGTACTGTAATATAGATGTTATCGCCTTTTCGTTCGAGAAATTTGTGCTTTCCGACGTTAGTCAGTATAAACAGATCACCCGGGGCGGCACCGAGTCGGCCACCGTGGCCCTTCTTCGGTATTCGTACTCTTGACCCCGTGTCCACACCGGCCGGTATCCGAATTTTGACCTGCTCGGCCTTTGGCGTAACTCCCTTACCATGGCATAGCGAACAAGGCTCGCGACGCCGGCCCGTGCCCTCGCAATCAGAACATGCTTGCGAGAACTGAAGCCGTCCGCCGGTCCGCATAACCTGGCCTGTACCTTTACAAGTCGGACACTGAACTACAGGCCCGCCGGTATCCCCGGCACCCATGCACCGCGAACACTGTTCGGAACGGTTGACGGTAATATTTGTCGTGAGGCCGGTAAAAGACTCTTCAAAACTCATTGCCAGCGGAATCTCAATATCCCGACCTTTTTTCGGCATCGGCCGCGGGGGTTCCGGCTGAGTCCGTGTTCCGGCACCACCTCCACCGCCAAAAAGGTCGGAGAATATATCCCGGAAGCTCGAACTGCTACCGCCACCGGAACTTCCGCCTTGTGAGAAATCAAAGCCTGAGAAATCAAACCCGCCTGCTCCGCCGCTGCTGGCCGCCCCAGCACCGAATGGCGAATCCGGATCGAGATTATCGGCGTAGTACCCAAACCGGTCAAAGACCTTCCGCTTTTTGTCGTCCGACAGAACGTCGTAAGCCTCCTGAACCTCTTTGAACTTATCTTCGGATGCCTTATCTCCGGGATTAACGTCAGGATGGTACTTGCGCGCCAGACGGCGGTACGATTTCTTTATCTCGTCCGCCTTGGCATCCTTTTTTATGCTGAGAATTTTGTAGTAATCTTTTTTGGCCACTTAATCCTGGTAACCAAGAGCAAACATAATTGCCTCACGGATCTCATCCATCTTGTCCAGCGAAAGATGTGCGATCGGACGTCCTAGTCTATTTTTCGGAATTGTCTGGAGCCGATCCAGATTGACGGAACTTAGCTCACGAACCCCATCGGCTTCATCCAACCAAACGGACGTTTCATTATCCCGAACGGCGGTGGTGAGGGGAGCGACTGTAACATCATGCAGGAATTCGATCGCATCCGTTCTGGTCAGAATCACGACCTGACGACGTTTATCCGGTTCCGGATAAGAGAAATAACAAACGTCGCCCCGGATCATAGGTTTTTCCACACATCTTCGATCGTTTCGTCATCAAGCAAGAACTCATCTTCCTGAACCGGGAATTTTTCATAGCTTTCGCGATGACGTCGAATTTTCTCTTCGGTCGAAAGTTCCCGATCGCGTTTGCGTTTAAGATCGTAGAGGCTCTTGCGAATCGAATCCGCAAGAAGCTTTGGATAATCGACCTTTAGATCGCGAGCGAGACTCTGGGTCTCAGCCCAAAGGCGTTCGTCAATGTTTACTTCAATCGTCATAAAAATTGCTGAGCGGCTACTTAATTTCACCGCTCATTCTTTATAACACAAACGTCAGTCCTTCTTCTCGTCTTCGACATCGACGTACTCGGCGTCAATGACATTATCATCCGCAGCCGATGCTGTAGAGTCGCCGTCAGCACCTGCACTCGCGGATGCTGCCTGTTCGTCGCCGGCGCCTTCCGCTCCTGGCGGGGGCGTTTGGCTATAGAGTGCCTCGGCCAATTTGTGCGAAGCAGTCTGGAGCCGTTCGAAAGCGTTGTTCATTGCCTCGACATCCTCGCCGACGAGTGCCGTTTTGGAATCAGCGATCGCCGATTCGAGTTCGCCGGTCGCGGCCGCGTCGAGTTTGTCTTTATTTTCGCTAAAGGTCTTTTCAACGCTGTACATCAGGCCGTCCAAACGGTTTCGGGCTTCGATCGCCGCTTTCTTCTTCTCGTCCTCACCGGCATGCGATTCGGCATCCTTCATCATCTTGTCGATCTCCTCCTTGGAGAGTCCCGACGAAGCGGTGATGGTGATCTTCTGTTCGCGGCCCGTGCCTACATCCTTGGCCGAAACGTTCACGATGCCGTTGGCGTCGATATCGAATGTTACCTCAACCTGAGGCATGCCACGCGGTGCCGGAGGAATACCTACTAGATGGAATTTGCCCAGCGTCTTGTTGTCCGACGCCATCGGCCTTTCACCCTGAAGCACGTGAACCTCAACCGATGTCTGGTTATCCGATGCGGTCGAGAATATCTCGGACTTTCGCGTCGGAATGGTAGTATTCTTCGAGATCATAGGCGTCATAACGCCGCCAAGTGTCTCAATTCCCAGCGAAAGCGGCGTGACGTCAAGTAGCAGAATGTCGGTCTTTTCGCCGCCCAGCACGCCGGCCTGGACTGCCGCTCCGAGAGCAACGACCTCATCGGGATTCACCGACTTGTTCGGCTCTTTTCCGAAAAAGCCCTTGACCATTTCCTGAACTTTCGGGATACGCGTCGATCCGCCCACCAGGACGATCTCCTCGATATCCTTAGGCTCGAGCCCCGCATCCTTAATAGCCTGTTCCACAGGCGGCATGAGCCGTTTGAGGACCGGTTCGACCAACTGTTCGAACTTCGACCGCGTAAGCTTCATTACCAAATGCTTCGGCCCGGAAGCATCCGCCGTGATAAACGGCAGATTGATCTCTGTCTCCATCGCCGACGAAAGCTCGACCTTGGCTTTCTCCGCTGATTCCTTGAGCCTCTGGAGGGCCATTTTGTCATTGTGAAGGTCAATGCCCTGATCCTTCTTGAATTCATCAATGATCCATCCAACCAGGATCTCATCTACGTCATCGCCTCCAAGGTGAGTGTCACCGTTGGTAGACTTAACCTCAACGACTCCTTCACCGACCTCAAGGACCGATATATCGAACGTACCGCCACCGAAGTCAAAAACCGCGATGATCTCGTCCTTTTTCTTATCGAGCCCGTATGCCAGCGCTGCGGCCGTCGGTTCGTTGACAATGCGAAGCACTTCAAGACCCGCGACCTTTCCGGCATCCTTAGTTGCCTGCCGCTGTGCGTCGTTAAAATATGCAGGAACCGTGATGACCGCCTTTTCTACTTTCGCACCTAGATAGTCCTCGGCGGACTGCTTCAGCTTTTGAAGTACGATAGCCGCGATCTCAGGCGGACTGTATTGTTTGCCTTCCGCGGAAATCCTAACGTCACCGTTTGCAGCTTTTTCAACCTTGTAGGGGACCTGCTTGATCTCATTAGTGACTTCATCATACTTGCGGCCCATAAAACGCTTGATCGAATAAAGCGTATTCTCCGGATTCGTCACGGCCTGACGCTTGGCGACCTGGCCAACGAGTCGATTGCCGTCTTTCGTAAACGCCACTACCGACGGGGTTGTTCGCCCTCCCTCAGAATTTGTAATAACGATCGGCTCGCCGCCTTCCATTACCGCTACGACCGAGTTGGTCGTTCCGAGATCGATTCCTATAATTTTGCTCATGTTTTTGTCTCCAATACCTATAATTGCTCTGCTCTAAATACACGCTAGTTGAGCCTGAGGGAAGTATAAAGATTGAGTGTGTTGTTGTCAAGTTTATATTGAGTGCGTGGCTGTCAACCCTCTAGGCTCGTTTACAGTAAGTATCGGCCGCCGCCGGTTGCCGATATGACTCTCGCTCAAACGCGATCCGTTGACAATGCCAAAAGACACTCGTCGATGCCCATCGAGACAACGACGAAGCCGACGACGCCTACGGCACGCGCCGTTTCAAAAGCGAACTCGAACGCTCCGAATTCCTATTCGACCTATACCGCAAATACACCGAGCCATTGGGATTGGTCGAACAAAAGAAGGCAATGGGGCGGAGATCATCGAAATGATCAACCGCGCCGGCTTCGAAACCGCGTTGCCGCAGTCACACGTTTTCGTGAACTTCGCGATCAGATAGGTAGAGGCTACTGATCAGTCGCCTTTGTAGTCTGCTCGTCTTCACGCATTAGTTTGGCGACGTGGAAGATGTAGTGGATCCCGGAGAAAACGGCGAAGGCCGTTACTATCGTGTAGGTGGTTGGCAGAAATAGACCGTTGTTGGCTGGAAATACGGCGGCAACGAGGATGAGGATCACTCCGACAACCTGGACAAAGGTGCTTGCCTTGCCGAGCCACGACGGTTTGAACCCTCGAAAGCCGGTCATTACGTTGATCGCACCGGCGATCGCGATTATTGCGACGTCACGTCCGATCACGGTGGCGGTAACCCAAAACGGAACGGGAAGGTGCGGACGATCTGTGCCCATCACGCTCGGAAGCGTCAACATCACAAACGCGGTGGTCATCAGCAGTTTATCCGCAATCGGGTC
>JBGTCF010000068.1:0-2906 GCA_041748975.1 Pyrinomonadaceae bacterium
ACCTGATCCGGCCTGACAAACAAATGCGCGTCATCGACCGTAAAACCGCGAACACGCATCAATCCGTGCAGCGTACCCGAAAGCTCGGCACGATAAACCGTGCCCATCTCTGAATATCGCTGCGGCAGGTCACGGTACGAACGCGGGCTCGATTTATAGATCCCGATATGAAACGGACAATTCATCGGTTTAAGCCGATATTCCTCGTCCTCAATGCTCGTAGGGGCGTACATTGAGTCAGAATAGTTGCCCTCATGTCCGCTTTTGACCCACAGATCGCGTTTTGCGATATGAGGCGTGAATACAAAGCTGTACCCTCGATCCTCGAGTTCCTCTTTCAGCAACCGCTCCATCTCCATCCGAATGATCCCGCCTTTCGGATGCCAAAGGATCAGGCCCTGGCCGTAGTCGTCATCGATGGAGAACAGATCAAGCTGTTTACCAAGCTTTCGATGGTCGCGCTTTTCGGCCTCTTCCCGCTGCTGTATCCATGCGTCCAGGTCCGCCTGCGTCGCAAACGCGGTCCCATAGATCCGCTGCATTTGCTGGTTCTCGGCGTCGCCCTTCCAATATGCGCCCGAGAGAGCCAACAGCTTAAATGCCTTTAGCTTGCCGGTGTGAGGAACATGCGGGCCCATGCAAAAGTCGATAAATGGCGACCCGTCGATATAGTAAATACTTGCCGAGCCCTCCACTTTTTCCTCGATCAGTTCGCATTTGAGCGGCTCGTCACGTTCCCGAAAGAGATCGAGGATCGTCGCCTTTTCGATATTTTCCCGTCGATATTTGAGATCGCGTTTTGCCAACTCGCGCATCTTCTTTTCAATAACGGGCAAGTCCGCTTCGGTCAGTTGGCGCGGTGCGATCACATCGTAAAAATATCCATAGCGCGGATCGTCCATTAGAGCCGGGCCGATGCCGAGTTTCGTGTCGGGAAAAAGGTCGAGAACCGCGGCCGCAAGTAAGTGCGCGGCGGAATGGCGGATGACTTCGAGTCCGTCGCGAGTATCGATGGTAATAGGCTCGATCGACAGAACCTCATCAGTTAGGGACAGTTCTCGACTCAGATCGACTTCTTCGCCGTTGACCTTGGCGGCGACAGATTTTTTCAGAATGTCACGGTCAAAGGCCTTTATAGCATCAAGAACCGTCGCGGGCGCAGGTATTGACCGCTGGTTGTCACCGATTTTTATATTTAGCTCGCTCATATTTTTGTTAATTGTTTACGTCAAATGATCATGGATCTGCCCAAAGGCAAACCGACCGTCTGAGATGCGGCTCTTATCGATCAATACTTAACGTATCGGCAATTAACAATTCACTACTACTAAATTAGATCAGATCCGATAAGAGCGACTTTGCTTTTGCAGTTTCCGTAGAAACCGCGGGTGTCCCGCCATTAGAGGCGGGTCGTAGTAGTTGTTAAAACAGCAAAGTTCTTAGAAAGCATCTTATCGAAAAATTGTCTACGGCAAATACGCGGGGCATCTGCCGATCTCTACATCAATCGACGGAGTATAACAAATCGCTGCCCAGTGATGCAAATGACTTAGGTAGTTAAAGCAGGCCCGTCAGGACCTGATTAACCGATGAGACAGTCACGGAAATATCTTCGGACGTATGTGCGGCGGAAACGAAACACGCTTCAAATTGTGACGGCGGTAAATAGACACCGTTTTGCAGCATGCCGTTAAAATAAGTTGCGAAAACCCCTGTGTCTGACATCTTGGCTGTTGTGAAGTCGACAACTTCCTGGTCCGTAAAGAACATTGTGAACATTGAACCACATCGATTAAACCGATGAGCTTGTTTATGTTCAAGGCATGCATCACGGATCCCCTTTTCGAGTCTTGCAGAAGTTTCCTCAAGCTTGTCGTAAAATTGCGGATCGTGGTCAATTATCTTTAATGTCTCGATGCCAGCGGTCATCGCAAGAGGATTGCCCGACAGTGTGCCGGCCTGATAAACGGGCCCGGACGGAGCGATCATCTCCATAATGTCCCGACGGCCGCCGTAGGCTCCCACGGGCAGACCGCCGCCAATTATCTTGCCAAAAGTCGTGAGATCAGCGTCGATATGGTACAGCTCTTGTGCACCGCCGCGTGCAACACGAAACCCGCTCATCACCTCATCAAATACAAGCAAAATACCTTCCGCGGTACATAAGTTTCGCAGTGAACGTAGAAAATCTATGTTTGCCGGGATGCAGCCCATATTACCTGCGACCGGCTCAATAAAAACAGCTGCGACCTTGCCTTTGTTTTCCTCAACCAACCGTTCTACTGATTCAATATTGTTGTAGACCGCATTTAGCGTATCTTTAGCAGTCGAAGCGGTAACGCCGGGGCTGTCGGGAAGTCCAAGTGTGGCGACGCCGGAGCCGGCCTTGCTAAGAAAAGAATCTCCATGTCCGTGATAACAGCCTTCGAACTTAATGATCTTGTCTCGCTCGGTAAACCCGCGAGCGAGACGCATGGCGCTCATCGTCGCCTCGGTTCCGGAATTTACCATCCGTACGACTTCTACCGATGGAACGAATTTCTTTACCAACTTGGCGAGTTCGATCTCTTTCTCGGAGCTGGCGCCAAAGCTTGTACCGTCCTCGGCCGCGCTCTTGATCGCTTCGATCACGCGTGGGTGGGCATGGCCTAATATCATCGGGCCCCACGAGCCGACGTAGTCGATAAATTCGTTACCGTCGACATCAAAGATCCGCGAGCCGGTTGCGCGGCTAATATAAAGGGGATCGCGGCCTACCGACTTAAACGCCCGCACCGGCGAATTCACGCCGCCGGGCATGTGCTTCTGGGCCTCAATGAATAATTCAGTACTTCTGGTAGTGTCCATTATTGATGTTGAAAAATCGCTGCAGCCTCTTTCGCAAAATAGGTGATTATCACATCCGC
>JBGTCF010000069.1:0-2134 GCA_041748975.1 Pyrinomonadaceae bacterium
TCGATCGAGCCGCTGAATAAGAAAACATCCTGCAGGACGACCGCAAAATTCGAGCGCAGATCGTGAAGATCCCATTCGCAAACGTCGACGCCATCCAGCAGGATCGACCCCTTCTGAACATCATAAAACCGCATTATCAGATTTGTGATGGTCGTCTTACCAGAGCCGGTATGGCCGACGAGGGCAATGCTTTCTCCCGGTTCTACCGCGAACGAAACATCTTTCAGGACCCAATCTTCCCCTTTGTAGGCAAACCAAACATTTCTGAACTCTATTTTGCCAGCGGCTTTGCCCGTTCGTTTCGGCGCGTCAGGCGTAGTGATCGCGACCTCGCGATCAAGTAAGATAAAGATCCGGTGCGAAGCCACGATTGCCGCCTGGAGGACATTAAATTTATCTGAAAGGTCACGGATCGGCTGAAACAGCTGCAGCGAATATTGAATGAACGCCGCTAAAATACCAACCGTCACCGCCTGCCCGGCCGCCGAATACCCGGCAAGGTATTCGTAACCAAAGGCGAAAATCACAACGGCGATCCCAATCGCTCCGATGAAATCAACCAGCGGGTAAAACACCGAGTAATAAAAAATAGTTTCGATATTTGCGTTTCTATAATCGTCATTAATATCGTGAAACCGGCGGCGGGCCTTTCCCTCCGCATTAAATAGCTGAACGGTTTGGGCCCCTGAAATATATTCCTGCAGGAAAGCATTCAGCTTTGCGTTTCGGGTCCGGACACGGTCAAAGCCATTCCGGGCGTGCTTACGAAACCAGTTCGTCGCCGTAAATAACAGAGGGACAGTAATTAGAGAGACCAGAGCCAGCTTCCAGTCGAGCCAGAACATTATCCCGATGATCGCGAAGATGATAACGAGGTCACCCAGAACGTCGATCACGCCTGACGTGAAAAGCTCGTTGAGAGCATCTACATCTCCCGTGAGGCGCGTCATCGTTCTGCCCACCGGGTATTGGTCGTAATAGGCTACTTCCTGATTCTGCAGTTTTGTAAAGAGCTCGGTGCGCAGGTCAAACATCACCCGCTGGCCAACATGGTTTAGCAAGACTTCCTGGATGTAGGAGAAAATAAATCTAAAAAGGAAAACTCCGAAAAATGCCAGGGCAAATAGCCAGATCCCGTCGACTTTCTTCGGCGTGATAAAATCGTCGACCGCCATCTTTGTGAAGTATGGCTGTGTGCTGATCAGGATATTTGTGAACAGCGTGAGGACCAGAGCGACTGTAGCGAGCGGCCAATATGGTTTGAGGTACCTAAGCAATCGGCGGGCGATCCGCAGATCATACGTCTTGCCGATCTCTTCTTCTTCGTGGTATTTCCGGACTTCTTCGGACAAGATTGTATTACGGAATTATCAAGTAGAACGCTAATTAATGGGATCACGCATCAGAGCTCGAAACCCCGCTTGAACAAAATGCCTATCATGCGTTAAAGCGGCGGAGATTTCGTGATCGCGCATAACTACGAAAGAAATACAATCCACCAAACCGTAGCTTTTATCGGCGTGAGATTTGTACAGTTCAAACGCTCTCTCGAAAAGGATCTCGTCAAGTCTGAGAACCTCGACTTCGTTCGAGGCAAGGAGGCCTTCGATGGCGTCGATAGACTCGCTTTTAAACCCTCGGGCCAGTGCGTTTCCGATCTCCAGCAGGATGACGTCCGTGATTAGCATTGGCCGCCTGTCAAATTCTATTGAAAGATTGAGGGCCTTCTCGTGGTTTTCATCTTTCGGGTTGACGAGGGCAACTACGAACGAAGAGTCAATCAAGATTTTCACTGACTTTTTTCTCTCCACTCAAATAAAGATCAATATTTCTTGAGAAGTCACGTGGGCCGTTTATCTTGATCTTACGCAGACGTTCCATAAGGCTTGGCTCGCCATCGTCCTTGTCCAGATTTTCCACGAACTCATAAACTTCCGCCAACGCACTGTCGGGCAGCTTTTGGACCTTCGAAACAATCTTTTCTCGGATCGTCATAATCTATACCTCGGTTCAAATATTATCACACAGAAAAAGACGTGTGCGTTGCCAATAGAAGACTGAAAATTTAAACTTAGGACCGGATGAACCGCTTTCTCACCGAACATAAAGACAATTGGCAAAGGCTTGAGGACCT
>JBGTCF010000070.1:0-11943 GCA_041748975.1 Pyrinomonadaceae bacterium
GAGAATTTGCGAATGGCGTTAGATACGCTTCGCGGAAATAAGCTGCGCTCGTTTCTCACGATCATCGGCGTTGTGGTCGGAGTGATCACGGTAATGCTGATCTCGTCCATTATCAGCGGGATCGGGATGGCCGTCGAGGAACAGGTTAAATCCTTTGGAACAAGGTCGATCTTCATCTATAAGATGGACATCGGCATACGCTTTGGACGGCGGTCGCGTGAAGAGCGGCAGCGGCCGGATCTGACGCTTGACGATGCTTTAGCACTGAGACGATTATCAGAGGTCGAAACGGCAGTTCCCTTCCTGGATGTATCAAGCGGCTTTTTCGGTAACCCTACCGTGGTAGCGGCCAAAGGCCGGCAGACAAATTCGATAAAGCTAACCGGCACGCTCCCGGAGATGGATGCTTCCGGTACGCAGGTGCTGCTCGATGGCCGGTGGTTTACGCAGGCGGAGCACGAATATAAGGTCGACGTTGCACTAATCGGCGATACGGTCAAGGAAACGTTCTTCCCGTATCAGTCCCCGATCGGGGAGACACTGGATATCAACGGTCGAAAGTTTACAATCATCGGGCATTTGGAAAAGAAAGAACAGCTGTTCGGCGGTGGCGGAGGAAACAACGATGAGAGCAACACGATCTTCATGCCGTTCAACTCGGCTCTCAGGATGAAGCCTAACGCCGACGACGTATTTATCCTTGCGATCGCGAGAGAAGGTCGGCTGCAGCAAGCTCAGGATCAGATAGTCGATCTACTGCGAGTTCGTCGACAGGTTCCCTACGGCAAATCAAATAATTTTTCTACCGCAACTGCTGATAGTATTATCGAGCAATTTCAGTCGATTACGGCCGGAGTAGCACTCGCGATGATCGTGATCTCGTCGATCGGCCTGATGATCGGCGGAATAGGCGTGATGAATATCATGCTGGTATCGGTCACCGAACGGACACGAGAGATCGGCATCCGAAAAGCTGTCGGCGCCAAGCAAAGCGATATTTTGATGCAGTTTTTGATCGAGGCCGCTACTCTGACAGGTTTTGGCGGCCTTGTCGGGCTGATCATCGGATGGCTGCTCACCCTTCTGATCAGCCTTGTTTTCCCATCATATGTACCGTGGTGGGCCCCGCCGCTGGGATTCTTCGCGAGCGTCGGCATCGGCCTTATATTCGGCATCTGGCCGGCCTGGAAAGCCGCCCGCCTCGACCCGATCGAGTCACTTAGATATGAGTGATCTTGACCAGGGTTACCGCTAAAGTATGCTCCCGCGATGCGGAATAAGGTTCCGATCATCGCAAACTAAGCTGACGAAATAATTTGGAAAGAAAAGAAAGTTGTACAAAATTTGGTGTAAATGCCTAGGGGAATATCCCAGACGCGGCCAAATGCTTCTATCTATATCTTTACGAATCTAACGCCGGGAAACCTTTTGAAATCGTCATCGTTGGTGACGATGGTCGAATTCGTGAGAATCGCGACTTCGGCCAAATGGGCGTCCATCACAAGATTTCCTGTGATCGTGTCTTCTTCCAGCCTTTTCCCAAAATTCCGATAATGCTGAGCCGTAGGTGCGAAAAGCTGAATCTTCGGGTAGCCGAGCAATGCATCTATGAACGAGCGGCCTTCGTGGGGAGTCAAAGGAGTCGGCTTGAGAAGAGTCGAGACCCTGAAAAACGACAAAACAACGGCTTCCGTCAGAATGATCACTTCGTTGGCTTTTAGTATTTTGTCCGTTACAGTTTTTGCAGATGCGTGCTCAGCCGCTTTTTCGAAAGCAAGGTAGATCAAAATGTTCGAGTCCAAAACGTAGGTCATATTTCGTCCAGGAGTGCATTTAGTTCTTGTCGGGACAGTCCGCCGATTCCTTTCGGAAAGCTCGGCAAGCTGATCTCATCATTTTTTTGTTCGGCCTGCTTCCTTTCATGAATTAACCCAACCCGTATCAGGTTGTTAATCACGATCTTTTCGCTCGAACCTTTCTCCAATACGAAAAAGCTCACCTCGTCAGCCAGATCTCCATCCAAGGTAATGGTCTTACGAACGGTACGGCTGTGTTTTCCAGTTGATCCTTTTCTTCCTTTTGTGAGCGTTTTTATCATAAGAAAAGAATAAACGTTTATCCGGAATCGTGTCAACATAAACGCTTCACGATGCAATATGCATCACGATACCGATTCCAGCGATTGGCATTTGGAAACGTCTATTCTATAACCTGAAGAACCTAACCAAGACTCCTTTTCATCCGGCTAAAGTCCGTCTCTTTTTCCCGTCACTCGTTGCAGTTTATCGTCTACTGGTTCTGGGCGGGCGATGCGCTAAAAACCGCAAGGAAGAAACTTTCCCTCCTTGCGGATCATTCGCAAATCTTTTTAGTCATAGCCGTGGACGTTAGCTGATGAAGCTCGGAAATATCGCGGCTGCGATGACGCTGAGGATGACTATGAAAAGATAGATCCCAATAGTCGCTGTCCAGGCGATCGAGCCCGAAACCTTGTCACCCGCATTCTTCAATCCGGTTGCGTTAAGCCACAGCCAATAAAATGCTAGCAGACTAATGGCCCCGAGTAGCGTGTAAAATATTGGATTATCAGCGGGAAGGACGAGAAAATTGAGATTGTCCTGGATAAGCGTTTGCTGGCCAAGTATCGGGTGTATCTCAGCGGGATCCTTGAGATGAAGTACGAGTGTATTCAGCACAAAGCGAATCACACTGTAAGGAAAATAGGCATATACTGCCGCCGCGAATGCCTGCCAGAAATACAGGCTTCCGCCCATAGCCATCGCGAAAAGCATGAATACGAGTGCGAGAAAGGTAAATCCGAAAACGGACATCGCGAAACCTGACACCGCCTGGCCGGCCCTGATGACCGGATTCTTCGCATCCGCGATCGTGGAAGCCCGCGTGGCTTCGATTCCCTTTCTCATTTCATCATTCACGAACGACATTTCAAGAGACTTGTCGACCGTGTAATTCGCAACGCGTTCAGCCCCAAGGCGTTCAACAAAAAGATTGGTGTACGTCGCAGAAAGTGCCGACATAATTAATACCGCAACGAGCCAGCGCGGATGCCGCCGGAGATTTCGAAAAACCTCGGTCGGTGAAACGAAGATGTTGCCGAGCGTACTCGGGGTCGACATTCTTTCGGCACCATCTGTTTCAGGCTTATCGATAAAGCTGAGGCCGATAACCAGTCCCCCTAAAAGTATCAACAGCACACCCGTAGAAGTCAGACCGGGCAATATGCCTGTGATGCTAACTATGGCGACGAGTAGACCTAGCGCCGCAAGAACGATTCCAGCTAATCGGTTCATATTTTCCTCTCTGTTTTGATTTAGGTATATCGATAACCCTTACGATTGCTATCGGCACATAGTTTCATAAACTATCGACCGCCGCAACTGCTGTATCGTATCCATCGACGCGAATACACGCGGCAAAGTGCCCGGGCGAGATCTCGCGCAGTTCCGGCTCGACGCGAGCACAGTCATCTATCGCCAGCGGACATCGTGTCCGAAACCGGCAGCCCGACGGCGGATTTATGGGTGTGGGAACATCGCCGCTCAGCACTATCCTTTTTCGCTTTAAGGTCGGGTCCGGGATCGGGATGGCTGAAAGCAACGCGTTTGTATACGGATGAAGGGGACTCTCGTACAGTTCGCGAGCATCGCAGATCTCGACGATCTTACCCAGATACATCACGGCTACGCGGTTCGAAATATGCTCGACGACGGCGAGGCCATGCGAGATGAAAAGATAGGTCAAGCCGAATTCTTCCTGCAGTTCCTGTAGGAGATTAACCACCTGAGCCTGAACAGACACATCGAGTGCCGACACTGGTTCGTCGCAGATAATGAGCTTCGGGTTTAAGGCGAGAGCTCGTGCGATGCCAATACGCTGGCGCTGGCCGCCGGAGAATTCGTGCGGATAGCGGTCGGCATATTTTGGATCAAGCCCAACACGGGTGAGAAGATACGCCACCCTTTCTTTTTGCTCGGTCTTGTCGCCAATGTTATGGATCTTCAGCGGTTCGGAAACGATCGAACGGATGCTCAGCCGCGGGTTCAGACTAGCGTAAGGGTCCTGAAAAATTATCTGCATCTGGCGGCGCAGCCGCTGCATTTCGGTGTTTGCGAGGACGATGATGTTTTGCCCGTCAAAGATAACTTCCCCGCTAGTTGGCTCGTGAAGCCGCAGCAGGCACCGCCCGACCGTGGATTTGCCGCAGCCCGATTCACCAACCAATCCCAGGGTCTCGCCCGCGATAATGTCAAACGAAACATCGTCAACAGCCTGAACGACATCATCGCTGTTCTCGACCGGAAAGTGCTTGACAAGATTCCGGACCTGGAGCAAAGATGAAGGTTCAGGTCGTGTTTGTGCCGCAGTCATAATGTTTGTTATACAAAAACTATCATCAAGTTCAGGCGGGCTTGCCCGCTGGTTCCACGGCGTTGGCGGGCAAGCCCGCCGCTTAACTGGTCTGTATAAATAGAACCCACCGTTCAGAAGCGGGCTTGCCCGCTATCGCTTTTACTATTCAACATTATTCCAAAAGGGATGCTTGTCGACCGCAATCGGAACATCCAAACCTGCCGGGAAATATGCCGAGAAACTCGAGAACCTCCAATCTTGAGGAGCATTACACAACCCCGCACGAACCGGATTCAAATGAATGTAATCTAGTTTCTGCCGCAGAAATTTCGGGCTCACAAGGTCTACCACAAACGAACTCTTCTGCCAGACAGCGAATTCTTGCCCGATTGCGTTCAGCCGTAACTTTTCGAGAGAGCGGTGATGGTTCTCAGATTTTAGCCAGTCGATAATTTGCCTCGCCGACTTTCCTTTCAATTTGCGTAAGAAAATGCTGAGGTCAGAGTTTACCGGATTGATCAGAAGATGGATGTGATCCGGCATCAACACGTATCCAACGAGTTTGAAAGGGTGGATCGTCTTTATCTCGGAGAGTACATCGATGAGAATTTTACACGCTATGACGCTCTGGAAGATCCGCGTACGGTTAAAGACGACGGCGGTAATATAATGGAAGGTGTTTTGTTGGTCTGACACGAATATTCTCATAATTGTTAGCGGGCAAGTCCGCCGCTTAACTGTCCAAATGGCGGGCAAGCCCGCCGCGTAACTGTACTAATCGTTTAGGAGCGGGCTTGCCCGCTCGTCCCAGGCTATGCGTCCGCGGCTAACGCTCGCTCACGAGCGATGTTGAATTTCTGTCTTTCATCGTAAAGTACACAACGTACTTTAGACCCGTTAGGTTGGATGACCAACGGGATCTCGCCCTCGGTACAGATCTCCATACGGAATTCGCAGCGGGGTGCAAAGTGACATCCGAATGGCAGATTCGTGGGGCTTGGAACGGTTCCGTCGATCGTTTGGAGCCGATGGGCCTTAGCGAGGCCAGCTTCTGTGAGCTTCGGCACCGAACGGATCAAGCCGCGGGTGTACGGATGCTTGCGATCGGCGAAAAGCTCATCGACATTCGATTCTTCGACTATCTTGCCTGTGTACATTACACAGACGCGATCTGCCACCTCAGCCACAACGCCCAGATCATGCGTGATAAGCAGAACGGCGAGTTTCCTGGAAATCCGCAGCTCATTCAAAAGCTCAAGTATCTGCGCCTGGATCGTTACATCCAGAGCTGTAGTTGGCTCGTCCGCGATGAGCAATTCCGGGTCACACGCCAACGCCATCGCGATCATCACACGCTGGCGCATTCCGCCTGAAAGCTGATGCGGGTAATCCAAAACTCGCCGCTCCGGAGACGGGATCGACACCTCGCGCATGGCCTCGATGGCAGCTTCGCGGGCTTGTTTTCTATTCAGGTCGCGATGTAGCCGTAACGCCTCGGCGATCTGCTCACCGACGGTGAAAACCGGATTGAGCGACGTCATCGGGTCCTGAAAGATCATCGCGATATCGTTCCCGCGGATCTCCCTGAGGCGTTCGGCCGAGGCCTTCACCAGATCTTCACCTTTGAAGAGAATCGAACCTCCAACGATCTTGCCCGGCGAAGATATCAGCCGCATGATCGACATTGCGGTAATTGATTTGCCGCAGCCCGATTCGCCGACGAGCCCGAGAAGTTCGCCCTCGCCGATGCTGAAGCTGACCCCGTCGACCGCCTTTACAAGCCCGGCCCGAGTGGGAAATTGTGTTCGGAGGTTTGTTACTTCTAAAAGCATTTAGTCGAGGAAATGAGAAATAGACTATGCAGCTATTTTGGTAAGATTTTCGAATCTGGCTGCATTAACTTCGCTGAGTTCCCAGTTATTTTGCAGAATCATCCAGAAATTCGGACTTGCGCCCAAGGCCCGCGATAATTTCCACGCCATCTCCGCGCTGATGCCGCGTTTTCCACGACAGATCTCATTTATCGTTTTCGGCAAAACACCGATGTGTTCGGCCAGAGCCGACTGGGTGATACCGGTTTCATCAAGTTCATCTTTCAAGACGAATCCTGGGTGAACGTGAGGAATGTAAATGTCTGTACTCATCTAATTATCTCCGCTAGTGGTAATCAACGATCTCGACGTCAAAGGCATCGTTCGATTCCCATTTGAAACAAATGCGAAACTGATCATTAACTCGGATACTGAATTGGCCTGACCTCGCGCCTCGCAATGCTTCAAGTCTATTTCCGGGCAGATCCTTTAAGTCCGCGAGGCTAGATGCAGCCGCCAGACGTGCAAGTTTAATACGCGCCCGAAAGTGCAAATCTAGCGGAAGGCACTGACGAGCGCGTTTAGTATTCAAGTCATTACAAATATCCTCGGCCGCCGAAGTCGCAAAACTACGAATCGCCATTGTTATACTAGTGTACCACTATGCGGTAACTGTTCAGCATTCAGTTCTTCGGCAATTTCACCGGATCCACCGGTCGCCCCGGCAGTTTAACTGGGGTCGTAAGCTTTTTCATCAGCTCAGCGACAGCACGTTCGAGTTGCGGGTCACGGCCGGCCACTACTGATTTCGGATCGTTGTCGACTTCGAAATCGGGATCGACGCCATAGCCTTCGATGATGTACTCCCCCTTAGGGTTAGCGAGCGCCGACTGGGGAACATTAACGACACCTCCGTCGATCAGAGTTCCGCGGTTAGAAATCCCGACAACACCGCCCCAACTGCGTTTGCCGACGAGCTGTCCCAGGCCTGCCTCGCGGAACATATACGGAAAGATATCGCCGTCAGAAGCCGAGTTCTCGTTAAGTATCGCGATCATCGGCCCATTAAACGCGCCATCCGGGTAGGTATTGCCGTCCTCGCTGAAATTGTTGTAATTGATACCGAGCACCTTTCGCCGCAAACGCTCGATCAGCATACGCGAAACGTTGCCGCCGCCATTCGCTCGCACGTCGACGACCATTCCCTCTTTTCTTAACTGCGGGTAATACCACTTGATGAATTCCCGCAAGCCGTGGGCTCCCATGTCGGGGATGTGCAGATATCCGAGCCGGCCGTTGGACATCCGGTCTACACGACGGCGGTTATCGAGGATCCAATCGAGGTAGACAAGGTCCGACTCGTTTGTCAGCGGACGGATCGTGACGGTGCGGGCACCCTGAGTTGTAGGGGTCGAATTCAGTGTAAATGTCACGGTGCTGTCGGCCTTTCCGCGAAGATACGAGTAAATGTCGCGATCAGCGGTTACGTCTTCGCCATCTATCGCGATCACGTAATCGCCAACTCGAGCATCGATGCCGATCTCGGTGAACGGCGATCGATAAATGTCCTCTTCATTCTGGCCCGCATAGATCTTACTGATTTTATACCTATTCGCTGCCCCATCAACTTCGTAGCGGGCCCCCGTCAAAGCCACCCGGACCCGGGGCGGTAGGTTAAAATCGCCGCCGTCGATATATGCATGCTGCACGGCCAATTCGGACTGCATTTCCGACAGTAGGTAGTTCAGATCGGAGCGATGAGCTACGTACGGCAGCCACTTTTTGTAATCATCGCGGATGCGTGCCCAATCATAGCCGTGCATATTGGGTGCGTAGAACCAGTCGCGAGTCTGACGCCAAACTTCATGAAAGATCTGGTTCCATTCCTGAACCGGGTCGATCTCAGCGACCAGCCCCGAAGTAGAAATGTTCTTTCTGTTCCTTTCGCCGCCAGGGCTTGCGTCCATCATGAAATAAGTGCCCTGTGCAACCGACATAAATTTAGACCCATCCGCGGAAAGGGTGAAACCACCTGCTCCCGTAATAAGCGTGCTCTCCTTGCGGTCTTTGAGCGAGTAAACCCGGATGGAGGGCTGACCCTCCGACTGGCGGCCGTAATAAAAAGGTGTGCCGATTGTGTAAACAAGATGGCCACGTGTGGCTCTCAGCCCGCCGTAGTTATCGGCTCCCAGCGGGGCCTTGGCAACGCGTGATTCGATATCGTCAAAATCGATCCGCTCCGCACCTGGGGTCGGCGAGGGTGATGGAGAAGGTGAAGGTGAAGGTGAAGGTTGGCCCTCCTTCTTTTCTTCAACTATCGCAACCTCATCACTCTCCGGCGGGAACGGGTGTTTCACGTCTTTTCGCAACGTAAGAGCGTAGATCATCTTAGTGCGGTTTGTCGCGTAGTTGAATTCCGCGGTCGAGATCTGTGGTGCATATTCGCGATCGCTCAGAAAGTACAGATAATTGCCGGCCGGGTCCCACGTGGGATCGTGAGCCGAGAACATTTCAGGAGTTACGCGATAATTCTTGTTCTCGGATGAACTCCAGATATAGACCGACGCGTCGCCGTTATCGTTACTCATCGTGAGGGCAACGTAATTCCCTTTCGGCGAAAATTTGTAGTCTGTGATCTGGCCATTGCGTGCGTCCACGATCTGCTGCATCTGTTTGGTGGCGACAGTCACGACGTATACCCGGCCGTTCTTGTCACCGAACACGATCTTTTTACTGTCATCCGACCATTGAGGAGCGTATCGCTGGGCTGACCCACCTGTGGTCAATTGCTGCGGAGGTGTAGAACCGTTTTGATCGGCCAGCCAAACCTCGTCCTCGCCGGTCTGATCCGAAATATAGGCTATCCAGCGGGCATCGGGAGACCAGACGGGAAAGCGATCGTGTGCGCCCGAAGTTCGGGTCAGGTTGCGTGATCCGCCTTTTTCGATAGGAGCAGTGAAAATATCGCCGCGGGCACTGAATACAGCACGCTCGCCCTTAGGGCTTAACCCGAACCAACTCACACGATTTGCCACCGGTATCTGCCGCTTCCGTTTATTAATGCCGTCGTCCGGAACGTTTATCGCAAGACGCGTCGTCTTTTTGGACCCGACATCCAGGATCTCCAGATCGCCTTCGCGTTCGTAAATGATCCGGCTTTGTTCGTCGGAGCTCGGCCAGCGAATATCCCAGTCGCGGTTACGCGTTACCTGTGTCGTTCTCCGGCTACCGGTGTCGAAGGCATAAAGGTTGAATTTCCCATCACGATCCGAATTGTAGTAAACCGTGTTCCCTATCCAGATCGCATCGCGGTTCGCGTACGGGCTATCGGAAATTAGCTGGGCATCATTTGTGCGCAGGTCGTAGATGTAGAGCTTATTAGCCTGACCGCCGCTGTATCGCTTTTCCGGGCGAAAATCGCGAAATCGGGGCGAATACGCCATCTTTGTGCCGTCAGGGGAAAAGGCACCGGAACCAGCCTCGGGCATCGGCAGCGGTTCGGCCGGGCCTCCCAAAGGCGAAACGGTGTACAGTCTGGCGATGGGCAGTGTCCATGAATCTCTCTGGCTGCGGAAATAGATACGTCCGTCCTTGGTCCAGCCGCTTACCTGATTGTCGTGGCCCCATCGGGGAGCCAGCGGGCCACGCGAAGGATAGAATGTCAGCTGTTTGGGTTCGCCACCGCCTGCCGGTATAACATAAACCTGCTCGTCACCGTCATATTGACCCGTAAACGCGATCCACCGACCGTCGGGCGAGTATTTAGCATACGTTTCCACGCCAGGATGTGCCGTCAGCCGTACTGCGGTTCCGCCATTCACCGATGCGGTCCAGAGGTCTCCGCCAAATGTGAAAACTACGCGGTCACCGTGAATATCAGGAAATCGCAGCAGTTTAGTCTGAGCGGCACCTGAGATTATAAAAACAATGCACACCGCAACGGCGGCCAGAAAACGAGCTAACATTAATTTTCCTCCATCAGTAAGTAACAGGTGAGATTGTAAAATCTTAACTTAATTGGCTGCCAGAAAAAAGTTCGGGAGGTCGGACCGGCCAAACTTTAGCAAGGCAACTAAATCCATCGCTTTTTCCTCAAATGGATGGTATTCTTTTTTGACCAATAGACGGCAGCCTACAGAGTTTATCGGGGAGATCCAATTTTTGTGAAGCATAGCAACACGAGCCTTTTCGCCCTCATCGCGATTCTTTTTACGTCAACATTCGTTTTTGCTCAAGGGCAGAGTTCAACTGCCCGAAATGAGACCGATCGTGTCGCGGGAGCTGCAATGCCGGAACCCAGAGCTGTAACCTCTGAAGCGATTCAGCGCGAAATGCGCGAGGCTCTCGCCCTGATCAAAGAAAATTATGGCGGCACCAAGGCCGTCGACTATAACGAGGTTGTTAAATCGTCGATCGATTCGATGCTTCACGCGCTCGATCCCCATTCAAATTACTTCGACGCTAAAGAATTCGAGCAGTTTAAGACAGACCAGAGTTCACGGTATTTTGGGATCGGGGCGACCATCGGCGACCTCCGCGATGCCGAGGGCACTGTGATCGCCACATATATAAAAGCGACCTTTGATGGTGCACCCGCTCATCGCGCAGGCTTACGGTACGGAGATAGGATTGTTGACGTCAACGGAACTTCGATGCTCGGAAAGCCTTTCGCCGAAGTCAGGGATTTTCTCCGCGGGCCGCAAGGCACCAAAGCCAAGATCATCGTGGAAAGGCTCGCTACCGGTCAGCGAGAATCGGTCGACATAATTCGAGATGCGGTTCCCCAGCCTTCTATAAGTGAAATCTACATGATCCGCCCGGGCGTAGGCTATATGGCTATGCGTGGCGGTTTTAACCAAACCACTCACGCGGAGTTTGTCAGGGGTCTGCGCCAGCTCAAGGCAGAAGGAATGCAGCAGCTTGTCCTCGACCTTCGAGATAACGGCGGCGGCCTTGTCAGTCAGGCTTATCGCGTCGCTGACACTTTTCTGTCAAACGGGCAGACGGTTTTTACTCAGAGAGGAAGGATAGAAGACGTCAACCAAATTTACCCGGCGCAGAATCGAATGCCTGACCGCTCGCCCGTTGTGATCCTGGTTAACCGTAACACCGCGTCAGCATCTGAGATCCTTGCCGGTGCATTACAGGACCACGACCGTGCTTTGATCGTCGGGGAAAACACATTCGGGAAAGGCCTTGTGCAGAATCCATTCTCTCTAACCCACGGCTCAATGCTTCTGCTTACTATCGCAAAATATCAAACACCATCGGGTAGGCAAATACAGCGGGACTATTCAGACGGTGGGCTTTACAACTATTACACTAATGGCGGGTCTGGCAATCAAGAGGGCGATGCGGCGAATAAACCGAAGGGCCCGGAAACAAAGACCGACGGCGGCCGAACCGTTTATGGTGGTGGCGGTATAAATCCCGACATATCGGTTAAACCCCGCACAATACCTATCGAGCGCAATCGGATTCAACAGAAGATCGCCAATCCCATCTTCGCTTTCGCACTTGATCTAGTAAAGGGTAAGGTTAAAGGGTTTGAGACGTTCAAGGCGGACCGCCCTATAGTCTTCGCGTATAACCTGAAAAGGGATGATCTACGCGTCACCGATCCTGTGTATAACGAATTCAAAAAGTACGCCACTGAGAAGTTTAAGCTTACTGCCGCTCAGATCGATCAGGAACGGGAATTTGTCGAACGGGTGTTGAGGACGGAATTGGTCACAGCATCGTACGGGTCGCAAACCTCTTT
>JBGTCF010000071.1:0-3426 GCA_041748975.1 Pyrinomonadaceae bacterium
GCCCAATCCCCGGAAATAGCTCGCTCCGTCGCCCTTCGATAATCGTCCGCATTCGTGAATGTTCTACCGACTATGGCAACGAGACTGCTCCTCCCGGATCGAAAAGAAACAGCACGGCATTCGAGCCCGGCGTGACAGCGATATTGAATCACCTGATCTGATGAAGTTGCCATTTCGTAGGCGGCTCCGCAGTCGCTTTCGCATTCCTTTGAGAAAACGCGGTCGGGATTCAAAGTCTTACAGATAGAATTATTATTGGAGGTAGATATCTCCTCCCCGGAGGCGTCGATGATCGAAACCGCCATGCCGCTGTCGTCAGCTAGACGGTCAAATTCGATTTTTACTCTCTGTTCCAAATATTTACTCATTATCTCACCGGCCGGCGGGCCCAACACCACGAACGAACCTTCCCGTCCTGATAGATACTCATTCATTTAGGTCGCAGATACGACTAATGGTTGTCTAATTTCATTTAATCGGCCCTTCAAAACGCCAAACCTGATCGTTTGACAGGATTTGGTTCGTTGTCCATTTCACCTGTGTTGCCTCGCTGTTCACCTGTGTCACCTGGCAGACGGTAGCACCAGCCCAGAACGAGTATTCTCATTATAGTGAATTCGGGCTCCGCACTTCGGAATGAAAGTTAAACGCTTGATTTGCGGCCCGTTGAACTGGCAATAAAACAGATATATAAATTCCAGGAGGATATACGACCATGATCAATGATTACGAAGCAACAAAACCCTTAACTGCCGATGGTAGCAGCGGCTCGACAAATGTGACCGAGAACGACGAGGTAATTTCCACGTTGAACGGCCTGATCGAGACGTGTAAAGACGGAGAACAGGGTTTTAAGGAAGCCGCTGAAGGCGTTGAAAGATCTGACTTAAAATCGACGTTTTACGAGTATTCACAGCAGCGTTCGCAATATGCAGGCGTTTTGCAGGGCCTGGTGCGTACGCTGGGGGGCGATCCTGAATCCGGCGGCAGCATGTCAGGTGCTGTCCATCGCGGATGGATAAATATCAAGTCTGCCGTGACCGGGCGAGACGAGGAAGCGATTCTCAACGAATGCGAGCGCGGCGAGGATTACGCAAAAGAGGCGTACGAAGATGCCCTCAAAATGAATTTGCCGGCAAATATTCAGGACGTCCTACGACAGCAGTCGCAGGGTGTGCTGGCGGCCCACAATCGGGTAAAGGAACTCCGAAACGCAGAAAGCCGCGCAGCTTCTTCCTAAATAAAAGTTAGTTGTAGATAAATAGGGTCTGGCAGATGCCGGGCCCTTTTTTGATTCTATTGGCCGATCACGCGAAGGCCGGCGGATTCGTTCGCTTCGATATGGGGATGTTCGCTGTTGATGCGAACGCAGGCTGCACTATGCCGCGGTTTGATCTCGACAAGCTGAGGAACGATAGACTTACACTCTTCAATCGCGTAGGAACATCGAGTGTGAAAGGGACATCCTGCCGGGGGATTCATCGCCGACGGCACGTCGCCTTTGAGAATGATCCGCTCGCGTTTTGCTTCGATCTCCGGGTCAGGTATTGGGACCGCCGAGATCAGGGCCTTCGTATATGGCATCAGCGGCTCGCGATAGATCTCTTTACCATCGGCGAGCTCAACGATTCGGCCCAAATACATCACAGCCACACGATCCGAGAGATGGCGAACGGCCCGCAGGTCATGCGATATGAACAGATAAGTGAGGCCCTTTTCGGCTTGCAGCCGTTCCATCAGGTTCATTATTTGGGCCTGGATGGAAACGTCGAGTGCTGAGATCGGCTCGTCTGCAACGATGAATTCCGGATCAACGGCGAGCGCTCGGGCAATACCGATACGCTGTCGCTGCCCACCTGAGAATTCGTGAGGATAGCGTTTCACAAACCGGCGGCTCAGACCGACGGTCTCCATCAGTTCCTGGACACGGGATTCAACCGATCTACCAGCTTTAAGGCCGAATGTGCGGATAGGTTCGCCGATTATGTTTCCGACCGTCATACGCGGGTTAAGGCTGGCGTACGGGTCTTGAAAAATCATCTGCAGATTTTTGCGCTGTTCCCGCATGGCCGAGGCAGGTAAATTCGCCAAATCATTGCCGTTGAAAAGGACCTTTCCGCCAGTCGGCTCGGTGAGCCGAAGCAGGGCCTTTCCGAGCGTGGATTTCCCGCAGCCGGATTCGCCAACTAAACCCAACGTTTCGCCCTTTTTTATATCGAGCGTAACTCCATCTACGGCTTTGACAGTCTTGGACGGTGAAAATAGGCCTCCGCCGACTTTAAAATAGACCTTTAGATCCTGGAGAGAGATAAGATTATTTCCGTTGCTTTCCGTCATTATTTCGTCTCTTTCTCCCGGATCGAGTCTGCATAAACTTCCTCGGCAAAATGGCAGAGCGATCGATGCTGCTCGTTTATCTGCACAAAAGGTGGAAACTCTCGGCTGCAAATTTCTTCAGCACGGTAACACCGCTCGGCAAATGGGCAACCGGGCGGCAAGTGGGCCACATCCGGCGGCAGGCCCGGGATCTGATAAAGCTCTTTCCCCTGTTCATGAGCCGGATCAGGAACGCTTTTTAACAGGCCTTTGGTATATGGGTTCGCAGGCGTGGCAAACAGCTCGCGTGTAGGAGCCTGTTCAAAAACTTTTCCGGCGTACATCACGATGATCTTATCGGTCATTCCCGCGACAACGCCGAGGTCGTGCGTGATCAGGATGACACTTGTACCCATTCGGGCTTTTAAGTCCTTAATTAGTTCGAGGATCTGCGCCTGAATAGTGACATCGAGGGCCGTTGTCGGCTCGTCAGCGATCAATAGTTCGGGGTCGCAGCTCAAGGCCATCGCGATCATTACCCGCTGTCTCATGCCGCCTGAGAATTCGTGCGGGTAACTGTGGATGCGGTCCTCGGCATCCGAAATACCGACAAGCTTGAGCATTTTCACCGCATGGTTAAACGCATCCTCCTTGGAATGGCCAAGGTGGAGCCTTGTTACCTCCATCAACTGCGAAGATATCTTGAGAAAAGGATTTAGCGATGTCATCGGATCCTGAAAGATCATCGCGATACGTTTTCCACGTATTTTACGCACCTGATCGATCGGTAAGTTTAGAACGTCTAATCCGTCGAAGACGATCTTTCCGCCGGCAATTTTTCCGGGCGGTTGGGGAATAAGACGCATCACAGAGAGGTTTGCGACGGACTTTCCGCTGCCGGATTCACCAACGATGCCCAGCGTCTCGCCCTTTTGCAGCTCAAATGAGATCCCATCGACAGCCTTGACAACGCCGTCTTCGGTCATGAAGTAGGTCTTGAGGCCGTCAACCGATAAAATCGTGCCGTTATGCTCGCTCATCTGTTAATTAAAACTTCCTCGTTTGCGGGTCAAGAGCATCGCGCAAACCATCGCCCAAGAAATTGAGAGA
>JBGTCF010000072.1:0-1894 GCA_041748975.1 Pyrinomonadaceae bacterium
CTCATTTATCTTGAACTTTTCGCGTTCCTTTTCCTTTCCGGTACGAGCGTCATACGAGGTCGAGCCCTCATAAAATAGGAATAGCCGTCCGTCGAGCAGCAGCGGAGCCCTGTAATTATCAAGCGTGTGATCGACCTTGCCGATATCTTCGCCAAAACGTGTCGGCATCATCTCGATCGAGCTGTCGAGTTCACGCTTCCACAGTTCCTCTCCGGTCGATAGCTGCAGCACGTGTGTCACCGGCTTTTTCTTAAAGGTCTTGCCCGAATCGCCCCGCGGGTCCCTGACCAACACGATCGCGACCAGGTCGAGCTCGGGGTCGGCCGCGAGCTGCATCACGTCACCCTTGATCTTGTCGCTCTGCCATATACGAGCTCCGGTCAGCAGGTCGACCGCTTCGAGCCTCGATCTGCTGCCGAGATCTCTCGAAAAAAGTATCAGGTCCGTTCCCGGTACCGGTGTTACAGCCGTCTCATTGATCCTGCCCGTCTGCCGCCGCCACAACCTTTCGCCCGTCTGTCCGTCGATGGCATAAAGGCTCTTTTGAGTACCCGCGAGCACGATCCCAAAGTCTGTCGTTTGATAAAAATGTATTTGGGAATCGAGGCCGGCTTGCCATGCTGTCTGACCAAAACCGATGACGGTCGAAAAAAGGCAGAAAAGCAAAACAGCTACTCTCATACCTAATATATTAACGCGAACGGCCCTTGAAATACTATGGGTTTACTGAATGCGGTATGCTTTTGATTTCCACACAACTACCAAAACGCCGTCTATCTTATCGGCGATCGAGCGGAGGCCGGAATCGAGTTTTTCGAAATCTTCCGATCCGCGTCTAACATTTGTCGTAGCCTGGTTATTATATGCCGTATCGTACCAGGCACCGTCGCGGCTGGCGAATTTCTTTCCACCGGCGGAGCGCGTGACGCTCATTTGAACGGCGTTGCGAGTATTCTGATTCGACTGCATCTGTACCGGGCGTGATCGAGCGAGGCCCGACCCTGGAGAGGCGGGCGACAGATCACGCGAACGCGCGGAATCGCTTTCCTTTCTTTTGACGGCGAGACTG
Source organism: Pyrinomonadaceae bacterium (assembly GCA_041748975.1). Lineage (GTDB taxonomy): Bacteria > Acidobacteriota > Blastocatellia > Pyrinomonadales > Pyrinomonadaceae > OLB17. The sequence goes on from JBGTCF010000072.1 coordinate 1,070, forward strand.
GCGTCGCTGCGCTCCGACTGGCGGGTCTCGGCGTCCTTTTTCGCTTCGTCCGCATCTACGCCGTCAAGAGTAACGCCAGCTGCTTGCCGTCTGGCTAAAGGCAGCTCATTCATTTGTCGGGCCGTAACGTTCATTTCCGTTGCGGGGGCTGGTGCAGCCTCGCCCACGGGTTTATTTGCCGACTGGCTCATCGTTAAATCAACCGACGTATTAGACACTGTATTTGCGGCTGCAGCGGGCGATGTAGGAGCCAGATTTGCCGCAGTCAGATTCTCCGGTGCCGCCTGCATCGCAGCGTTAGAATTTGCGGAACTGGCCGAATAATCCGAAATGTCTGAAACTGAAGGGCCTCCGGACTGTGCTTCCTGTTCGGTCACCTGCGTGACAATGGCACTCGCTGAATCTCGGTTATTCTGCATAATCAGGAATCCCAATACGCCTGCAAATACGAGTATCAAACCGCCCATCGCGATCGCGAGATTTGGTGTCCTTGAGATCGCCTTATACCACGGGATCGAATCTTCGGCCGCCGCAGCGCCAATTGGCACAGCCGCGGCTGTTTCCACCGCCGTGTCGCTGGACGAAATGGTCTGGGAAAGTATCTTCCGACACCGGTCGCAGTCCGCCAGATGCTGCACGTACAGCGTTCTCGAACGCTCTGGCAGGGCATTCTCGGCAAATGCGGCGATCACGTCTGCATCGAGATGCGGCGAAGATGCGGCCAAACCACCAGCCGGCCGCGTCTTACGCAGTATCGCATCAATTTCTTTGTCGAATTCCAGTTCCATCAATATCTAACCGCAGAGTCGTCGAGTCGATGAGAGA
>JBGTCF010000073.1:0-2552 GCA_041748975.1 Pyrinomonadaceae bacterium
CTCGGCCTTGGCGAGGGCGGCTCCTGTTTTGTGAATGACGACGGCATCCGCCAGCGTTTGGATGAGAGCTACGGCCTCGCCCATGACGGCAATCAGGGAGCACTCGCGAGCGAAATGATGGGGATTCTCGTATAGTCCAAAGCCCGAGGTCCAAAGTCCAAGATCCAATGCCCGGACTGCTAAGAGGCTTTGGACATTGTACCTTGGACATTGGACAATCAGACTTATGACCGCCTTGCCACAGGAAATGCAGCAGCACACCTACGCCATTATGGACGAGGTCGAAGGCTCGCATTGGTGGTTCGTCGGCCGCCGGGCGATCCTTGAGAGTTTCTTAAAACAGATCTGCTCGTCACTCGTCACTCGTCACTCGTCACTTAAGATTTTGGACGTTGGCTGCGGCACTGGAGCGAATCTCGAAATGCTCGCACAGTTCGGCGAGGCCGAGGGAGTCGATGTTTCAGACGATGCTCTCGAATTCTGCCGCCAAAAGGGCCTCAAGGCAAACAAGGGGCTTGCCGAAACACTGCCTTACGAAGATGAGATATTCGATCTGACGACCGCTCTCGACGTGGTCGAGCACCTCGACGACGACATCGCCGGTTTAATGGAGATGTTTCGTGTAACTAAACGCGGCGGCTATTCGCTGATCTTCGTGCCGGCATTTATGTGGCTCTGGGGCGTACAGGATGACATCTCAAACCACCGCATCCGCTACACAAAAAAGCAGATCGTCGAAAGGCTCGAAAAGGCCGGATACAAGATCGAGCGTGCAACCTACGCCAACTGGACCTTTTTCGCACCGATCCTCGGCGGCCGCACACTCATGCGTCTTACCGGTATCAAGCCCGAAAGCGAAAACAACGTCAATATCTCCGCTTTAAACGGCATCTTCGGCAAGATCCTCGGAGCCGAACGGTTCTGGCTGCAAAATTTCAGCTTCCCTTTCGGGGTTTCGATAGTTGTCGTTGCAAGCAAGCCAAACATCGACGAAGCTTAGCTGATATTGACTTTCGCGGCGTCCGCGACTAAAGTTTCCTCACGAACACACTTCAAGGGGATCCGGAATACACAGCTGATTTCGAATTCCCTTTTTTCTATTAACGGTCTCGGAGGAAACTTATGCTCAAAATAATTCTCGGTGTAGTCGTCGGTTTTATTGTTTGGTCGATCGTATGGATTGGCAGCGACTCTTTGATGGGGGCGATCTTTCCGGATTGGTGGGGCCGTCACTCCCTGGCGATCCAGGCCGCTTTTGTTGATGGCAGCACTCCACAGCATGACAACATGATCTCGCTGGTCATGCTGATCAGGAGCATCATCACATCCGTCATCGCCGGTTACATGGCCGCGCTCGTCGCCGGCGAATACCGCCGCTCGACGATGATACTCGGCATAATTTTGGTGATCGTCGGAATCTCTGTCGAAGGCCTGACTTGGCGAATGGCCCCGGCGTGGTACCACATCATTTTCGTACTGCTCCTGTATCCGATGACCGTCCTGGGCGGACGTTTGCGACGATCAAGCTAAGGGCCTCAGGTGAATGGCATCCCGAAACGGTAACGCTGCAAGACAAGTTCTATCCGTCACTGCGGGAAATGCCTAGTGCGAGCGGAATCGGGAGCCATTTTTGAGACGAGCCATAAACTCGCCTATTCAGATCGTCCACCTGTATTTCATGTCCGGCCAAAAGTTCATCCGGCGGCAAGTCGGCCGAATTTTCGTAACAGGCATGTGAGACACAAGGCAGCGGCTTGGCGGTCGAGTGCACTAGGCACCCGGTTACTTTCTCAAAAAGCGGACAGGCAAAAGTTTTCGAGAAAGTATCGCCCTCCGAATTGAGATCATACCTGCTGATCGCATTTGAGACACGATCCCGAACCGCATCTCGCTTTGCGTCCGACAGGCTCTCCAGGGTTTTCCCGATTGCGACAGCCTCAAGCCGTGAGACGTGGACGTTGACAAAATGCGCGTCGGTACAGCAAGACCCCTGCACTTCGCATTTGAGACAGTCTTTGGCCCGATGCTCATAACCCACTCGGATCTGCTGCCGGAAATTTTCCCGGATCAGGGTCAGACGCCTGAGGCCCTCGCTTTCACTCAACAGTTTCATAGCATAATGTTACAATCTGAAAAATGATTCTACATTTTTGCGAACCATTATGTTAAAAGAAGGCGACAAAGCACCAGAATTCAATGTTAATGACCAGAACGGCGACACAGTAAAGCTGAGCGAGCTAAAAGGCCAGCGAGTCGTTCTCTATTTCTATCCGAAGGACGACACGCCGGGATGCACAAAACAGGCGTGCTCATTTCGCGATGCTGACGACGTCTACCGTGGCAAGAATATTCGGGTCCTCGGCGTATCGACAGACGACGAAAAATCGCATCGGAAATTTATCTCAAAATTCGAGCTGCCGTTCGATCTGCTTGCCGATACCGACAAAAAGATCGTCAACGATTACGGCGTTTGGGGCGAAAAGAGCATGTACGGGAAGAAGTATATGGGAACCAACCGCAAGACGTTCCTGATCGATGAAGAAGGTAAAATT
>JBGTCF010000074.1:0-8843 GCA_041748975.1 Pyrinomonadaceae bacterium
GGGTTGGTCTTATAATTCGTTCCCGGTGCGACGCCGAAAAACCCATTTTCTGGATTGATCGCGTGGAGTTTACCTTGTTCATTGGGCTTGATCCAGGCGATATCGTCGCCTACGGTCGTGATCTTCCAGCCCTCTTCCTGAAAGGCCTTGGGCGGAATAAGCATCGCAAAATTTGTCTTGCCGCAGGCCGATGGAAACGCCGCGCAGACATAATCTTTTTGCCCGTCGGGCGACTCGACACCGACGATCAGCATGTGCTCGGCGAGCCAGCCCTGAGCACGTCCGAGCGTCGAGGCTATTCGCAGAGCCAGGCACTTTTTACCGAGCAGAGCGTTCCCGCCGTAGCCCGATCCGTAAGATACGATCGAATTTTCCTCGGGGAAGTGGACGATATATTTGTCTTTCGGATCGGGCGAACAGGGCCACGAGACATCGGCTTTCCCCTCAGCCAGAGGCATTCCGACCGAGTGCAGGCAGCGGGTGAATTCGCCACTACCGAGAGCCTCCAGGGCCTTCGTGCCCATGCGGGTCATGATCTTCATATTCACGGCCACATAGGGCGAATCGGTGATCTCGATACCGAACTGCGATATTGGTGAGCCGATCGGGCCCATGCAGAAGGGCACAACGTACATCGTGCGACCGGTCATGCAGCCATTAAATTTCTTTTTGAGGAGGGCCTTCATCTCAGTAGGAGCCATCCAGTTATTTGTCGGCCCGGCATCGCCTTTGGCGATAGAACAGATATAGGTGCGGTCCTCGACACGCGCCACGTCCGACGGATGCGAGCGGGCCAGGAATGAATTTGGCCGCTTTTCTTCGTTTAGTTTGATAAAAGTGCCCGCATCGACCATTTCCTGGCATAAGCGGTCGTACTCTTCCTGCGAGCCGTCGCACCAATAAACTGAATCGGGCCTACACAACTCAACCGCGTCAGTTACCCAGCGGATCAACTCCTGGTTGGTGACGTTAGACGGTATATTTAAATCGATCATAATTTTAGATTTTCTCCAATCAGATGATTTTATCCGATTATCGCACGAAAAACTAAGTTAACAGATAATTAGTCGCTATATTTGAAGTTATTCGTCAGGCTTATAAAAAAACGTATCAATGATTAGAATAATTTAACTAAATGCCTCCGGTCGCTACGCAGTGATTACTTGGAGTGGGCGTCCGCGTTCGGAGTTTTGAGCAGGTTTGTGGTGGATTCGGTGACGCTGGGGATGAAGTTGTTTTCACCGATGGGGAGAAGTTTGTTTGTCGTTTGGGCTTGCAATTGGGATTCCGCCTCCGGAGTGCGGGTAGGCTTGCTCTTTCGCTGTCTGGATTGCCGCATCATGCCAAGGGACGCCATTAGGAACATACCGCTAATGCTGCTAAATACTCCGAGAAAGGTCAACCACCTCAGATCGAGCATTTTGCCGGTCAGTGCAACCATAATGCCGCCGAACATAAACATCAGCGTGATAAATCCCCATGTTTGAGGGCGAACGCGACGCGGTTCGTCCAAAGTCAGAGCTCTGCCGCAAGCGCGGCAAAATTCGTGTTCGGCGAGGGTCGGTGTACCGCAGTTTGGACAATTCATATTATTTGGCCGGCTCGCATACTATACGCCCTTGGATCAGGTTCCGTTCGTTTTTTTTTTAGAAACGAGATTAATTACTGCACAAGACACGGCGATTGGTCCCGATCGCCACTTGGCCACACGGAGGAACACTCGGTCCCAAGGCGTCGGTTCTAGGGTAGACATTGGGCCGCGATCGAAAGAAACAAACCGGATGATTGGATAAATAGGGTTTAAAGAAATAACCATTAAACTTGTCCGTGGTTAATTCTTTAGCGGCTTTCTCCGATATTGAGCTACGGTATGCAGGACAACAGTTGCAATGATGATCGTGCCGCCTAAGAGCGCCCATTTGGAGGGAGATTCGCCGATGAAGAGGAAAACCCAGACTGGATTGAGGAGCGGTTCGATGAACCCTATGATGCTTGCGTCGAGCGGGCGAGTACCGCCGGACACTCCTTTAATAAATAAGATATAAGCGATACCGATCTGGACGATGCCGAGGAAAGCGACCGCGAAGAGGTCAGTCAGGGGTACGCTGAGCGGCATTGTCCCGGCCAATATCCCGTCGGTTGCCGTGTTAATGGCTGTGATGCCGCTTGGTAATGTCACGATCGCGAGCAGGAAGTTGCCGTAGATCACGGTGTTTATGGGGTTTAGTGGCGTTATGCGTTGCGTAGCCGAAGGCGAAAGAACCACCCCGTCAGCCGCAGCGGCTGCCACCCCTCCTTCGTAAGGAGGGGAGCCGGAGTGCGTTAAAGGTTCCTGTGACTTGTCACCCGTTATTTGTATCCCGGTTAGTTTCGGGTGCCTGAGCAGCATTATGTACAACCCGAGGAATACGCCCGAGCCGAGTGCGGCGAGGTTACCCTGGTAATCACCGATCGAAAGATCGCCGACAAAGAAAAGGCTCATTCCGGCGATGCAGAATATGACAGTGAAAAGGTCACGAATGTGAAATTTCTCGCCGATAACAAACGGTGCAAGGATGAGTATGTAAACCGGCGCCGTGTACTGGAGAAAGATCGCGTTGGCGGCGGTAGTTTGTTTTGTCGCCCAGACAAAAAGGAAAAGTAGCACTGCATAAATGACGGAAACGCACAGCCCGAAAAAGTTGATCCGTAAACCGCTTTTTCCGGTGAGCAGCAGTACCGTAACGCCGGCGAAAAGTGAACGAAAGAATGTTACCTGATAAGCATCAAGCGTAGTGAGCTTAATAAAAAGCCCGCCCGTGCTCCACAAAAGTACGGCCGCAATGACGAAGTAAACCGGGTGAAAGTTTTTGCCGCGAGTATCTGACATGAAAGGGAATTTTCACGTATAGAGGAAAAGAACGCAAAAGGTGCCGATGGACAAGAAACTTGTCAAACCCGCAGAGACGCAGAGATGTAGAGACTTGGAGTTGCGGAGTGATGTTAACTTGAGAAGAGCTTGGCCACGAATTACACGAATAAGGGAAGATAAAATAATTCGTGATATTCGTGTAATTCGTGGCTGAAAATTCTTACTCGCCCGAGGTAGCTGACGAGATGGTTTCTCTTAGTGCTTTGGCGGATGTTGTTACGGGTTCGAGTTCTACGTGCTCGATGTTGCCGTAGACCTTTTTGCCGAATACGCCGTTCCAGGGCGGGATGACGATGGTGACGTTGCCGTGGGCGCGGGCCTGGCAAGCGAGGCGGATGAATGGATTTTCGTTCTCGGGCTGATTATAGCCGAACACCTTTACCTGGCGGCGTTCGCGGCGTTCGATCGGTGTAAGCTTGTCTTCGCCGCCGAGCACGCCTACCCAGCATGTGCCGCACGAGGCAGCGGTGCATTCGATAGGGACGGGGCCTTCCCAACTGCGTTCGTCCTCGGCACGCCAGTCTCGCGAGTGGTCTTTCTGAGAGGCCGATGCGATCTCTTCTTCGGCCATGATGCGGAATTTGCCAGCGTAATGCGGCCCCGCGAAATTGACCGAGAATTGTTTATCTACGGTTCTGAGAAAGCCAAGCATGCCCTGAGAATCGTCTTTCGCACGCTCCGCGACGATCGCGTCGGGTGATTTGGACATAACGCCGGTCGGCTTTTTGGTTTCACCGGCCGCGGCCTTGAATGCTTCAAGCCCGACCTGATTGAGCGTCATCAGGCCGACTGCAGTGATGGCATTGACCAATTGCGGCTCGACCTTTAGCTTTTCGGCAACCAATGATCCAACCGCCCTGATCTCGTTGACAAGCGAAGGGGTTTGACCCGAGAAAACAGCCGACTCAGCCTCGATCGCGGCCTTTACCGTCTTCCAGTAACGGTGGCCGTAAAGAAAATGGTGCGACGTATCGATCTGGCCCTTCAGTTCAAAATCACCCTGCAGAGCAAATCCGTGGATCATCTCCTCGCGGTTCTCCGCGGACTGAACATGCCTGTGCAGTTCCAGCGGAAAGAACCGAAACCAGATCTGTACGGCCTTACGATCGACCTCGTGGATCTCGGGCAGCAACTCTTCCACAGCAGCGAGCCAATCGGTTTCGGTGAATTTATCTAAATCTCTTTCGAAATCAGTCATTGTGTTGTTACTCATTACTATATAACTATATACAGCCTCAACGGGCCGTCACGCGCGAAACTCAAGACTTTAACAAACTACCCGCAAAGCATCAACTTTGGTCTTTTCAAATACTTTGACAGAACCCATTGACATGGTTTGCAATTGGTGTAATATGGTCGAGAATCACCCACAGTTTTTTCATCCCATGCCCTGGCGGCTGCCGGTCTTGTAGATGCACGGCAGGCTTTTCAATACGCCTACGTCTGCATCTTCTTTTTTCAGGACAGGAGGAGAGATAATGAGAATTCGAAGTATTGTCGTACTGTGTTTTGTTGCTATCGCATTGATCGTTTCCGGTATTTCCATGGCGCAGGTCAAGCGTCCATTCCATGATGGCAGCGTGTGGGATATCGCATACATAAAGATGAAACCGGGCATGGAGACCGCTTACCTTAATTACCTTGCAACGGACTGGAAAAGAAATCAGGAAGCTATGAAAAAAGAAGGGATCATCGTTTCTTACAAGGTGATAACGTCGGAACCCCACAACCCCAATGATTTCAATATCATGCTAATGACCGAATACAAGGACCTCGCGACCATGGAAGCAAACACCCAAAAGGCTGATAATCTTGCTCAAACTGTGGTCGGAAACGACCAGAAACAAATGGAGGGGTACAACCAGCGTCTTGCCATTCGGGAAGTGCTGGGGAGTCGACTCTCTCGCGAGATCATACTCGAACCTAGAAGGTAAGTACTTTTGATTTTTCGCATAGGAGCGGGGCAAACACCCGCTCCTATTTTTGCCCCCTCGCGGCTTGACACATTTTTCCCAAAATCATAGTATCTAAAGTTTCGGACTTAACGGTCTGGTTAGTCCTTGGGCCTCAGGGTGCTTTGGGCGCGGGTTTTTGAGAATTGAAGGAAGTAATTGTTGCGTAAAATCGGGCATCACCGTCCGTGGGCGAATCAGAACATTTCTTATATGCCACGCTACAGCAAAGCCTTGATTCTCTTGGTGTAGAACATTTTAATTAATTCATTCAGCGAGAGCTGCTTGAGCTAACTGCCGGATCTGATCCGAGCAAGAGTCAGGTAAGACGTTAGTTTTGCCGTTTTGAAGTTAGGAACGCGGACACTCATGTCCGCATTGCCGCACGGCGGCCACCGAAGTTGAAAGTTGGGCCGGTTTGGTTGTGGAACCGAGTCGATTACTGAGCGATGAAGCAACGCTCATGCGGACAAGAGTGTCCGCGCTCCGTGAAATTATGCCGACTATTAATCAGTTAGTTCGCAAAGGACGCCAGAGGGTCAAGTATAAGACCGCGAGTCCCGCCCTGCAGGCAAATCCGCAGAAGCGCGGTGTTTGCACGCGTGTTTATACCTCGACGCCTAAGAAGCCTAATTCGGCCCTTCGTAAGGTTGCACGTGTCCGCCTGACAAATCAGATCGAGGTCACGACCTACATTCCGGGTATCGGTCATAACCTGCAGGAGCACTCGATCGTGCTTATCCGCGGCGGCCGTGTAAAGGATCTTCCGGGTGTGCGTTATCACGTTATTCGCGGAACGCTGGATGCTTCGGGAGTTGCTAACCGCAACCAGTCGCGTTCGAAGTATGGAGCTAAGAGACCGAAGGGAGCGAAATAGCGGAACGCGGACACTCTTGTCCGCAAACTGATAAAAGAGCGGACAAGAGTGTCCGCGTTCCATAAGTATATGCCAAGACGAAGAGTTGCAGGAAAAAGAGAAGTTTTACCGGATCCGATCTATAACAGTATCGCGGTGACGAAGTTTATCAACGGCCTGATGTGGCAGGGTAAAAAGAGCGTTGCCGAGCAGATCTTTTATAGCGCGATGACGAAATTGGGCGAAAAGTCGGGCGAAGAGCCGCTCAAGATGTTTAAGAAGGCACTTGATTCCGTAGCTCCGACGCTGGAGGTTAAATCACGCCGTATCGGCGGTGCGACCTACCAGGTACCGCTCGAGGTCAGCCGCGACCGCCGCAATACGCTGGCGATCCGCTGGATCGTGACGAATGCCCGCAACCGGAGCGAAAAGACGATGGAAGACCGCCTTCTGGGCGAACTTCTGGATTCGGCACAGGGCCGCGGCGGGGCAATGAAGAAAAAGGACGACGTCCACCGCATGGCCGAGGCAAATAAGGCGTTTGCACATTACAGATTTTAGAGACAGGTGACAGGTGACAAGTGACAGGATTTTCTTGTCACCTGTTACGGTTCACTTGTGACGGTTTTATGGCTAACATTAGTTTAGACAAATTTAGAAACATCGGCATTATGGCCCATATCGACGCGGGTAAGACCACGGCGACGGAGCGCATTTTGTTCTACACAGGTGTTTCGCACAAGATCGGCGAAGTTCATGAAGGAACGGCGACGATGGACTGGATGGAGCAGGAGCAGGAACGCGGTATTACAATTACCTCGGCTGCGACGACCTGTTTTTGGACGCGTAATAACGTCGAGCACCGCATTAATATTATCGACACACCGGGACACGTTGACTTCACGATGGAAGTTGAGCGGTCCCTTCGAGTTTTGGACGGTGCGGTTTGCGTTTTTGACGGAGTTGCCGGGGTCGAACCGCAGTCAGAGACAGTTTGGCGTCAGGCTGACAAGTATGGCGTTCCCCGAATTTGCTTTATTAATAAGCTTGATCGTTCGGGTGCTTCTTTTGACCGGAGCTTTCAGTCGATTCTGGACCGGCTCGGTGCTAATGCAGTTGCAATGCAGGTCCCCATTGGCCTTGAAGAGCACTTCAAAGGCGTTGTCGATCTGATCACCATGAAAGCCTTTGTCTGGACCGACGAAGCAAAGGGCGCAAATTACGACATTGTTGACATTCCCGCTGACCTCCTCGAAGAATCAAAAGCTCAACGGGAAAAACTCGTCGAAGCCGTTTCGGCAATTGACGACGATCTGATGATGAAATACCTCGAAGGCGAGGCTGTTTCTGAGGACGAAATTCGGAAAGCCTTGCGTGCCGGAACGTTGGCGATGAAGATCGTTCCCGTATTCACCGGTTCGGCGTTTAAGAATAAAGGTGTTCAAACGCTGCTTGACGCCGTTGTCGATTTCCTTCCCAGCCCGCTCGATATTCCTGCGATCGAGGGCGAAAATCCTAAAACCGGTGAGAACGAAAGCCGTCCGCCGGATGCGAAAGCTCCGTTTTCGGGCCTTGTTTTCAAATTGATGGCCGATAAGCATCTCGGACAGCTTGCATTTGTGCGTATCTATTCGGGAACGGTCACTTCGGGTTCGTACGTGACGAACACGATCAAAGATTCAAAAGAACGCGTCGGGCGTTTGATGCTCATGCACGCAAACAAGCGTGAAGACGTCGAATCGGCATCGGCAGGCGAGATCGTCGCGATCGGCGGTATGAAAAATACCACGACCGGTGACACCGTCTCGGACGAGTCGAAGCCTATCATTCTTGAATCGATGGATTTCCCGGAACCGGTCGTACGTGTCGCGGTAGAACCGAAGACCCGTCAGGACCAGGACAAAATGGGCATCGCACTCAATCGCCTCGCCCAGGAAGATCCGTCATTCCAGGTTACGACCGACCACGAAACTGGCCAAACGATCATCGCCGGTATGGGCGAGCTTCACCTCGAGATCATCGTTGATCGCATGAAGCGTGAGTTCGGGGTCGAGGCCAACGTTGGTAAACCGCAGGTTGCGTACCGCGAAACCATTACGGCATCGGCACCCGGCAAAGAGATATATAAGAAGCAGTCGGGAGGCCGCGGAAAATTTGGCCACGTCGAACTCGAGATCGAGCCGGCTCCGGGCGAAGGTTTTGTCTTTGAGGACAAGATCACCGGTGGTTCGATACCGCGGCAGTTTATCAAGCCGACGATGGAAGGCATCAGAGATGCGATGGGCCGTGGTTATCTGGCGGGTTATGAACTCGTTGATATTAAGGTCCGCCTGCTTTTTGGTTCATATCACGAGGTCGATTCGGACGAAATTTCATTTAAGCTGGCCGGTTCCTTTGCGTTTCAGGATGCGGTCAAAAAGGCAAAGCCGGTGCTTCTCGAACCAATTATGCGTATTGAGGTCGTGACTCCCGAAGAATATATGGGAGCGGTCAACGGCGACCTTAACCGCCGCCGCGGCCAGATCGACAAGATGGAACCGCGTCCGGGCAATGTGTCGGTCGTTACGGCATTTGTTCCTCTTTCGGAAATGTTTGGCTACACGACCGATCTGAGAAGCTCGACGCAGGGACGTGCGACGTCAAGTATGCATTTTGAGCGATACGCCGAGGCGCCGCGTAATGTTGCGGAAGAGGTTATCGCAAAGATCAAGGGAACGGGAGTTAGTACTTAGGTTTTGAGTACCGCCTTTTTGGGCGGCTCAACGCTACCAAGGGGCCGCCTAAAGGCGCGACTCAGAACTATTTCAGGAGAAGACATGAGCAAAGAGAAATTCGACCGCAGCAAGCCGCACGTGAACATTGGGACAATTGGTCACGTGGATCACGGCAAGACGACATTGACGGCGGCAATCACAAAGGTGATGTCAAAGCATAACGCGAAGATGGCGTTTCGGTCGTTCGATTCGATCGACAACGCACCTGAGGAAAAGGCCCGTGGTATCACGATCGCGACGTCGCACGTTGAGTACGAGACGGCGAACCGTCACTACGCTCACGTCGACTGTCCGGGCCACGCCGATTATGTAAAGAACATGATCACGGGTGCGGCCCAGATGGACGGAGC
>JBGTCF010000075.1:0-7602 GCA_041748975.1 Pyrinomonadaceae bacterium
TCTTCTTTTTCGTCGTAATCAGCCATATATGAAAAACTTTTGATTAGATAGCAGTATAAATCGTTGTTCGCAATGAATACATATAACGCCTAATACACCAGTTATTTTCGAAACCGGAGAGCTAGCGTAAACCCAAAACTATATCACATATCTACGACGCGACGCTGAAGCTCGCGGCGGATTTTTTCGAGTTCCAGTTGTTCGAACGTTAGTTGGCTAAAAAGGTCGGCATTGCCGGCCTGTTCGGCAAGTGACGCCTCGCGGCTAATGTCCATAATGCGGTTGGCGATCGCCATATTTCGCAATGAGAATACACAGTCCTCAGCCTGGGTCAGTACATCGTCGATCGCGTCATCAGGTTGACGCCTGGGCTCGCCTTTCAGCAGTTGATGGGCGAGGTCCACGGCTGCCTCATCATCGCCGATGTGATCTACGAGCGCCTCAGGCGATATTTCCTTTGATCCCTGCTGGATGGCGACAAATGCCGAATAAAGCTCAGCCGTGGCTAGCCGTTCGTAATCGCTAGGTTCGAGTTGGGGCAAGATGATGTTCCGGAGGGCCTCGTCAAAGACCAGAAGTTCGAGAAGACGGCGTTCGGCAAGCGTGATCTTTGCTCTGGCGGCCCTTGATACACGCTGGGTGATATTTTGCGTATTGGTTGTTCCGACACTCTTAAGGGAATTCCAAAGCTCACGTCGCAATCCGGCATCGTTCACCTGAAAAAATTCCATCGCCTGATCAAAACTCTCTCGCCGCTGAATGCTGTTTGTGATCGCCGAAATTATGGGGAGAAAATCCTCGATCGCTTCAGCCTTATGCTTTGCGTTGTGCAGATTGCGGTCCTTGACAGACGCGTCGAGGGCGAATCGTAGGAAAGGTGCGGCCTTACCGCGGGCCTCATTATAGGCGTCAACTCCATTTTCACGGATAAAATCGTCCGGGTCCTTGGCGTCGGGCAGCACTAGGACCTTAATGTCAAAATCCTGCGGCAGCAGATGCTCGATCGCACGTCGAGCCGCCTTGATGCCGGCGGGATCGCCATCGTAATTGATAACAACACGCTTGGTAAAGCGGTTCAACAGTTTTGACTGCTCGGGCGTAAAGGCCGTGCCGAGGCTGGCCGCGACATTTGTGATCCCAAATTGGTAAAGAGCGATCAGATCGAGATAGCCTTCGACGAGAATGGCGAACTTCTTTTGCCTGATCTCGTTCTTTGCTTGAAACAGCCCGTAAAGATGCTGGCCTTTTGTATAAGCCGGCGTTTCGGGTGAATTGAGATACTTTGGCTGGTCATCGCCCATGGCACGGGCTCCAAAGGCGATCGGCTTGCCGTTGACATCGAGAACCGGAAACATAATCCGCCCGCGAAAACGGTCGAAGACGCGTTCCTTTTCCTCATTGATCGAGACCAGACCGGATTGCTCGATCAGCTTTTCGTCAGCTCCCTTTTTCTTCAGCAAATTGAGCAGTGCATCCCATTTATCTGGCGAAAAGCCGATGTGGAATGCTTTTTGGACCTCTTCGGATATGCCCCGAGCCGCGAGATACTCGCGTGCCGCTTTGGCCTTGGTGTTCTTTTTCTGCAGTTCGGCTTCCCAGAAATCGAGAGCGATCTGGTTGAGTTCGATTATCTGGTCAGCGATCTTTTTGGTCTCTTCGCGTTTCTTTTTTGAGCGTTCGTAACTGGCATCGTCAATAGGCTCGGGCAGCATGACCCCCGAGATCTCGGCGACACGCTTTACAGCCTCGGGAAAATTCAGCCCCTCGATGTCCATCAGAAAATTGAACGCCGTCCCGCCCTTCCCGCATCCGAAGCACTTATAAAACCCTTTCGAAGGATTCACCGAGAACGAAGGCGTCTTTTCCTGATGAAACGGACAGCACGCCATCCAATTCGCCCCCTTCTTCTTTAGGTCCTGAGCATACGGCTGTATTATCCGCACCAGATCAGCACGGTTTTTCAGGTCATCGATGAAGTATTGGGGAAAGAGCATCTCAATATTGCGGATGAAGAGTCTCAGGTTTCGGTACTACCAATAGCTTTTCAAATCCTTTCGCTTGGGAGGGCTCATCACAAAGTAATAGTTTGAATATGCGGTGTTGGAGGTTCGAAGTAAATATCTCACGCGGGATCGTTCAAATTGAACAAGCACTTTTCTCGCCACGCTCATCTCCGCTCTCCGCTCTCGGGCATTTGAGCCGTGAACAATCACGTAGATCGAACCTATCGGATTCGCTTCAAGCAAGTCTCTCGCCACTCGATCGATTGGCGGAGGGTTACAGATTGGATCTGTATCGGTTCTCAACAAAAAGGGTTTGGAATCGTGAGGGACTCGAAAATCCCAATTTGTGTCGTAAAAAGCGGCGTTCGTATTTCCTGGATTCCCAATCCACATTTGAACATTCATCTGACCCGCGTCACGACCGCGTACCACTCGGATCCGCGAGATCTGCCGCGCCCGGAAATGTAGTGCTCCTTCGAACATAAGTTCAATCCCGAGTTTTTGTCTCAGATGTTCCTTGTCTCCTGCGATCACGAGATAGCCAATTGCATCCGGATATAAAGCTAGTTGGTGGGTAAAATAATCAACGCGGGCAAGGAAATCATCGCACGAGGCGTGTTCAAATTCATCGACCAAAATGGCTTTTGGTACTTCCTGAGCAATGGTGCCAAGAGCGATAAGAAGTAATAATATCGTCGCAAAAAAAACTCGCGCCGCCGGTGCTGTGTGTTCATTAGATTTAATACCAAGGCTATTTCCGGTGTGCATAATCCGTGCGTCCGCGAAGCGGACATCGTGTTCCTAGCCCAGCGATTTATCGCTGGGAACAGGTGAAATCCTCCTGTAGTCCCGGCAGGGACGAATGAGAAAATCCGATCGTCCCTTCGGGACTCAAACCTCGTTAGCGATCGGTACCCACCGATTAATCGGTGGGCTATGAACGTTACGTCCGTTTCACGGACAGAATACGCGATCGTTCCCACCGATGAATCGGCAGGCTATGAACGTGGCGTCCGTTTCACGGACGGAATACTATAAAATCTTAATCAAATACATATCGGTCATCATAATCGATACCGTGGGTATCGAGAAAGGAAATGAACTCCGACTTGAAATCACGTTTCGCGTGATGTTCGCGTTGATTATTTATGTAGGCAACGACCTGATCTTTGTTGCCGATCGATACCGAAAATGCCCCGTACCCTTCCTGCCATTCAAACTCACGATGTTCCGGAAACGTGTCGTGGATCCATTTCGAGGATCCGCCTTTGATCAACTGCATTGCCTTCGAAATGCTCATTGTCTTAGGGAGCAAGATCAACAAATGCAAGTGGTCCTCAACGCCTCCTGCCGCGATCAAAATAATGCCGTTTGCCCGGGCGATGCCGCCGATATATGGAAATAGGCGTTCCCGCAAAGCCTCAGTGATGACAGGACGGCGTTCTTTCGTGCTGAAGACGCAATGGATCAGTTGAGAGGTGTAGGAATGTGGCATTTTGTTGTTTTCAGTCCTCCCTACGGGACTTCATTTTCGTTAACGCGTTCCCACCGATAAATCGGTGGGCTATGAACATATGGTCCGCGTCGCGGACCGACTTGGGCCGAATTCGTTTCGGCATTCGGATGAGTAAAAAAGCGTCGTTCGATTCGCGGAGATGTTGCGATTTTTTCATTCCAGTCTCATCTCCGCGATCGTTGCGCCGTTGCCGCCTTGGCTTGATGGGGCGAATTCGAATTTTTCTACGAGATCGCTGTTCTTTAGGAAATGGTGGACGTAATTTTTCAGGGCCCCCGTGCCGAAGCCGTGGATGATGCGGACTCGGGGGACTGAGGCCATGTAGGCTTCGTCGAGGAAGCGGTCGAGTTCGTATTCGGCGTCGGCGGTGGTTTTGCCGATAAGGTTGAGTTCGGCGTCGGCGTCGGGGGCGTCTATGGGCCGGAAGACAGAACCGCGGGCGTAAGCCCGTGGCTCGGACGCAGCCTTCGAACCGAGGTCCGTACCACCCGCTGACGCGGGCGGTTCTGCCAATTGAAGATCCGCCACCTTTTCGCGGAGACGCATACCGCCTACCAGGACCTCGGCGACGTCTTTGTCGAGACGCTCGACTGTGCCTATATTGCCGAAGGAGGTGATGACCTTTGAGCCCACGGCAAGAACCACCCCGTCCGCCGAGACGGCGTCCACCCCTCCTTTGTAAGGAGGGGAGTTTTGTAGTCCAGTCGCTACCGCTCCGGGTTCTGACCGGACGACCTTGGACTTTGGACCTTGGACCTTGGACAGCACAGCCCGATTTAGCTCGGCCTTTCGGGAGAGGCGTTCTTTTTCGAGTTTGTTCTTGAGGGCCTTGTCTTCAAGAGTTTGCATGAAAGCCTTGGACTGGCGATCGAATTCGTCGACGGCGTTGGCGAGTTCGCTTTCGAATTCCTTTTGACGAGCTTTTTCTTTTTTTACGCCTTCGATCTCGAGACCCGCGTATTTCATCGCCACCGCTTCGCGTTCTTCTTCGAGCGCGATGCGGAGGTCTTCGGCGACTCGGGTTTCGGTCTGGAGCTTTTGCAGGTAGTTTTCGGCTTCCTGGGCGGAAACGTCGAGATTTTCACGAGCCGTAGCGATCACCTCGGGCGGAATTCCGAACCGGCCGGCGATCTCGATGCCGGATGACGCACCGGCGAGGCCGAGCAGCAAACGGTACGTCGGCTGGAGCGTCTTCAGATCGAATTCGACCGACGCGTTGACGATGCTTTCGTCATTGGCGGCGTACATTTTGAGGCCGCGGTAGTGGGTCGAGGCGATGACCTGGGCACCGCAATTTCGGCGAAAATGATCGACGATCGCTACGCCGAGGGCAGAGCCTTCTTCCGGGTCGGTACCGGTGCCCGCTTCGTCGAGCAAGACGAGCGAGGGCGAGACGCATTCGTCGATCATCGACGCGATGTTCGACATATGCGATGAAAACGTAGAGAGATTTGCCGAGAGCGATTGGTGATCGCCAATATCAGCGAGGACTGAACGGTAGAAAGGAATCCGGGCCTCTTTGGCCGGAACCGGCAGGCCTGAGATCGCCATAAGGCTTAAAAGTCCCGCGGTCTTAAGTACGACTGTCTTTCCGCCGGCGTTGGCTCCGGAGATGATCATGACGGAACGGTCTTTCGTCAATGTGAAACTCGATGGCACAATTCCAGACGTAAGAACCACCCCGTCTGCCGAAGCGGCAGCCACCCCTCCTTTGTAAGTAGGGGAGCTTTTGGACACACTCCCTACCGGTCGTGTTTCAGCCTTATATGATCCGCGTTTATTCGCGTTCATCTGCGGCTGACTCTGCTTTAATGACTCTTCCAATAGCGGATGCCGGGCATCGACGAGTTCGAGGGTCTCGTCGTCAGTGATCTCGGGGACAACGGCATTGAATTTGCGGGCAAATTCTACTTTTGCTTTGATAAAGTCGAGTTCGGCGACGGCGTCGACGGCGGCCTCGACGGCGGGGAGATGCTCGCGTAGTTTTTCGGTCAGGGCAAAGAGGATGCGGGCGACTTCGCGTTCCTCGTTGCCTTTTAGGTTTTGCAGCTCGTTGTTTGCTTCGATCGCCCCGAGAGGTTCGACAAAAACCGTGTTTCCGCTCGATGAGAAGCCGTGGGCCACGCCGGTAACCTTGCCTCGGAAATCGGTCTTTACCGGGATCACGAAGCGGTCGTTTCGGACAGTGACGATCTCGTCCTGGATGGCGGTTCCGGCCGCACGCATCGCGGCCTCGAGCGAGCGGGTCAGCCGTTGCCGCTGAGCGTTGATCTCGCGGCGTATCTTTGCGAGCTCTGGCGAGGCACTATCGTCGATCTCACCGCCGGGCAACAGTTTTTTGTTGATCTCGTTTATCGCAGCGAGCAGAGTTGGCGGGATATTTTCGACGATCCTCCAGAGCGTCGGAGCCTCTTCTTTTTCGGGCTGTATAGCCGAGCGTGCAAATAGTGCCTGGCTGCAAACACGCGATAGATCGAGCATCAGGTTAGGCTCTAGCGAAGCATTTTGGATTCGCAGGATCGTTACGGCGTCCGACGGGTCCTGCATGCCGCTGAAGGACCACGAGGCCTGTCTATCCTCGTTGAGGTAAATAGTTTCGCGAATGGCGGATAGTGCTCCGTCAAGGTCGCGTCGGGAAACGAATGGCCGCAGCTCAGCAAACCGGTCGACGCCCATCGGCGTTTGGGCATGGCGCGAGGCCAGCTCGAGCAGCCGTTCGAATTCTAATGTCTCGAGTGAAAAACCCATTACGAACTATATTTTGTCCTGTCGGGGGACAAGATCAAGGAATCTTAAGGCCAACTTAATTCAAGAATCACAATGATTTATTCGGTAACCTCGACGCCTTTCCAGAACGCGACAAAACCCTCGATCTCTTTCGCGTCGTCTTTAGCTTCGGGGTAATACCATGCCGCATCGCCGTTGATCTCGCCTTCGACGACGATATCGTAGTAGCTTGCGGTGCCCTTCCATCCACAAACCGTGTTTGTTTGGGAGGGCTGGAAATATTCGGTGTTTATCGAGTCGGGCGGGAAATAGTGATTTCCTTCTACTACGACCGTATCGTCGCTTTCGGCTAATACTTTTTTGTTCCATGTAGCTTTCATAATATTACGTTCGTTTTTCGCCCTTGCTTACGTGCGAGCTTGTGCTTTGAAGCTCGCGTTTGCATTTTAGCGTATCAATCCAAAAATCTCTCTCGGACGTCTGGGGTCGGGATCATGCAGACGTCTTTCTTGCCGAACCATTTGTACCGGTTGCGCGCGAAGGATCTGTAACACCAGTCGCGTATCGGTTTCGGAATAATGACAAAGACGTACGCAAACTGCCAGATGCCGCCCATGCCTTTTGCGATCCGCAGGGCGCCGGTTGAATGGGTAAAGGCCATACCATCTTCAACGAGCACCAGAGAATCCGTATCCGAGGGAATCGAGTGCTCGGCTTTCAATCGCTTCCCCGACTCGGACTGAAGCGGAGCAAAGTTAAACCGCCCGGCGTGATCGTGCCTGATAATAAAATTGACGGCCCCGTTGCAGAAGTTGCAGACGCCGTCGAAAAGCACGATCGAACTCATAATAAAATTCTACAGCAATATTCGGATAGATTTGAGTCGACGTTGCGAATAAACTGAGAGGCATGGAAACAGAGATTTTTTGGCGGGCGGTCACCGAGAATGACGCGCGGTTTGACGGGGCGTTCTATCTGGGCGTCAAAACGACAGGCATCTATTGCCGGCCGTCGTGCCGGGCCCGCACACCGAAGCGGGAGAACGTGGAATTTTTCACCTCTTGGGCAGCGGCCGAGCAGTTCGGATTGCGGGCGTGCCTGAAATGCAAACCGAAGGATATCGAATTTGTCGATCCGCAGATCGAAAAGATCATAAAGGCTTGCGGCCTGATCGAATCAAATGAACTGTATTCACTAGATAATCTGGCGATCGATACCGGGCTTAGCCCATATCATTTACAGCGGAGCTTTAAGGCGGTGGTCGGTGTGAGCCCCAAGAAATATGCAGAGGTGAAAAGAATGGAGAAATTTAAAAGTGAGCTTCGAGGTGGAAGCGATGTAACGACGGCAATGTAT
>JBGTCF010000076.1:0-3318 GCA_041748975.1 Pyrinomonadaceae bacterium
AGCCGCCGCAGACCCACAACATATTATGTTGCCCGAGGGCGAAGATATTCGAACGATTCAGGCCGCCGAAATATGCTCGCGCGAACGGATCGCCCGAATCACGATCATCGGAAATGATGAGAAGGTTCGCGCACTTGCCGCGGAAGCCAGGGCAAATCTGAATGGTGTCGAAATACTGGATCATCGAAAGTCACATGAATTTGGCAAGCTCGCGGCACACTATCATCAGATTCGGCGCTCCAAAGGTGTCACGCTTGAGGAAGCCGAGCAAACGGTCAAGGACCCCTTATATTTCGGCAACCTGCTGGTACGCGAAGGAAAAGCTGACGGCTCGGTCGCAGGTGCAACAAACACCACTTCGCACACTGTCGCGGCTGCCATTCGCTGTATTGGCGTGCGGGAGGGATTCAAGACAGTTTCGAGTTTTTTCTTGATGGTAGTTCCAGATAAGAAATTTGGCTCGAACGGGGCGATGATCTATGCCGATTGCGGCGTCGTAATCGACCCGGACGTCGGCGAGTTGGCCGAGATCGCTATCGCGTCTGCCGATTCGTGTCGTGCCCTGCTGCAAGTCGAACCTCGCGTTGCGATGCTTTCATTTTCGACGAAAGGAAGTGCGAAACACGCTTTCATTGAAAAGGTCATCGAGGCGACAAAGACGGTGCGAGCCCGAATGCCCGAACTCGCCATCGATGGCGAGCTGCAGGCCGATGCAGCTCTCGTCAAATCAGTTGGCGGATCAAAAGCTCCGGGCTCCGAAGTCGCAGGCCGCGCAAACGTACTCATCTTCCCCGACCTAAACGCGGGCAACATCGCTTACAAACTCACCGAACGCCTAACCGGCGGCACCGCGATCGGCCCCATACTCCAGGGCCTCGACCGCCCGTGCAACGACCTCTCCCGCGGCTGCAAGGCGGAGGACATCGTCGATGCAGTCGCGATCACGGCGGTCCAGTCTCAGGCGAGAAGGCTCACTTAACTTATCTATAGTGATTCCCAGTGGTTCGACGGACCACAGTAGTTTAGCGGCGGGCTCGCCCGCCTCTAAAAACCGATATAATGAGTGGCGGGCAAGCCCACCTCATAACAAATTAAGGAACTTCTTTCTCAAATGCATCCTCAACCTTGGCTGTCGCACCTTTGAGGCATTAGCCGTCTTACGTTTGCTCAGATCAAAACTCTCTCCGCCTCGTAAAAAGTCTAGTAAGAATGGACGCTTGCCATCCTTTGCGAAAACAAACATCACCTGCGACTTGCCGGCGACGGTCAATTTGCGGTTGTCCTCGATCATTACAGCGGTGTCTTCGTCGATCCCGATACCGAGCATTTGGGGATTCACTATTATTAGGCCAAACAAACGATTGTGCCGCTGTCTAACTAGAAAATGCTGGTCGAATATTACGTCCTTTATAAGCCCAAGGCCTTTTCGAACGCCGACTTTTGTACCGTCGAGGATCTTAAGGTCGGCATCGCCAGTCATCATTGGATCTGACATTACTGCTGCGCCTGCACTCGTGCCGCCGAAGGGAGTGCCCGCGAAATACTTTGAGCGAACAAGCGAATACAATTCCTCATCGGCGAGTACGTCCATGATCCGGTTTTGATCGCCACCCGAAAAGAAGACGCCGGTCGCTGCTTTGAGTTGTGCAATAAAACGACCTCGTTTTTCAGCGTCGAGCGGACGGGTTGATGCGTGTTCGACATTCGACGAACCGGCGGCCGTGAGGTCTTTTTTTAGAGCCGCAAAACTCGGGTCGGGTTCGCCGCTCGCCCATGTGATAACGAGGATGTTCGCCTTAGCGCCTCCGCTCCATTCGACAAATATCTTCATCGCGTCCGGAGGCCTCGATCCTCCTCCGATCACAACAAGGCGCTGCTGCCCAAACGCCGCAACGCATGCAATGAATACCATTACTGCCGTTAGCGGCAATCGATAGAGTTTGAGACCGAAGTATTTCATATTGCTAACGTAATCCTAATATATTCCAGGCTCGCCGGGCGGCCGCGTCTTCCATCTTCGGTGGATCCACATCCATTGTCCAGGATATGCCCTAATGATCTTTTCGATCTCGGCCGTGTAAGCGGCAGTGGTTGTAACGATATCCTGTTTTCGGTCGCCGGTGTTCGAGGGCTCGAGCAGCGGTCCGTGAACGAATCTGTATCGCTTGGTATTCTTGTCCCACACACAAAATGTCGGGAAAATAAGTGCATTCGATCGGATCGCGAGCATCGCCGCGCCGCTCAAAGTGCATGCGGCGACACCGAAAAATGGTACAAAAACACCCTCTTTCGGATGGGCATTTACGTCTGACAAAACGCCGAGAATCCCGCCCTCGCGAAGTATCTTTATCGCAAGCATTGCCGAATTCGTTTTGTTGATCGGCCTATTGCCGAATCGAGTGCGCAGCCGGTTGAGCATTTCATCGATCTTCGGGTTGTCTAGCGGCCGTGCAAGATAGCTAATCGGTTCATATAGCCCGGCAAAGCCAAGTACGAGCATCTCCCAGTTGCCCAGGTGGCCGGTCGTGATCAATATGCCGCGTCCTTCCGTCTTATTTCGTTCATAAAGCCATTTCGATTCGTCGTCAAGCTCAAAATCGATCATTTGAGCGAGTCGATCTTTGGTAAATTTATGAAACTGGCTCAGCTCACCGAGCACGCGGCCGAGGCTCTCAAAGCTGTCTTTTAGAATTTCCAGCCTCTCGGTCGGGCTCTTTTCGGGAAACGCAAGTTCGAGATTTCGCAGCCCGATCCGTCGAAGGCCCGGCAAAATGAAGGGCACCGCCCGCAATATTCCGATGCTGAGAAACAAAGCTGTACTACGAGGAAGAAGTCCAAGTACGGCCAAGGCCGAGCGTGCGGCTGCATATTCGATCCGGATAACGCCCTTACTTTTTTTTGCCATTTTTGATCTGAGGTTACAGGAGTACTTTAGGGCTAAAACGGCGACAATTCAAAGCCGCGAAATCAACCTGGCGCAGCGTTTCGCCGGAACGGGCGATGGAGGTGTCGGCAGGAGCGCGGGCACTCATGTCACGCATCGCCGGTTCCTCCGGCGAGACGCAGTTTGCATTTGTTAAGGCCGACGAAGCGTCGTCGACAGCGGACAAGAGTGTCCGCGTTCCGTCATCGGGCGATTTTGCGTAGGGTGGCTTGAATTTCTGCCACCGCGCCGCCGCCGCGAACGCTGTTTGGCGGCCAAGCCCGCCGTTGAACTATCGGTCGTTCGACTCTTACAAAAGTCTTACAATTACCGGCTGTTAAACCTGTTAGGGTTGTTAGTGTGGGGTGCAGGTCTCTCACTAGTGACAATAACGT
>JBGTCF010000077.1:0-8519 GCA_041748975.1 Pyrinomonadaceae bacterium
GAAAAGCTGGACCGTGCATATTTGAATATCGTGGATGTTTATCGTGACCAGGGTGAGGATACAGAAGCATTGAAATGGTGCGGCAAAGTTCGCGAAGTGTTTCGCGGCAAATTGCCGGAGGCGATCGCCACATTTACTGAAGCCCGGATACACCTTGCCCGTGGCGAATGGGCAAACGCCCTGACATCTCTCGACCGCCTCCAAGCATTTTCCGCACTGGGCGGGGCCGCTGTACCGGGCGGCACCAATATTGCGGAGGTCGGTTTCCTTCGAGGGTTTTCACTTGAACAATTGAAGCGTTACGCCGACGCCATCGATGTTTACCTGTCTATCCCGGATGGGCGAGATGAATATTACGGATGGCGGGCAACGGAGCGGCTACGCTCGCTTTCCGACGACGAGGCGGCTCGATCGTTTGTCAATCAGAAAACCGGATCGCTCTTTGCCGGCCTGGGCACAAATGATGAAGACGACATTGTCAGGGCGAAATCCATCCTGCGACTTTCGGCGTCCGACGCTTTACGAGAAAGGGCCTTAGCGATGCTCAGGTCGGGATCGAGGAATTCGGCGGTTCCGGGATTTACAGTCAAAACCGATGATGAAGCGAGTATATTTTTCAAGGGGACACTTAATCGATCCGCCGACAAATTGAGCAGACTCGGCTTATTTGATGAGGCAGCGCCGGAACTTGAATTCACATCGAGGGTAACGGACGCGACCCGTTTGGCACTTTATTACAATCGCGGGAACCATCCCAATCGGGGCTTGTCCCTGATTGAGGGCACATGGAAGAAAGTTCCCGGCGACCAACCTTTAGAGATTCTTCCTCGAGATCAATTGGAATTGCTGTATCCCACGCCGTATGCTTCCGCCCTTATAAAATATACTCGCGAGACCTCAGTCGACCCGCGATTTCTGCTTGCGATCATGAGGCAGGAATCTCGTTTTGACCCGAATGCCAAATCGTCTGCCGGGGCCAGGGGATTGATGCAGTTCATTGCAACGACCTCTGACAGAATTGCGGACCAACTCGACCGCGATTCGTTCAGACAGGACGATCTGTACGATCCCGCCACGGCAATACTGTTCGGAGCCAAATATTCGTCGGAACTATTCAATCGTTTCCCCGATCAGCCGGAAGCAGTGGCAGCAAGTTATAACGGCGGCGATGATAATATGGCCCGTTGGCTGGCCCGCGCGAGATCAAACCTGTCTGACCGATTCATTTCTGAGATCGTTTATTCACAGACAAAAGACTATGTCTATAAGGTGATGGCTAATTATCGCGTTTATCAGTTCTTGTATGATGAGGATCTGCGGTCGAGAAAGGAATAAGTTGTTTGCCTGAGGATTTTGATTACGTCAAAATAGAGTCGAACCTATGCGATTTCTTATAATTTTAATCATCTCGATTTTTTGCATTACCGCGTGCAGCAGCAGCAATATCGAAAACACGGTGCAGAACTCATCTGCTGCGAAGCGTTACCCTTTAAGAGGAAAAGTTGTATCGGTCGATCGTGAGAAAAAACGAGCAACGGTAGATCACGAACCAATCGAGGGATTTATGGAAGCGATGACGATGGATTTCCCGATAAGGGCCGATTGGGTCTGGAACGATTTGAAACCGGGTTCGGAGATCCGGGCCGAACTTGTGGTCGACAGCACCGCTGACGAGCCATATTGGCTGGAAAATTTAGGGATCATTGCCGCGGCGATACCTGGGCAAGAGCCTCCGTCTAACGAGTCCGCGGCGTCGATCGGAAAGGAAATTCCGGACTTCACTCTTACGAATCAAGATGGCAATCGTATCTCACCTAAGGACTTTAAAGGCAAGGCCCTCGCCATAACTTTTATTTATGCAAGATGTCCTCTGCCCGAGTACTGTATAAAGATGTCAGCGAATTTCAGTGATCTGGCAAATCAGCTGAATGCAGATACCGAAAGGCGAGAAAAGATCCGTTTACTAAGCATCTCCTTTGACCCGGAGAATGACACGCCCGGAAAACTGCGATCATACGGCCTGGGTTATCTGGGCAAAGACGCGAAGCCGGATTTTGGAGTCTGGCAACTGGCAGTCGGACCGGATAAAGAAGTCAGAAAGATAGCCGATTTCTTTGGATTACGATACGAGGTGGATCCGGCCGATAAAACCCAGTTCAATCACTCTCTAAGGACCGTTGTCATCAACCCGGATGGAAAGGTAGCGAAAGTGATCTCAGGAAATGAATGGACCCCGGGCGAACTGCTGAAAGAACTGGAATCTACGCTGTAAGGGCTGCAGGGTGATCCTTCCTATATATTTCCCGGCCGGCTACGATCGTCATTATTACGTCCGAAGCACAGGTTGCAAAGACCAGAGCCGAATGAATGTCATAAACAGGCTTTTGGCGAATCGCCGATAGCGATACGACAGCAATGTCCGCTTCTTTTCCGGTATCAAGTGTCCCAATCTTGCTATCGAGGTTTAGTGCCGTTGCCCCGCCGATCGTCGCTATCTCTATCACTTCACGAGCGTTAATAAATCGCTGACTTCCCTCTCGATTACGAGCCGCCAGGGCGGCAAATCTGGACTCTTCGAACAGATCGCAAATGTTATTGCTCGAAACCGAGTCACTGCCTAGCCCAACCGCTACTCCTGCATCGAGCATCTTTTCCAACGGTGCATAACCATGTCCGAATTTCGCGTTTGACTTAGGACAATGAGCGACTCTAGCTCCATTGGACGCGATCCTCTGGATGTCGGGGTCACTGACTAGGACACAGTGAGCAAGGAGCGGCTGTGTCGATAGTACTCCGAGGCGTTCTAAATATTCGATCGGTGTGCAATGCGGACTGTTCCATTCCATATCATATTTTTCATACACCTCCGTGAAGAATCCCGTCCCCCTTTGAAGCAGTTCGATCTCACTCTTTGACTCAGCCGCATGGATCGTGAGCGGTACTCGATTGAGTATCGAATACTGGGCGATCAGTTCGAAAAGCTGCGACCCGACAGTGTAAGGTGAGTGAGGCGACAACCCGACCTGCACGAGGTCAGTTTCCTCCGATCGCAGGTCCTCAAATTTTGACGCCAGGATCAGAAAGTCTGCGTGGGCGGTTCTATTGTCTGGCGAAAACTCTGTTTCTTGATAAACGATCCCGCGAAGCCCGGTCGTTTTCAGGGCTGCAAGGCCGGCACTCCCGCTCCGGCCGATATCACCAAAGCAAGTAACACCGGCCTGTGCCCCTTCTGAAGCACCCAAGATCGCGGCCCGCTCAATGTCTTCGGTCGAAAGTTCCGAGCGCAGTTTATTTAGTCTGAGAAGCCAGGAACGAAAGTCGTGCTCAACCTCGTCCAGAGCGCTTCGCATGGCTGTGATCTCGAGATGAGTATGACAATTCACAAGGCCGGGCATGATCGCAGCATCGCCCATGTCCTCGAAATCGGCACTGTGGAATTGATTCTTGATCTCGGTCTTTTTACCGACACCTGCGATCTTGCCGCCATCGAAGACTATAGCTCCGTCCTCGATCGGCTCGGATGCGATGGGAAGCACATACTTGGCGGCCAGGACTTTCATTTATTCGAGAATTGTTCGCTCCGATACCTTGTCAAGATCGAGGTCACATAGTTCTTTGTCGATGGGATTCCGATACGATCGACGAAATCGGGTTCTGAAAGCGTGCTTGCATCGGTATCTTTCGTCCACTCCTCGACACGGCTCGCTCCCGCATTATAAGCCGCAAGCATCATAGCTGTTTGTGCTGCCCGCCCGCGATATTGTTCTCGAAGCTTCTCCAGATACCAGGAGCCTACCTGTATATTCCGCTCTGGATCGGACAAAAACGTATTCACGTCCTCAGCAGTTTGTTTTTCAAGCTCCTTGAATCCTGACTCCTTTGCCCATTCCCTCGCAACAGTGGGAGTGACCTGCATTAGCCCGACTTCCTGGGCGGCTCCTATCGACCAAGGCCGAAAATAGGTCTCTTCGTAAATGAGACTCCACACAAGCTTTTCGTCGAGACGGTATACCCGCGCCTGCCGAACTATCACTTCATCAAACCTGTGGATCCAATACGACGGAAAAAAAATATAGGCTGAAAAGCCAAGCACCGCGACAATGATCAGGCATGAAACGATATAACGGAACATGTTCGTCGTCTAGCTCTCTTTCGTGCGGGTAAGCTCTGGTTTGACACTACTGTCACGGCGTTCGTTCTTGGGCGAAGGCCGGGAAGTATTACTTTTAGCGATGTGCGGGCGAACCCCTGACCGGGCGATCTCTGTAAAGAGGTCGACGTCATAGTCGGCTTCGAGCGCCATCTGCTGGCGGATTTCGAGCAGTATCTCGAGAAATTTCGGTCGTCGGTACATTGTCTACTAACGATTGTTTACTCTCAGCAATGCGTTCGTCAAACATTCCGACACTTATGAACTGCTCACATCAGTTGCCACTGTAAGGTCGCGATCGAGGATACATGGCTGAATGCAGCGCCGGGAAGACGAAGAGTTCGTCGAAACTCATTGGGGAACAGGATGATAGCCTTGCCCGCTCTCTCGATATAATATAATTGTTTCAAAAACTAAGAAAAGGAGGCCGGAATCCAGCCTCCTTTTTTGTGTGATTCAAGTGGATATTTATCCACACTTTCTCATTTACGCCCCCTTGAAATAAAAAGTACCAGTATCATCGCATCGCCGGGGTGTCGTCTCCGAGTAGAACGCTGTCGCCGACCAGTACTCCGTCGCCGACCAGTACCCCATCGCCGACCAGTACCCCGTCGCCGACCAATACACCGTCTCCAACTAAAACGCCGTCTCCAACCAAAACGCCGTCGCCGACTAGAACCCCGTCGCCGACTAGAACCCCGTCCCCGACTAACACCCCGTCACCGACAAGCACTCCGTCACCGACAAGCACTCCGTCGCCGACCAATACTCCATACGACAGCCAGATAGACCCGCTGCCGAGTGCTCCGCCGTTACTGACCGTGACGTTGCGGTTAATTCCAAGCCCGTAAGTGTAATATCCCACGGTGTTTAGCGAGAAGTTGCCATTTGCGAACGAAACGCCGCCGCCAAATGTGTTTTCGCGTTTGTATGCCGCCTGGAATTGCGAAACCAGGCTGGAACCGGATATGGATGTGTGATCGCCTGTGATCATTTGTGCCCAGGGAAAGGTGTTTCCTGCGATGCTCGAGCTTGCCGCGGGTATTGACCAATTAGCAGCGACCATTTGTGCTCCATTTTGAAGGGTTTGAAAATCGACATCTGTGCGCAGCGAACGGGCGAGGCGTACGGCACCTTCAAGATTGAGCTGTCCGGCACCCTGCTCGAACGTATTTGCTCCCGCGACCGGTTGGGCGGTGTACTGGAGGAGCATCTTGACCATTCCCGGCGTCAAATTAGGATTGACTTGGAGGAGCAATGACGCAGCACCTGCCACGATCGGCGCGGACATCGAAGTGCCGCTCATATACATGCTCTCGTCGTCCGAGGTTTCACCCGCTTCCGGTTCGACGTTGAGTGAAGGATTCGAAATGGACATTTTGTTGTTTGGTGCCCGGTAAGAAATAAGTTTGTTGCCCGGAGCCACGATGTCCGGTTTGATCAGATTGTCATAAACACGCCAGCCGTCCGAGGTTGTAAAGAAGCTGCGGGTCGGCCCTCGTGAGCTGAATGATGCGATAGTGTCATCCGCGCTCGATGCAGTGCCATAACTGTTGGTCGCGCCAACCGTAATTGCGTACGGGCTGTTGCCCGGCGAGTGGATCCGGCCATAAGTTGTCTGTCCTGTCGATGCTTTGCCAAGGTTGCCGGCGGCCGCGATTACGACGATACCGTTTTCGACTAGTTCTTTAACCTTTACGCAGAGGGGGTCGTTGGTGTATGTGTCAATGGCCGTGGTGCCGAGGCTGAGATTGACGACCTTGATATTGTGCTGGTCCTTATTTTGAAGGATCCAGTTAAGGCCGTTCAGGAGCCACGAAGTCTGACCTTCGCCGTTGTTATTGAGCACCTTGACGCTGATGATCTTAGCACCGGTTGCTACGCCCTTGTAGGCACCTTCACGGCTAGTCGAACTTCCGGCAGCAAGGCCCGCAACGTGAGTTCCGTGCCCATAACCGTCGTTTGTTTCAGTGATCGATGACGTCGTGAAGTTTACATTCGCGGCGATCCGCGACGTGCCGCCATCCTTAAATCCATTATGGCCTGCATGAATGCCCGAATCGACGACCGCGATGCCGATGCCGGCACCGTCGAGTGTGTATGCGGAACGCCCGTTAAGAGCGGCTTGTGCTCGTATGAGTGTCGCTCCGGTAGTTTCTTCGACGTGGCCCGTGACCTTTAGCGGACGATCCGGGGAAATGTAGTTAACGAGGCCGCTCGACGACAGCGTCTGAAAGGCCGAGAGAGGAAGATTGACCACCAGCGTATTTGAGCCGCCGATGCGGTCGGCAACCTGAGCACGGCCATCGGCCATCATTGCCCGAAGTGCCGCATTCTCGGCGTCCTTAGCCTGGATAATAACGTCAACCCGCTGCTTCCCTGTCGGGTCCTTTGCCATCATGCCCCGAAGATCGGGTGAAAGGTTGTCGCCGCGATAACCGCTGCGGCTCGCGTTCCCGGCACGGAACGCAGGCGAGCGATCATCGCTTTTGGCGTTAACGTCGATCGCGGTGAAGAACGCCGCGACCTCAGGGTTCGAATCGATCTGTTCGTCATACGCCACGGCTCCGCTGCCGCCGATCATGACAAGTTTGCCGCTCGAAATACTTTTAAGGATCTTGCTCGCCGCTGCGTTATGTCCAACGAGATTGGTTAGTTCGTCCACATAAAGGACGGTTTGACCTTTCGAAGCGGCCGCCTCGGCAACGATCGAATCCACAACACGGGAAACGTCTGCTTCCGAACGCAGGTTCGAAAACATCACTGCCGTTTCCAGCTTGAGGATCGAGCGGTTTGCGAGTGCGGCGGGGACATTTCCCTTCGCGATTCGAAGTGCCAACTGTTCGACGATCGCTTCCATATCGGCCTTGGCCTCGGTCACGATCACGGGCTGACGAACACCACCTTCGGCCAACATTTTAACAAGGCGAGCCGTCTCGCTCTCAAAGCTTAGGTTTTCACGCAATCGTCCTTCACGGGCAAGCTGCGTCAAATTCGTGGTGTATTTCGCCATCGCTATAACCGTTGCGGTGACCTTAACTTTGTCACCGTCAAACGCAGCGGCTGCGATCACATTGGTAAAAACCAGCGAAGCAAGAACGGCAGCCGATGCGGCTCGTCGTGTTGCTTTCGTGATCATGTTCGTCATATAGGAAGCTCCTTTATTTCTGGGGCAGAGAAATCGACGGTCCAATCCGTCGCACTCCTATATACAAGGCATGTGCCAAAGAGCTAACTTGTTGTATCGACGGAGATTACGTTACATGTGACTATGCCGTTGAATGCCGATCCGGTCAGGATGACAGAACAAATCAGTCAGAATGACAGATCGCCGAATACAATGCGAAGGCCCGCACAGCCAAAAAGAGCGGCCTGGGGAGCCGCTCTCGTTTGATTGAATGTCAGGACGTTTTATTCCTGAGCGATGAAGTCGATATCGGCGAGGTCTGCTGATATCTCGACGGTGCGGGTGGCGAAGCGGTAGCGTCTTGATGAGACGCTTAGGCGGTATTGCCTTCCTGTAGCCACTGAGTCGAACTGGTAGTAGCCTGCCGAGCTTGTCAGTACGGTGCGTCGGGTGCCGTCCGCGTCTGTGATGGTCACCTGTGCGTTGCGGAGTCCGCCTCCTGAGGGTGTCAGCACTCTTCCCGAGATTCGGACGCTCGGGGCGTTCGCGCCGTTGATCGTGACCGTGCCCGATGCGTAGGCCGCTTCAAGCTCATTGGCCTCGGCGTCCGAAAAGCTTCCGCTCTTGATCGCGATCTTTGTATCGCCCGCGGGTGCTGTTTGAGCAACGTCGAATGTGACATTCAGGAGATGTCCGCCGGCTTTTGAGAACGGCGTACCCGCGTCGACAAGTATCGTCAGCCGTCCGCTCTCGGTGTCGTTGACCGTCACAACGGCATCGGCCGGTGCGACTCCCGCGAGTGTGACCTTCGGATTGCCGAGCTTCATCGCATCGTACTCAAGCGTGAAGCTTACCGCCACCTCATCACCCGCCGTCTTCATCTCGACCGGTACGGTGACCTGATAACCGGCAACTCCGTTGGTTGGCATCGCCTTTACCCCACGGTTCGCTTCACCCATCGTCAGCATCGCCGGAGGTGGTGCTGCCGTCATCGGCATGAACGGCCCGCCTGCGTCTTTCACCGCGTCGATGCCACTGGCGTAGCGTCTCGCCTGTATCACGTCAGCCGAGGTGATCATGCCGTCGCCCTTTGTTGCCGCAGGAGCTATGTCCACCCTCTGAAACTCGTTGTACGCCGGGTTTGCCGTACGCGTCCCCACCGCGAACTGCCGCGCGACTATAACATCGTTCGAGAGTACCTGTCCGTCGCCTGTAACGCTGTTTGCAACGTCTCCCTCGAGT
>JBGTCF010000078.1:0-3103 GCA_041748975.1 Pyrinomonadaceae bacterium
GGGGCGATCGAGCATGTAAAGGTGGCAAAAGTTCCCAACTTGAATCGGTTGATCGAGAAACTTAAGAAAGAAGATATCTGGGTCGTGGGCACAAGCATGGACGCGAGTTCCGGCTATACCGATTGGGACTGGACGAGGCCGTCGGCGCTCGTGCTCGGTGGAGAGGGCCAGGGGCTTCATCGTCTTGTTGCTGAAAACTGCGATGCATTGGTAAAAATACCTATGTATGGAAAAATAGATTCTCTGAACGTATCGGTCGCCGCCGGCGTAATATTGTTTGAAGCAAGGCGACAGAGAGAAAAGGATAAATAATTTATGTTTTGCCCTAAATGTGGCGGATTGAATCCGGATAATGGACTGTTTTGTCGCAGCTGCGGTACAGATCTAAGCCATGTGACCGGTGCTCTTGCCTCGCGTCCCCCGCAGCAGCCGCTGGTGGGAGCAAGCGGAAAGCCGATTAGTTTGGAAAGCGCGATGACCAAAATCTTCACAGGGGTCGCGTTTCTTATCATTGCGATCGTACTGGGCGTGACAAATATGGCTGGCGGCCGGGTTTGGTGGTTTTGGATGCTAATACCGGCTTTTGCGTCTCTGGGTACGGGTATCGCACGCTATATGCAGATTCGTAAAAATGAAGCAGCACAACTGATTGCTTCAAGTGCATCAGTCAAATCAATCGAAGCGAACCTCAACGCTTTGCCGCCTCGAAACACTGAGTTTGTTCCTGCGGAATCCCGTTATCGGACCGGCGACTTGTACCGCCAAGCGTGACTGACAATACAACCCGCCATCTCGAGATCGATAAGGAAGGCCAGACAATGACCCTGCCGAAGAAGTAAAAGCTTAACAACTAGATCCGCTGGTATCTATTTCCTAACCACTTGCCTCGCGTTACCTGAGTTGCCGTTTACATCAAAAGCCCGCAGCGTTACAGCATACTCGCCCGCTTCCCTGCGCAAATTGACGGTATAACGCTCGACCGGAGAATCCGAAATGCCATCCTGCGGATATATCGGCCTCCATTCACCGGCATTTATGCTGTACTCGGCTCGAGTGATATAACTTGAACGGTCGTTCGCCTCAAAGACAATCTGATCGGACGTCGAACTTATGACCGTAACGATCGGAGGAGTGTTATCGATATTTATCGGTCCAGTTGTTTTCTCGCCGGAAAGAGCCAATCCGTTGGGATTCGAGGGGGTGTCCCTGGCAACCACACGGAAAATATACTGCCCGTCCGCCAGCGATTGCCCGTCGATCGCGAGAAAGCTGTCGGTAAGGTTCTCACGCAGCAGCTTGAATTCAGTCTCGCCGACCTCTCTGTAATATACGTCGAAAACGAGGTTGTCGCCGTTGCGGTCCTCCGAGGTCCATTGCAGTGACCTTGCGCCCCTTTGATAAGCCCGCCTCGGCGGCACAGAAACAACTTGTATGCCGAATACCGCGGGGTCCATTCCCGAGATCTCGATGTTCGGATCGATCTGCACCGGTGGATTCGCGATCAGCCCGACATTTGTCGGAAGCACCTGGATAGAAAGAACCTCGGGAGCGATATTTCGCGCAACAAAAGCGAGATTGACAGCCTCGAGCCTCGCCGGAACAGCGGATGCCTTTAATACACCCCGCCACTGAAGATAACGGGCGCGGGGGCTGCTGATCTGTCCACCCTTCTGATCACGCATCGGATCACTCCATGAACTCCAGGTCTCATCCGGCTTTCCCGTATTTCCGGTACGCGTCTGGATCGCAAGATCGCCCGCACCTAACCACCATAGACGCCCCCAAAGGGCCGCTGTTTTCGCGTCGAGTATCGATGACTCGTAGGTACCCTCTGCGACAGTCTCCGGGCCCATTCGATACAGTACCCCCGGGTTGCTTGACGTAGCGATAAGGCTGCCGCCGGCCACCCGAATGGTCGAGATCTGGTTTGCGTCACTCTGCAATGCGAGAGTTGCTGAGCCGTCGTTTTGAATGCTGTAGATCCGTCCTTTATCCGACGTACCGAGAAGAACACCATTTCCGGTCTGATGAGCGTAAATAGAAAATCCCACGACTGTCGTCGATGCCCATAAAATATCATTGCCCCCATCGGGCAGTATCCTGTAAACGGCCGATTTAGCGCCAGTAAGATCGTATCGGCTTTTCACCGGTTCGGGGGCGGCGAGGGTGGGCTTCTCAACGGTTACGGCTTTACTTTCCGGGGTGGCCGCAGCGGCAGCCGGTTCCGCCGGTTTCGGAGCCGATGCAGATTCTCCCAACGCCAGCACATAGAGAGAACCATCAGGCCCCACCGACATATCATGTATCTCTCGCAGCGGTGAATCCAGCAATCCGAAAGGCCGCCCGTCCGGCCCGAAACGCATCACCAGCCCGTTCGAGTCGGTTCCCGCATACAGATTTCCCTGTCGGTCCGTCGTCAAAGAAATGATATGGGTTTCGCTTGTATCGAAGAGGATAGATTTGGCAGGGTCAGCCCCTGCTGATGCCACCTTAAAAATCCTTCCGCCGTCCCCCGTGCCGACAGCGAGGCTGCCGTCGGCCATCACGGCCAACGACCAAATATACTTTTCCCGCGGTTCGAAATAAACAGTCGGGGTGCCGTTAGCGCTTAGCCGGTAGACCTTTCCGTCGGGCGAGGTACCTGCGAAGATCTCGCCGTTTCGGCCAACGGCCAACGAGCTGACATTGATTTCTGCGAGGTCTGCAAACAACGCTCCTTTGCCTGTAGCGTCTACTTTAAATACCTTCCCGTCGCCTCCGGTTCCAAGATATATATTTCCCGCCGCGTCAACGATCGTCGACCATATATATGACTGTTCCGTTTTAAAGGTTTCAGTCCATCTCGGAGCCAGTGTCAGCACGCCGTTCTGATCGATCGAAACACCGCGGGCATCGCCCTTTAGAACTTCCGTTCTGGAATTAACCGACCAAATAGACGGGTCGCTCGAGAATACTGCAATGGAAGAAACAGTGAAAAGCAGGGCAGCGAAAAAAGCTTTGTTCATTGATTATTAGCGGATAGTAATGTATTTCGCGGTCTATGATAACAAATCGCCGGTGGCTTTTGCGTGCGGGCCGGAGCTATCTTCGCTTTTTTACTTTA
>JBGTCF010000079.1:0-5170 GCA_041748975.1 Pyrinomonadaceae bacterium
TCTTGATAAACGTCGGCCCGAGCTCGATCAGCTTTTCCTTGAGCCAAAGTGCCTGCTTTTCCTGATTAAGCTCCTTATTCTCACCCTTTCCGATGACAAACCGGCGGACGAGGAGCACAAACTTCTGAAAAAACCACAGCCTTACTGCGTAAAGCTTCTCGCCATAAACCGCAAGGCGAGTCAAACGCTTTGCTTTCGCCAGCCGTTCTTTCTTTTGCCTGGTCTGCTGCTGGCTGTGGACGTCGAACTGGTCGAGATAAAGGTAGAGCGAGAGCATCGCGAGAATGCGCGAAATACTAAACAGCCGCAGATAGCCTCGCAGCCCCTGGTAACCCTTTTGGATATCGGTTTCAACCTTCTGAAGTTCTCGCTCCTCCTCTAAGAGCTGCTCATTGGTAACCCGTCGTGAAATCGCCAGCTCGGCCGTCGATACAATCGAGGTCGGGTCATTTCCGTTAACCCCGGCCGCCTCTCGTTCCTTTACCAATGTCCCGCTTGTTATTTCAGCCATTTTCTATTTATCTATTCGCCGTCTTAAATCAAAGCGATTCGATGCCTCTATCATCTTTACATTTGTCCTAAAAACACGCTCAGAGACTCAATAGCTCAGAGCACTTCGAGCATTTTCATTACGCCCCGGTGCCGAAAATAGTTCTTCGCACGGCGGGTATCGCGTTCGATCTGCGCCTTAAGTTCATCGATGCCGCTAAACTTTCGCTCGTCGCGGATCCGGTGCAAAAATCGAACCCGTAACACATCGCCATATAGATCGCCGTCAAAATCGAATATGTAGGTTTCGATCGACGGCTCGGCGTCATTCTCGAACGTGGGCCGGACGCCTATGTTTGTTATGCTCTTTCGCCACGTGCCCTCGATCAGAGTCGCGGTTGCGTAAACGCCGAACCGCGGAATCACGCGATTATGGGGTTTCAGATTCGCAGTTGGAAATCCGATCGTGTGGCCGCGACGATTGCCGCGAATAATAACACCTTCCACACCATAAGGCCGGCCCAGCATACGTCGGGCCAGGTTAACCCGGCCTTCGGCAAGCAATTGCCTGATCCTGGACGAGCTGATCCGTTGTCCGCGTATCTGGACTTCCTCGACCTCATCGGCAACAAAGCCTAGTTCGGCGCTCTTTTTCCGCAGCAGATCGATATTTCCGCCTCGGTCCTTGCCGAACGCGAAACCCGTGCCGAGATATACCTCTTTTGCGTGAAGCCGGTCGCGAATTATCTCGGAGAGAAAATTTTCGGCTGGCTGAGCCGCAAATTCACTTGTAAAAGGGATAACGATCGCCTGTTCGATGCCGAGCACCTCAAAATTGGCAAGGCGTTGGTCCAGTGTCTGAAGCAGCGGAGGTGCAGATGCGGGATGAAGAACGGCACGTGGATGCGGGTCAAATGTGATCGCCGTCGCCGCGGCTCCGGCGGCATCTGCACGCTCGACGACCGTCTGCATGATCCTCTGATGACCGAGGTGCAGGCCGTCAAAAACGCCGAGCGTTAAGACTGTCGGTTTTAGAATGTTAGCGTTCTCGGTCCCGTGAAAGATCTTCATCTGTAAGAAGCATAGTAGTTTACGGCCTCGCTAAGGGCAAAATCCCTGAGCCGGCTGTCTCGCTTGTCTCGCATCTGTCTCCAAGACGATTGTTGTCCCAAGAGTCGAACTTCTTCGGAGAGATAGTTCTTCCAATGCCGCTGAAGCTGGCCCTCTGGGTGCTCTCGGCCGCATTGATTCTATCATGTTGCAACTAAATCGCTGCGTTGATCAACCGCTTGGCTTCCTCCGCTGTGAGGATTCGATATGACGGGTGTCTGGCGGCCCGATACGCATCGCTATGACTGATGGCCGGGTAGTTTGTTTCCTTCATATCGGCGTCCAACCGGGACCATTTGGAATGATTAAGAGGACTGTCTAGCCGATTATTGAGCCGGCGGCCAAGTTCGTTCCATGCATTAAGAAATTTTTCCGGTGACGAGCCATACGCCTCGCTGCTCGCAACAAATGCATCGGCGAGGTCACCGATGTTGCCCCCGCGGTTCTTAAAGGGCCGGATATGAAGCCGGCCTATCTCTTCATCCGGAGACAAAGGTTCCCACAGAAGTTCACCTTCGCACGGGGTTCCGAGAGATAGCCATTCTCTTTCCAGCGCCTCGACAGCAGTCTTAAGGTTGAGCACCAGGTGTTCGCCGCCGCGAGTCGCCTGGTAGAGCCATTTATAAGCGTCTACGATGCGGACGTCGGGATCGGCCTCCCATTTTGGAAGGGCAAAAGCGATAAGAGCAGACGGTGAGTACGAGAGCATGATGGTAGATTTAGATCAAGAAATGGAAATTTGCCCGCGAATTACGCGAAAAAATGCGAATAAGAGAACGAAATCGGGTATGTATTCATAGTGATGCAGACGGTCGACCTCCATTGAGAACGGACGAAAACCGCCTGAAGGCGGGACTCAGAACGGATTTTCGTCGCCGAGGTATTTGCCGGGCACCAGATAATTTTGAATGTAATCTGCCACCCCGTCTTCGATCGACGTGATCTTTTCCGAGTAACCGGTTTCACGAAGGCGCGAAATGTCGGCTTGCGTGTGGTATTGATAACGGTCGCGAAGATGCTCAGGCATGTCAATAAACTCAACATTGCGAGGCAGATCGAGCGCCTTAAATATCGCATCGGCGAGCGAATTCCAGGTATTCATTCTGCCCGAGCCGATATTGAAGAGCCCACACGCATCGTTCTCCAAAAAATGCAGCGTCATATCGACCGCATCTTTGACATAAATAAAATCGCGTCCAAATTCCCCGTTTTCGTAATCAGGATGGGCGCTCTTAAAAAGCTGAAGTTTGCCGGTTTCTTTGATCTGATCATAAGCCTTGTTGACCAGTGAACGCATATCGCCTTTATGGTTTTCGTTCGGGCCGAAAACATTGAAAAACTTGAGCCCTACGATACGGTCAAACATTCGGTTGCGAAACGCGTACTTGTCGAATAGATGCTTGGAGTAACCATAAAGATTTAACGGCCGAAGTTTGTGAAGATCGACGATAGAGTCATTCATCCCCGCCGACCCGTCGCCGTAGGTTGCCGCCGAAGAAGCGTAGATAAATCGCGCGTCGTTCTCAAGAACGAAATCAGCCAATTCGGTCGTGTAGCGATAGTTATTCCTAAACATGAACTGAGCATCACGCTCGGTCGTAGACGAGCACGCGCCCATGTGGATCACGACGGACGCATCTTCGTAATCGTCGAGCTCCAGCATGAACTGGTCCGCATCAATTACATCCTCAAACCGGAGCGGAGCCAGATTCTTCCACTTGTCTGTCTCATCCATCCGGTCGACGATAATAATATCGTCATACCCGAGCTCGTTTAGCCGCCACACGATGGCGCTGCCGATAAAACCGGCACCGCCCGTCACAATGATCATTTCGTCACGCATAGAGTAGCTATGATACACCCGTATGGACGCTTCGTGAATATTTGGAGCCGCGAGGCTGTGGCATCATCTTTTCTTGAGTGCGCCGCCGCCGATGAAATTTCCCACTGCCAGATAGCTTCGAGGAAAAAGGCGGGCGATCCGGCTCAAAATGGCCGCGTCCGGGCCTACGATGATCTGTGGGTTGCGCCGCATCATACCGCGAAAAATGATCTCGGCTGCCTCTTCGGGCGATGTTCTCGAGAGCAGCTTGTTCTCGAATTTTCGTTTTTTCGCGATCTCTTCCTCGCTCAATGTAACGCCCGAGCTGATGCGGGCAGCGTTCACGATATTCGTACTCACGCCACCCGGATGGACCGCCGAAACTGAGATATTCGTCCCCTCAAGCTCATGACGGAGTGCCTCGGTAAATCCGCGGACTGCAAATTTGCTCGCGCAATATGCAGCCTGGCCGGGTGGAGCGATCATTCCGAAGAGGCTGGAGATGTTGACGATGTGTGCAGACGATTCTTTCTCGAGGTGAGGCAGAAAAAACTTTGTGCCGTGAACAACGCCCCAGAAGTTGACGCCCATCAGCCACTCGATCTCATCGAGCGAGACTTCGCGGACCGAGCCGCCAAGGGCGACGCCTGCATTGTTTATCAAATGTGTCGCGCGGCCGTGCTGCTCGATCACATCATCTGTAAAAGCTGCCATCGCCTCGCGGTCTGCTACATCGACGGAGTGAACGGTGACTTTTGTTGTGCGGCCGACCAGATTCTCGGTTTCGGCCAGGCCGTCGGTGTTTATATCCGCGATCGCAATGCCTGCAACGCCTTCGGCGGCAAGCCGCACTGCCAACGCCCTTCCGATGCCCGATCCGGCCCCGGTGATAACAGCGATACTATCTCTTCTGATCGTCATATTTTCTTGTCCGGCTCCGGACGAAACTCCATAGTTCCGTCGTCGACACGGCCATATCGGAGCATCCGCAGATCCTTAACATAATTCTGGTGCAGTCGCCATGGTATCTTCGAACCCTGGCTTGGTATTTCACCCAAAGCACGCAGCACGTAGCCCGAAGTGAAATCGATTGCGGGCTCGGGCTTTACGGTCGGGTCGTTGAGCCGAGGCGTGCAACTCAAGTACCCGTGTTCGTCCATATACGTGATCAGCCGGCAGACGTATTCGCTGGTCAGATCGCATTTAAGCGTCCACGAGGCGTTCGTATAGCCAAACGCCTGTGCCAGGTTCGGCACGTCGTTATACATCATGCCTTTGTAGGCGATCTTTTCTGAGTGAACGACCGGTTCGCCGTCCACAACGAGCGTCAGCCCGGCCATTAACTTAAGGACAAGTCCGGTAGCGGTAACGATGATGTCCGCCGCAAGCTCTTCGCCATTTGTTAGCCGCACGCCGGTTTCGGTAAATGCTTCTATCTCGCCCGTCACAACCGATGCCTTACCACTTCGCATTGCGTCGAAAAGATCTGAATCAGGTACGACGCATAGCCGCTGGTCCCAGGGATCGTAATTCGGCTTGAAGTGCTTTTCTGCGACATCGCCGCCTACCTCTTTCTTGACGCCCTTAGCGATCAGCCGTTTCATGACAGACGGACGCCTTCGCGAGAGTTCGTAAAAAAACATCTGCCTGAGCACGTTCTTCCAACGCGTAAGCGCGTACGCGGCCTTTGCGGGAAGCACGGCACGGAACGCGTTCGCGATCTTATCCTCGGATGGTAAAGAGACAATA
>JBGTCF010000080.1:0-2695 GCA_041748975.1 Pyrinomonadaceae bacterium
GAATGTTGATAATGCGATTGTCCAGCGTCGCCAGCATCCGCGCTGCGGAACGTCGTTCCTGATGGTCGTGATGCTTGTAGCGATCGTGCTTTTTTCGG
Source organism: Pyrinomonadaceae bacterium (assembly GCA_041748975.1). Taxonomy (GTDB): domain Bacteria; phylum Acidobacteriota; class Blastocatellia; order Pyrinomonadales; family Pyrinomonadaceae; genus OLB17. Next base: position 99 of record JBGTCF010000080.1, read on the forward strand.
TGATCAATTTTGAGGCGACGTGGCTCAATCTTGTAGTGCGAATTGCCTTGATGCCGCTAGTTGCGGGATTGTCGTATGAGGTCATTCGTTATGCAGCCAAGAAAGAATCGAGCGCGGTCTTCAAGCTTATGACGCTGCCGGGCCTTTGGCTGCAGAACATCACAACTCAGGAGCCCGACGGCGAGCAGTTGGAAGTCGCAATCAAGGCACTCGATGAGTCCTTGCAACTCGAACCGCAGACGGCTTAAGAATTTAGCCACTAATGCACGAATGGTAAGAGTTTAATGCTCTTTTGATTCGTGCATTCGTGGCAACAAACAGTATGTTCGAAAAACTTGCACAAATAGAAAAATCTTATGAGGAACTGACGGCCCAAATCTCTTCGCCTGAGTTTATGGAGGATATGTCGGCGTATGCGCGGCTGATGAAGCAGCATCGTTCGCTTGGCGAGATCGTCGAAAAATATCGCGAAGTGCGAAAGATGACCGAGGACCTGCAGGGAGCGAAGGACCTGGCAGCCCTTGCGGATGATGACGAAATGGGTGAAATGGCGGCGCTCGAGATCGCCGAGATCGAAGATAAGCTGCCGGCGGCAGAAGAGAAATTGAAGCTGCTATTGCTGCCGAAGGACCCGAACGACGAAAAGAATGTAATTCTTGAGATCCGTGCCGGAACGGGCGGCGACGAAGCTACGCTTTTTGCCGCGGAGATCCTGCGGATGTATGCCCGGTACGCCGAAAGGCAGTCCTGGAAGATGGACGTGCTCGAGGCGTCGGACACCGGCATCGGCGGAATTAAAGATGCCGTTGCGGTGATCGAGGGCGAAAACGTTTTTTCGAGAATGCGTTTTGAATCGGGCGTCCATCGCGTGCAGCGAGTACCGCAGACAGAAACCAGCGGGCGGATCCACACCTCCGCGATCACGGTCGCGGTATTGCCTGAGGCCGAGGAAGTCGATGTCCAAATAAACCAGAACGATCTGCGGATCGACACTTTTTGCTCGTCGGGTCCGGGCGGCCAGTCGGTAAATACTACTTACTCAGCCGTTCGTATCACGCACCTTCCGACAAATACCGTCGTCTCGATGCAGGACGAAAAATCGCAGATCAAAAATCGTGAAAAAGCGATGCGCGTTTTGAGGGCAAGGCTGCAGGAGCACGAGGAACAAAAGCAGCACGACGCATTATCCGCCGAACGTAAGAGCCTGGTCGGCAGCGGCGACCGCTCGGAAAAGATCCGGACGTACAACTTCAAAGAGAACCGCGTCACCGACCACCGCATCGGCTTGACCGTCCATCAACTCGACCTCGTAATGGAAGGCCAGATCGATGAATTCATCGATTCGCTAAGGACCCATTACCAAACCGAAAAGCTAAAGGCCGAGGCGGTCGGGGCGTAATGGAACCTTTTGACGAAATTCGCCAAAGGCTTTCCGCGATCGAGCAAGAAGAATCCGTCAACATCTTTTACGCCTGTGAGTCGGGCAGCCGCGCATGGGGATTTCCGTCGGCCAATAGTGACTACGACGTTCGATTTCTTTATGTCCGGCAACCTGACTGGTATCTCTCCATCGATGTTGAAGATCGACGAGATGTTATCGAGCGCCCGATCCTCGATGAGTTTGATGTGAATGGTTGGGACCTTCGAAAGGCTCTTAAACTCCTTCGAAAATCGAACCCTCCACTTCTTGAGTGGCTAAACTCCCCGACCATTTATTCGGAAGACTTGGTGATCTCAGCAAAGTTCAAAGAGCTTGTACCTTTTTGCTATTCGCCTGTCGCCTGCACCTATCACTATTTGCAGATGGCGAAAGGAAACTTTCGTGAATACCTAAAGGGCGAAACAGTCTCGGTAAAGAAATACTTTTATGTTCTCCGTCCCCTGCTGGCGATCAAATGGATCGAGCAGCACGACGATGTCGTTCCGATGGAATTCGGCGTGCTTGTGAATGCACTACTGCCGGGCGGCACACTCCGCGATGAGATCCAAAGACTTATCGAACGAAAGAAGCTAGGTGACGAGTTAAAACGCGAGCCGCGTATGGAGGTAATTAGCGCTTTCATTGAGAACGAAATGACGCGATTATCAGATAAGATAATTGATAAGCGAGACGATAAACCGTCGATGGATGTCCTGAATGAAGTATTTCGCGACGTCCTGCGAACAGCGGAAAATTGAGATCGGTTTATGCCTTCACCTACTCGTCTTTATCTAATTCGTCATGGACAATCCGCGGGTAATGCCGAGGGGCGGTTTGGCGGGCATGGGCCGACGCCATTGTCGGATCTTGGCTGCGATCAGGCTGAGCGGACGGCGAAGCTGCTGGCGAAAGAGGGGATAAACGCGATCTATTCGAGTGATCTTCTGCGGGCCGTACAAACAGCCGAGCCGCTGGCGAAGATGCTGGATCTTCCGATCAATACGTCACCGGCTTTTCGCGAACGACATGTAGGCGTACTCGAGGGCCTGACATTCGACGAATCCAAAGAGCGTTTCCCGCGAGACTATTACGCTCTTATCAATCGCAATATCCACCACGTCATCACCGAGGGCGAAAGCTATCGTCAATTGCTTCAGCGTATTACGGACGAATTGGA